>CAZDDH010000298.1:0-9707 GCA_964504165.1 uncultured Rickettsiales bacterium | reverse complement strand
ATCTACCCCGGCGCCCCCGAGGCCTGCGACGGCGTCGACAACGACTGCGACGGTTTGATTGACGGCGCTATCCTCGAATACGACGACGACGACGACGGGGCCATCGCCGACAACTCTTCGACCTACTTCTACGTGGACATCATCGACTCGGGCCGGCTCGACGACATCGACGTCCTGCTGGACATCACCCACACCTACGACGATGACCTGGACATCTTCCTGACCAGCCCCGCGGGTACGGTCGTGGAGCTGTTCACCGACATCGGCAGCACCGGTGACGATTTCACCGGCACCGTGCTGGATGACGAGGCCACCGACGCCATCGCCGACTTCGATAGCAGTACCTACGCCCCGTTCACCGGCAGCTGGCAGCCGGAAGGCACCCTCGCCGACTTCGACGGCGAAGATCCGCTGGGGACCTGGACGCTGACCATCACCGACGATTTTTCGGCCGACACGGGTACCCTCGACGACTGGGCGCTGTCCATCACCATGGGCGGGTGCGACGTGGCTACCAGCGGCGCCATCGCCGACTACACCAGCCTGTACGTGTACGAGCTCGTAGAGTCCAGCGACCCGGTGGTGGATCTGGACGTGCTGGTGGACATCACCCACACCTACGACGACGACCTCAATCTCTACCTGACCAGCCCATTGGGAACGACCGTGGAGCTGTTCTCCGACATCGGCAGCTACGGCGACGATTTCACCGCCACCGTGTTGGACGACGAGGCGGCCGACGCCATCATCGATTTTGATAGCGCCACATACGCCCCGTTCACCGGCAGCTGGCAGCCCGAGGGCATGCTGTCCGACTTCGACGGCGAGGATCCCTACGGCTACTGGGAGCTCGAGGTGTACGACGACGCCGGTGGCGACTCGGGCACCCTCAACGACTGGTACCTGATCTTCAACTGATCCCGCCTCACGGCTGACGCCCCCCCCGTCCCCCCCCCACCAACCAACCCTTTCATCACACCGGCCCCCGCCGTCAGCTCGCGCAAACGGGCGTAGTGGGCCCCGCCGAACCAGTTTTCGATAGGAAAACTCGACAATATCGATGTTGTTAAAGGCTTTGGAGATTCCTACCTGATCGTCTATGTTGCGTGGCCCCTCCGGTGTGAAGTGGACTCTCACGGCCGGGGGGCTGTTTAGCGGACTGCGGGGCGAAAGGGACGAGTTCGGATGGTATCCAAAGCACTTCTGCGATCTCTGTTGGGCATCTGCCTGATATTTGGCTTCACGACGATGGGCTGCGAGGAGCCCGCGGACGACGACGACACCACTGGGGACGACGACGACACCACCGGTGACGACGACGACACCACGGGGGACGACGATGACACCACGGGGGACGACGACGACACCGCCGGCACGGACGCGGATGGTGACGGCTACACCGACGACGTCGACTGCGACGACAACAACGCCGATGTCCATCCCGACGCCGACGAGGGCTGCGACGGGATCGACACCGACTGCGATGGCGCACCGGCTGCCGACGAGGTCGACGACGACGCGGACGGCTACATGATCTGCGACGGCGACTGCGACGACGGCAACGTGGACATCTACCCCGGCGCGGCCGAGGCCTGCAACGGCATCGATGACGACTGCGACGGTGCCGCCGGTGCCGACGAAGTGGACGCGGACGCGGACGGCTTCATGATCTGCGACGGCGACTGCGACGACGCCGACGGCGCCGTCTACCCCGGCGCCGTCGAGGTGTGCAACACCATCGACGACAACTGTGACGGCACGGTGGACGAAGGGGTCACCACCACCTTCTACGCCGACGCAGACGGCGACACCTACGGCGACCTCAACACCACCATCGAAGACTGCGCGGCCCCCTCGGGCTACGTGGCCGACAGCACCGACTGCGATGACGCGGACGCCGCGGTCTACCCCGGCGCCGTCGAGGTGTGCAACGCCATCGACGACAACTGCGACGGCAACATCGACGAAGGGGTCCTGCTCACCTTCTACGCGGATGCGGATGGCGACACCTACGGCGACGACGCCACCACCGTGGACGACTGTGCGGCCCCCTCGGGCTACGTCGTGGACGGCGGCGACTGCGATGACGCGGATGCGACGATCAACCCGGGAGCGACGGAAGACTGCGACGGCGTCGACAACAACTGCGACGGCTTCATCGACGGTACCCTCGCGGAATTTGACGACGACGACGACGACGCCATCGTCAGCTACACCACGATCTCGCTCTACGTGGACGTGGCCGGCATCAGCCGGCTCGACGACATCGACGTCTACCTCGATATCACCCACACCTTCGACGACGACCTGGACGTGTTCCTGATCAGCCCGTCCGGAACGACCGTCGAGCTGTTCACCGACATCGGCAGCAGCGGCGACGATTTCACCGCCACCGTGCTGGACGACGAGGCGGCCGACGCCATCGCCGACTTCGACGACTCAGCCAACGCACCGTTCACCGGCAGCTGGCAGCCCGAGGGCTCACTGTCCGATTTCGACGGCGAAGATCCCACCGGCACCTGGACGCTGGAGATCACCGACGACGCGGGCGGCGACGAGGGTACCAGTCAACGACTGGGCGCTATCCATCACCAGCGGCCCCTGCGAGGTAGCCGACACCGGATCGATCGTGGACGTCACCAGCCTCTACGTCTATGAATACGTCGATGGCCAGGCCGCCATCGTGGACCTGGACGTGCTGGTGGACATCACCCACACCTGGGACTCCGACCTATCCGTCTACCTGACGAGCCCACTGGGAACGATAGTGGAGCTATTCTCCGGTGTCGGCGGCAGTAGCGACGATTTCACCGCCACGGTGCTGGATGACGAGGCGGCTGACCTCATTACCGACGGCACCGCTCCATTCACCGGCAGCTGGCAGCCTACCGGTACATTGAGTGATTTCGACGGCGAGGATCCATACGGCTACTGGCAGCTGGAGATCTATGACGCCTACTACGGCGACACGGGTACCCTCAACGACTGGTACCTGATCTTCAACTAAACCGATCCCACCTCACGCCTGACGACCCTCGCCACCCCCCCGCCCGGCCCCTCCATCACTCCGGCTTCCGCCGGTACCCCACGTCCGTCCGCTCGTATCCCATCTCCTCCACCAGCTCCCGGAATTGCGCGTAGTGGGCCTCGGCGTCGGGCAGCCCCAGCTCGTAGGCGGTGAGCACGATGCGGTGGGTGTCCCGCACCAGCCGGATCTCGAAGGGCGTGTGGTAGCGGTCCCGGCGGGACTCCTTGAGGCGGAACAGGTGGGCGTTGATGCGGTCGCGCACTGCGTCTGCCAGCCGCTGGGGGCTGTCGGGCAGGGGCGGTAGGTCGAGATCTTCGATGAACTGGTCGGTCAGGTGAGCCACCGTCTTGATCGGCGACGCCTTGACCTTGGTATCCGATCCGGAGTGCTTGCTGGACATGGCCCGGGTCCCCTCTCGATGGGGATTCTACAGGCACACGGCCAGGACAAGAAAGGGAATGGAGGCGAGGGCGGTGGCGCCCGGGGTACTATCGGCACGATGAAAGGACCGCGCCGGTGATGCCGACCTCGAACCCGATCCTGCACATCCCCACGGGGCCCGGGTGCAACAACAGCTGCGTGTTCTGCATCGATCGGGGCGGGGAGCAGGCCGAGCAACGGCAGCTGGAGGAGTACGCCGCCGACCTGCGCCATCACCGCCAGGAGCTCGACGACGTGACCTTCACCGGCGGGGAGCCGACCCTCAACCCGTTGCTGCCGGACCTCATCAGCGCCGCGGCGGGCCTGGGGTACCGCACCATCGGGGTGGTCACCAACGGCCGGTTGTTGAGGCGCCGGTCGCTCTGCGCCGACCTGCTCGATCGGGGCATGAACGAGGTGACCTTCTCCATCCACGGGCCGGATGCCGCGACCCATGACGCGGTGACCCGGCGGCCGGGCTCCTTCGGCCAGGCCATCGAGGGGCTGGGCGTAGTGGCAGGCCTGCGCCTGGACCACGGCCTGACCCTGCTGGTCAACAGCACGGTCGTCCGCGCGAACCTGGGCGCCTTCGCCGATATCGTGGCCCTGGTCCGGCGCTACGGTGCCGACCACGTCGGCTTCAACGTGGTCGAACCCCGCGGGCACGCGGACGAGCTTTTCGAGCAGGTGGTCCCGCGGTACCGCGAGGTGATGCGGCACGCCGACGCCAGCGGGCTGGACTTCAATGCGCCGCAGCAGTCCCTGTCGCGCGTGCCGGCCTGCGCCGGGGGTGTGGAGTGGGTGCAGGACACCTGGCACCTGGTCCGTGGCCGGTCCGTCAGCGTCTATGACCCGGCCGAGGGCAAGATCAAGGGGCCACCGTGCCGGGGCTGTGCCCTCGACACGTCGTGCCCGGGGATATGGCAGCGGTATGTGGAGGGCTACGGCTGGGACGATTGCGTCCCGCTGGTGGACCCCGGGGATCGGGAGGGTCAGACGCTGTTCGTCGATACCCGATCACCGTGCAACAACCGGTGCGTGCACTGCGTCGATGGTCCGGCCGCGGCGGGCACACCAGCCCCCGTCGATGCGGCGACGTGGCAGCTGCGCCGGGGGTGGCTCCGGGGGTACCGGCGCGTCGAGATCGGCGGCGGCGAACCGCTGCTCGGCACGTCGCTGGAGCGGCTGACCGCCCTGGCGCGGAGCCTCCAGTACCGGGAGGTCGCGCTACGGACCAACGGCCGGATGCTGGCCATCCCCGAACAGGTCGCCCGTGTACGATCGCTGGGCATCGACGAGGTCATCGTCTTCCTCAACGCCGGCGACGGCGCGGTCCACGACGCCATGGCGAGGGCGCCACGAGCGTTCATCCAGACATTACGCGGGCTGCAGCAGCTACAGGAGGCCAAGATACCGTTCGAGGTCCGCCTCCGCGCGCATCCCCGCAACCGCGAGACGATCGGGGCGGCCGAGGCCCTGGCCACGCGTGTTCGTGCGCGCCGGTTTCGGGTGATCAACCCTTGAGTCATCGGGGGATGGCCGACGGCCAGGACATCAAGAACAGGGAAGGGGAGCGCAACAGCGCCCAGGGGTTCCGGCCGGTCCGGACGAGCCCCTGAGCGCCTGCGTTGGTCCTATGCTCTAGTTCCCCGCCGCGATGGCTTCCAGGTCAGCCTCCACGGTGCCGGTGGGCTTGATGCCGAAGGTCTCCACCAACACGTTGAGCACGTTGGGGGAGATGAAGGCCGGCAGGGACGGCCCCAGGCGGATGTTCTTGACGCCCAGGTGGAGCAGCGCCAGCAGCACGATGACCGCCTTTTGCTCGTACCAGGCGATGTCGTAGGAGATGGGCAGGTCGTTGATGTCGTCCAGCTCGAAGGCGTCCTTGAGGGCCAACGCCACCACCGCCAGGGAGTAGCTGTCGTTGCACTGGCCGGCGTCCAGCACCCGCGGGATGCCGCCGATGTCGCCCAGATCCAGCTTGTTGTAGCGGTACTTGGCGCAGCCGGCGGTGAGGATCATGGTCTTGTCCGACAGCCCTTCGGCCACGTCGGTGAAGTAGTTGCGCTCCTTGTGGCGGCCGTCACAGCCGGCCATCACCACGAAGCGGTCGATGGCGCCGCCCTTGACCGCCTCGATGACCGTGCCGGCCACGGACATCACCGTGTCGTGGGCGAAGCCGACGGTGAGGGTGCCGGTCTCCAGCTCGGTGGGCTCGTCGCAGCCCTTGGCGCAGGCGATGACGGCGGAGAAGTCCTTGGGCTCACCGGCGCGGCGCGGCTCGATGTGGGCCACACCGTCCCAGCCGACGTGGCCGGTGGTGAAGATGCGGTCGATGTAGCTCTTGCGGGGCTTCACCATGCAGTTGGTGGTCATCAGGATGGGGCCGTTGAAGGCCTCGAACTCCTTGGCCTGGTCGAACCAGGCGCCGCCGTAGTTGCCCACCAGGTTGTCGTACTTCTTGAAGGCCGGGTAGGCGTGGGCCGGCAGCATCTCACCGTGTGTGTACACGTTGATGCCCGTGCCCTGGGTCTGCTCCAGCAGGTCGGAGAGGTCCCGCAGGTCGTGGCCGCTGATGAGGATGCCCTTACCGGGGGTGGTACCCAGGGAGACCTCGGTGGGCTCGGGCTTGCCGTAGGTGCCCGTGTTGGCGCCGTCCAGCAACGCCATCGCCTTGACCCCCATCTCGCCGGCGCGCATCACCATGCCCACCAGGTCGTCCACACCGGCGTCGTCATTGGTCGTCAGCAGCAGCGCCTCTTGCATGAAGGGCAGCAGCGCGTCGTCCGTGTGCTCCAGCACGTAGGCGTGGTCCGTGTAGGCGGCCAGGCCCTTGAGGCCGTAGGTCAGCAGCTCGCGCAAGGAGCGGATGTCGGCGTTCAGGCCGGCGTCGGCCAGGACACCTACGCTGCGGCCCTTGGCCTCCAGCTCGGCCAGGGAGTCGCCGGCGGGCTTCCAGGTGGCGAACTCGGGGGCGCCGTCCGTACCGGCCTGGGCCGCCAGCCGGTCCCGATGGGCCAGGGCCTCGGTGGCGAACTCGCCGAACCGCTTGGCGTCGAAGTTGACGTTGGTGACCGTGGCGAACAGCGCCTCGGCGACGAAGCGGTCTGCCGCCTCGTCCCGCTGCTCCAGCTGGGTGCCGTAGTAGGCGATACCCTTGGCCAGCCAGACCAGCAGATCCTGGAGGGCCGCCACGTCGTCGGTCTTGCCGCAGACGCCCCTGGCCGTGCATCCCTCGCCCTTCAATGCTTCCTGACACTGGTAACAAAACATGCTCATTTGGAGATTCCTTTCGGTGCGCTGACCGGTTGTTCGTTCGTCATGGTCCGACTATAAGCGGTATTCAGGTACTTGAATACAGCAAATCGTGCGAAAGGGCATTTTTTTTGGTCTGGGGTCGTCGTCCGAGGTTCGGAGATCCGTCGGCGAGCATGGCGACTTGTACGGCCATGGACCACTCGGGGTAGACCCGCCCGCCCCGCCGGATCTACCGTGTCTGTTGATTCCCGAACCCGTCAGCCCCACAAGAGGGGTAGGAGAGCGCCATGAACGAACGCAAGAGGACCGGCGGAGCCATCGATGTTGCCACCCCAACCGACCTGGCCGGGCTGCTGGAGTATTCCCCCGGATCCGTGGTGAGCCGCACGCTGGCCAAATCCAAGGCCGGCACGCTGACCGTGTTCGCTTTTGACGTGGGGGAGGGGCTGAGCGAACACACGGCGCCCTTCGATGCCTACGTCCAGATCCTCGACGGTGCCGCCGAGTTGACCATCGACGGCCGCAAGGTCGTGGCGCGGACCGGGGAGACGGTGCTGATGCCGGCAGACATTCCCCACGCCCTCGACGCGGTGGAACGATTCAAGATGCTGCTGATCATGATCCGTGGCTGAACGCGGATCCCGGGAGATTGCCGTGACCGATTATCCCTACTACCTGGCCAACGAACCCCTCTCCCCCAACGCCGATCTGGTGGTCACCGACAAATATAGCGGCGAGATCTACGCCCGCGTGGCCATGGCCGATCCGGGGGCCATCGACCGAGGCATCGCCGCGGCGGTGGAGGCCACCGGGCCGATGGCGGCCATGGCACCATACGAACGCAAGGCGGTGCTGGACCATTGCGTGGCCCGCTTCGAGGAGCGCTCCGAGGAGCTGGCGCTGAGCCTGTGCGCCGAGGCGGGCAAGCCGATCCGCGACGCCCGCGGCGAGGTGTCCCGGCTCATCGAGACGTTCCGCATCGCCGCCGAGGAGGCGGTACGCATCGGCGGAGAGGTGATCCCGCTGGAGATCTCCGCCCGCGTGGCGGGGTATTCGGGGATGACCAGGCGGGTGCCGCTGGGGCCCTGCTCGTTCATCTCGCCGTTCAACTTCCCCCTCAACCTGGCGGCCCACAAGGTGGCGCCGGCCATCGCCGCGGGCTGCCCGTTCGTGCTCAAACCCGCCTCGATGACCCCCATCGGGGCGTTGATCATCGGCGAGGTGCTGGCACAGACGGATCTGCCCCGCGGGGCGTTTTCGATCCTGCCGTGCACCCGGGATGGGGCGGAGCTGTTCACCACCGACGAGCGGCTCAAGCTGCTGAGCTTCACCGGCTCGCCCGAGGTGGGCTGGATGCTCAAGGCCAAGGCGGGCAAAAAGAAGGTGGTGCTGGAGCTGGGTGGCAACGCCGCCGTGGTCATCGAGCCGGACACGGACCTGGCCGACGCCGTGGCCCGTATCGTCATCGGCGGCTATTACCAGTCGGGCCAGAGCTGCATCAGCGTGCAGCGGATCTTCGTTCACGAGTCGGTGTACGGGGCTTTCCGCGGCCAGCTGGTCGAGGCGGTCCGGGGACTGAAGATGGGACCGCCGGCCGAGGAGGAGACCTTCATCGGGCCGATGATCTCCGACAAGGAGGCGATACGCCTGGAGGGCTGGATCCGGTCCGCCGTCGAGGCGGGCGCCCAGCTGCTGTGTGGCGGCGGCCGCGAGGGGGCGATGCTGGAACCGGCGGTCCTGGAGGGGGTGCCGGACGACCAGCCGCTGAGCCACGCCGAGGCGTTCGGGCCGGTGACGATCCTGGAGCCGTACCAGGACTACGAGGCAGCGCTGGACCGCGTCAACGACAGCGTCTTCGGCCTGCAAGCCGGGGTTTTCACCCGCGATATCTACAAAGCCCAGCTGGCCTGGGACCGCCTGGAGGTGGGGGGCGTGGTCATCGGCGACGTACCGTCGTGGCGGGTGGACCACATGCCCTATGGCGGGGTCAAGGACAGCGGCCTGGGCCGTGAGGGCATCGCCTACTCCATCGAGGACATGACCGAGATCCGATTGCTGGTGACCCGCAAGCTACCCGTCATCTGACCGGCTTGCGTCGCCGTACGCTGTCCGGCGAGAGGGTGGCCAGGCCGATCTTCAGCACCAGTAGCAACGGGATCGCCCACTTGCCTACCGCCCACAGCGAGTACCACACCGGAGTGCCCCGCTTCAGGATCTCCAGCTCATCGACGAACAGCACCTCGCAGGCGCCATTCTCGTAGTCCCCACGGGTGGTCGACGTGGAGCGCCACTGGTCGGGATAGCGGGTATCGGCGTAGTCCACCAGCATGCCTCGCATCCGGATCTGATCGCCGACCCGGACGCGCCCGATCTGCTTGCGGACCGCCGCATCGCTGGTGATCAGGTGGTTGTTGGAGATGGCGTTCGCGTCGAAGGCCACGCCCCGCCGGTACTTCCAGTTCAGCGACCACGAGACGCTCCAGAACTTCACATCGTGGAAATCGTTGGAGCGCAGGTTGGCGCCCCAGATCAGCCCCAGATCGCGGGTGTCGACGGAGTTGCGGTCGTGGTAGATGTCGTAAAAAGCGGTCGCATCGTTGAGCGACACCACCAGCCCGTGGATCTCGTAGTCCGCCACCGGCCGAACCCGGTACCGCGCTCCCCGGTACTCGAACTCCAGTGCTTCGCGGGTGGTTTCGGCTTGGGCCGGCTCGGCCAGCAGGGCCGGATCCACCCGGCGGTGGTCCACGAAAGACCCCTTCTGGCCCCAGGCGGCGGCGGTCACGACCACCACACCCAGCAGCAGGCGCGTGGATGCCTTATGTACCCAGTCCAGGGGCATCTTCATCGGACGGGCCAGACGACAACGCCCCTGCCGACCGGGGCCGACAGGGGCGTTGGGATGTTGGAACGTTGATTACCAGCGGTCGCCGCCGTAGCCGCCGCCGCCACGGCCGCCGCCGCCGCCGTAGCCGCCGCCGCCACCACGGCCGCCGCCGCC
>CAZDDH010000297.1:0-9721 GCA_964504165.1 uncultured Rickettsiales bacterium | reverse complement strand
CGAGTGGTGACCACAACATGTAGGGGGTGGAGGCGCTAACCGTCTACCCCCCTTAAAGAAAAAATCGCAGAGGACGCGGAGGGGGACGCGGAGGACGCGGAGGAAGAAGGGGGATTTGTTGGGGAAGAGGATCAGGCGGCGGCTACGATAGAATCTGAATCTAGGATCCGGACTGAAAAACCCGGGGAGCGACGGGCCAGGGCCACTTACACACTTCGTCTGACAGATCCGGCCAGGGCCACTTACACACTTCGTCTGACAGATCCAGAGCGACGGGCCAGGTCACGTTGTTCGGATGGGGGCCTTCTTCACTCTTCCCCCAAAAAGCAAAGCCAGCGAAGTGCCCCACCGGCCCCGCACAATCACAGAACTCCCACTCTGTGGCCTCCGCGTCCCCCTCCGCGTCCTCTGCGCTTTTTTCTTCCTCCCCCTCCTACCGCCCCGCCATCGCCATCCCTCGGCCGGCGACGGTTTCGCCGCAGTCGGGGCAGCGGTCTTCGTCCAGGGTGATCTGGCGCAGGGAATAGCCGTAGCGGCGGATCAGCTGGCGGCCGCACTGGCTGCAGTAGGTGCTCTCGCCACGGTCGCCGTGCACGTTCCCCACGTAGACGTAACGCAGGCCGGCCTCCCGCCCCAGCTCGTAGGCGCGACGCAGGGTGGACACGGGCGTACGGGGCCTGTCGGTCATCTGATAGGTGGGGTGGAAAGCGGAGATATGCCAGGGGATGGAGTGTGAGACGGAGGCCAGGAAATCGGCGATCTTGCGCAACTCCCGGGCCGAGTCATTGAGCCCGGGCACCACCAGCGTCGTGACCTCCAGCCAGATCCCGGCGGCCGCCAGGCCGGCGATGCTCTCCAGCACGGGCGCCAGGCGCGCCTTGCAGGTCCGTCGATAGAACGAGTCGTGGGCCGATTTGAGATCCACGTTGGCGGCGTCGAGGAACTCGGCCGCCACCTCGACCGCCGCCGGCGTCATGAAGCCGTTGGTCACGAAGACCGTTCCCACACCCGCCTGGCGGGCGAGCAGCCCCGTGTCCCGGGCGAACTCCATGCCGATGGTGGGTTCGGTGTAGGTGAAGGCGATGGATCGGCAGCGGGACCGTCGGGCCGCGTCCACCACCTGCTGGGGTGTCCACGGCTCACCGGCCGGCGGCCCCTCCCCTCCGTACTGGCTGATGGAGGCATTCTGGCAGAATCGGCAACGCAGGTTGCACCCCACCGTGGCCACCGAGAAACAAGCAGAGCCCGGGTGGTAGTGGCTCAGCGGTTTTTTCTCGATGGGATCGACGGCGGCGCTGACGAGCCGGCCGTAGATCCGCGTCCGCAGCACGCCCTCGTCACAGCGCCTGACACGGCAGTTCCCCGTTTTCCCAGGCCGGATGCGGCATTGGTGAGCACACAGCTCGCAGCGAACGCCGCCGCTGGCCAGCTTCTCGTACAGGATGGCTTCTTGCGATGATGGGCTCACGACTCGAATTCTAGCCTGGCAATCCGTACAATCGATCTACAAGGTCGAGAAAACCTGCCCCAGGGAGCTCCAGATGGCAAAGATGGACACCGACGACAAGAGCGCCGAGGAAACCAAAGATAAGAAAGGGGAACCCGCCAAGGAAGGCGAATCCAAACCGGAGGACAAGCCGGAAACCAAGCCAGCGGCGAAGGACATGCCCAAGGACAAGCCGGCGGACCCGCCGAAACCGAAGGCCAAAGCCAAGGCGGAACCGAAGGCCAAGCCCAAGGCGGAATCGAAGGCCAAGCCCAAGGCGGAACCGAAGGCCAAGCCCAAGGCCAAGGCGGGGCCCAAGGCCGCTGCCAAACCGGCCAAAGCCGGCGCCCTGCCGGAGGACAAGAAAAAAGCAGCGGACGGCAAAGCTCCAGCCAAGGCCGCACCCAAGGCAGAGCCCAAGGCAGCGCCGAAGGCCGCCGCCAAACCGGCGAACAAGTTCGTGCCGCCCAAACGCAGCAGGCACCCCCAGCCGGCCCTGGAGCCCAGCTCGTCTCGCCGCTTCTACGCCGTCGTGATCATCGCGGTGGCCGCCATCTTGCTGATCCTTTCGTTCGCCTACAGCCGTACGTACCGCATCGTGGACATGGACGGCCAGGCGATCATCGAGAAGGGCCAGTTCCTGCCGTTCGGATTCAAGGCGGCGACACCGACGGGCGCGCCGGAGGCGTTCAAGCCGGTGCCCTGGATCACTCCCCCGCAAGGGGCGTCCACCCAGGGCGGGCTGGAGACCATCGCCGACTCCTACTACGCCATGATCTATCTGGCGGCGGGCGACGCCCAGGACGACGCCGAACTCTTCGACACCCTGGACCAGCAGGCCACATCGATGGAGGCGTGGTTCAACACTCGTTACAACCGGACCCCCGAGGCGCTGGGTCAGATGAGCGATCTGCGGTCCCGGGTCCGCTACCGGCGGCAGGCGACGAAGGAATACAAGGCCAAGCGAGACCAGGTCCTCGATGACGTCGTCGAACTGGTGGGCATGTTGCCGGACCGGGCGGGTAACGTCCTCGAACAGGACGCCGACCTGTTCCGTCAGCTGCTGCGGGATGCCGCCGCCAGCGATCTGGGCGGCCCCACGCCACCGGCCGTCGAGGTCCCCGCTCCTGCTCCCGCCCCCGTGGCGCCGGTCACCGAAGAGCCGGCCGCCGTCGTTCCGACGCCCTGACCCCCCGACAATCGCCTACATCAGGTCCTGGATCCGGCTGGCCAGCCCCTCGGCGTCCAGCCCGGCCAGGTGGTACAGATCCGCCGGCTTGCCGGATGTGGCGAAGTGCTCGACGCCGGCGCGGGCGAAGCGCACGGCCAGCCCCTCCTCGGCCAGGACCGTGGCCACCAGCGCACCGAGCCCGGTGGCGGCGTGATGATCCTCGGCGGTGAGCAGGCGGCCCGTGGCGGCGGCTTCCTTCACCGCTTCGCGGTCCAGGGGCTTGAGGGAGGCCATGTTGTAGACGGCGGCCTGGATGCCCTGGGTGGCGAGGAGGTCGTGGGCCTTGACGGCCGGCCAGACGGTGGGCCCGAAGGCCAGGATGGCGGCGTCCGTCCCCTCGCGCAGGCGATCGGCCTTTCCCGGCACGAAGGGCCGGTCGGCGTCGTAGAACACCTTGCCGTCCACGTCGGTGAGCATCGGCATCTTGCTGCGCCCCATGGCCACGAAGTGGTTGCCGGGGACACTCGCGATGTGGCGCACGATGCGATCACACTGGTTGGGGTCGGCGGGGCAGAAGATCTCGATGCCGAAGGTGTTGGACATCAGGCCCACGTAGTCCAGGCACTGGTGGGTCGGGCCGTCCTCGCCCACATCCAGGCCGCAATGGGTCGTCACGACCTTGAGATGGGTGTCATTGTAGTCGTTGAGCCGCAGCTGGTTGTAGACCTCGGAGGCGGCGAAGGCTCCGAAGGTGCTGTAGAAGACCCGGTAGCCCTCGCGGCTCATACGGCCGGAGGCCACGGCGGCGGTGTGTTCCTGAATGCCACACTCGATGAGGGCGTCCGGGTTGATCTGGTGGAACACCTTGAGTTTGACCGAACCCTCCAGGTCACACGAATAGGCCATCACCTTGGGCACGCCGTCGGTGTTGTTGGCCCGCGCCAGGTCCTCCATCACACGCCCGTACCCGCTGCGGCAGTCCGTCACGGTGTCCGCGTCATAGACGTGGGGCGGTGGGACCTCGATCTCCGGCTGTGGTGCCGCCGGGATGGGCGGGTGGCCGGCTTCCGGCCCCAGCGCCTCGCGGCCGGCGGCCAGCGTATCGAGCTCGCCGGCATCCAGCTGGAGGTAACCCAGCGCCTCCTGGCAGGCATCGGGCTTGAGCGCCTGACCATGCCACTTGGCGTCGCCCTCCATGAACGGCAGCCCCTTGCCCATCACGGTGCGCGCCAGGATGACCGAAGGTTTGCCCGTCAGGGGGACGTCCCCCTGCAAAATGCGGCGATAGGTCGTGTACATCAGCGGCAGATCGTGGCCGTCGATATCAAAAACGTTCCAGCCATCGGCAGCCCACACCGCGGGAAGGTCCTGGTACATCACGTCGTCGATCTTGCCGCCGATCTGGAGGCCGTTGTAGTCCACGATGGCGACGAGGTTGTCGAGCCCGTACTTGACGCCCATGCGGCGCGCCTCGGAGATCTGGCCCTTCTGCTGCTCGCCGTCGCCCATCAGCACGAAGGTGCTGGCCTTGCTGGCGCGACGCCGCAGGGACAGGGCCGAGCCCACGCCGACGGCCAGCCCCTGGCCCAGGTTGCCCGAACACCACTCCACACCGGGGACCACGGTCTCGACGTGACCACCGAAGCGGTTGCCGGCCCGGCGGAACCCCAGCAGGAATTCCTCGCGCTCCACGAATCCGGCAGCTGCCAACACGGAGTAGCACGCCGGCGAGACGTGGCCGTGGCTGATGACCACCCGATCCCGGTCGGCGGCGTGAGGGGCGGCCGGGTCGAGGTTCATCGACGCATACAGCAGCAGCAACGCATCGAGGGTCGACAGCGAACCACCTGGGTGGCCGCACCCGGCCAGCGTGGTGGACATCAGGATGTCCCCGGCGCATCGGCTGCGGATGGCTCCCAGGGCGTCTAGATCAGCGGTCGTGAGTGTAGTTTGGTCGCTGGGAATGCGGTGCATGTGTTCCTCCGTGAGGGCCGTGGCGTGGAAGTACGTTGGTACTACAGTTGAGCCGATTGGGCACCCCTGTTTACCAAAAAAACCGCCCGCTCCAACTCGGAGGGATGCCGGGGTGCTCGTCGGGGTGCCGGGGCCCCGTTTTTCAGGAGTTCGCAAGTACGGGTTGATCCTCACCAGGTATGGGATATTCTGTACATGAGATGGACTATGGTGAGACCAAGATCGACCTGAGTGAGGGCCGCCGCTGGACGGATGCCTTGTGGCGTCTGTTCGGACGGGAACGTGCGACTCCCGCGCCACCCCCGGACCCGAACGTGGATTTCTCTCTGGTAAGCCGGCTGGCCTCGGTGCACGTCAAGCAGTTCGTCGAGGGGATCGACACCTACCAGCTGACGGGCCGTCGCACGGTCCAGGTGCTCAGCCACTACCGCATGCCGGCCCAGGAGGGCCTGCAGGAGCAGGTCCCGCACTGGCTCTCGCAACGGATCCGGTTCGGCATCGTGGAACCGGACGGCCGGGATTTCCGGTATGCCGGGCTGCGGGCGATGAAGATGATCTGGACACCCACCAGCTGTGAGCTGGAGATCGAGCTCGAAGAAGCCATCTCCCCGGGGACGAGAGCCTTCATCGCGGCCTACCTGGGGGACGGCTCGGATTCCCAGGCCCTGCGGGAGCTGCCCATCTCCTCGCTACAGAACGTCTGACGCGGTTCGGATCAGGCTCCGTACAGTTCTGGATGATCCACGAAGTAGGCGCGCACCGCATCGTCCACCAGCCCACGCACGTCTTGACCACCGGCCAGCGCCGCGCGGATGGCCGTGCTGCTCAGATCAGTAAAGGTCAGCGGCAGGCGCTGGAACGTTCCCTGTGCCGGTGCCGGCTGCCCGCTGGGACCGCGCTGCACGACGATGAAGCTCAGCTGCTCGGACAGCTCGGCCCACCGATGCCAGCGGGCCAGCTCGCCCAGCAGATCGCTGCCCACGATCCAGCGGAAGCGGGCGTCGGGGTGCCGCCGCTGCAGGGCGGCGAGGGTATCGATGGTGAAGCTGGGGCCATCGAAGGAACGTTCGATGTCGCTCACCGCCAGTCCGGGGTGGCCCTCGACCGCCCGTTCACACATGGCCATGCGGTGGTCGTACGCTGCCGCCCGTTTGCCAAATGCGTGCCGGGCGCAGGGGATCCACCACACCTGATCCACCCCCGCGCAACGCTGCACGTACAGGCTTATCAGCAGGTGGCACATGTGGGGTGGATCGAAGCTGCCTCCGAGCAGGGCAACCGATCGTGCCGTCGTAGTGTGTTCGCCGTTCCCTTTGAGCGTCATATGACGAAGAATAGTCACCTGCGACGCCGTGTTACAATCCCGATCCTCCGGCGTCAGGATTGGCCATGCCTCACGACAACAGACCGATCGGCATCTTTGACTCGGGGATCGGCGGGCTCACGGTCGTCCGCTCGGTCCACAGTCTCTTGCCGGACGAACCGATCATCTACCTCGGTGACACGGCACGCGTGCCGTACGGGACCAAGACCCGTCACACCGTCACCCGCTACGCCCATCAGGTAGCCCGCGTTCTGCTGGAGCGCGACGTCAAGATGCTGGTCGTGGCCTGCAATACCGCATCGGCCCAGGCGCTGCCCGCCCTCGAGGAGGCCTTCAGCGAGGAGGACGGCATCCCCGTGCTGGGCATGATCCAGGGCAAGAAGGTGGCCCCCCCCATCGCACCGCGCAAGCGGGTCCCCATCGTGGGGGTGGTGGAGCCGGGTGCCCGCAGCGCGGTGGAGGCAACCCGCAGCGGTAACATCGGCGTCATCGGCACCGAAGGGACCATCCTCAACGGCGCCTACCAGCGGGCCCTGGAGGCGCTGCGGCCAGGCCTGACGATCCACGTCGTGCCGTGCCCGCTGTTCGTCTCTCTGGCCGAGGAGGGCTGGACGAAAGGCGCGGTGCCGGAGCTGGTGGCCCGGGAATATCTGGCTCCCCTCCTCGAGGCCCAGGTGGATACGCTGATCCTCGGCTGCACCCACTACCCGCTGCTGCGCCCGGTGATCCGCCAGGTGATGGGCGACGAGGTCCAGCTGGTGGACTCGGCGCCCGCGACGGCTCGAGCCGTGGAGGCCGTGCTGAAGGACCGTGGCAAACAGGCGCAAGCGGGCCTTGGCCAGGTGCAGTACGTCGCCACCGACCATCCGGATCGGTTCCGGCGAGTCGGCTCCAAGTTCCTGCAAAAAGAGATCGATGACGTGGAGGTCGTGGACCTGTGAAACCGCTGGAGCAGGGGCTTTCCCGGGACAGTTCCGTGGTCGTCTTCGATGACGTGGACAAACGGTACGGCGACGGGACCGCGGCGTTACGCGGTGTGGGCTTGTCCCTGTCCCCCGCGGAATTCTGCTTCATCACCGGCCCCAGCGGCGCTGGTAAATCCACCCTGCTACGGATGATCTACGCGGCGGAGCGGGCGACGGCCGGTGTGGTCCACGTGGCGGGGCACGACCTGGCTCGCCTCAAACCCCGCTCCATCCCCTTCCTGCGGCGCAACATCGGCGTCGTGTTCCAGGATTTCAAGCTGCTCCCGTCGCGGACGGCGGCGGCCAACGTGGCCATCGGCCTGGAAGTGCAGGGCATCTCCCCCCGGCGCATCCGCTCCCGCGTGCGCCAGGTGCTGGCCCAGGTGGGGCTCGCCGGCCGGGGGCACCTCAAGCCCGGCTCCCTCTCCGGCGGTGAACAGCAGCGCGTGGCCGTGGCCCGGGCCATCATCAACGAGCCCGCCATCGTGCTCGCCGACGAACCCACGGGGAACCTGGACGCCGACCTGGGCTACGAGATCATGGAGCTCCTGGAACGTGTGAATCGCCGGGGAGCGACCCTGGTGGTGGCCACCCACGACATGGATCTGGTGCATCGCTTCCCCGAAGCGCGCCACGTCCAGCTCGAGGGCGGACGGATCGTCGCGGACAGCGCCGACGACGAGGACGAGGAGACCGCGGGATGAGCGCCCTCCATCACGCCGAACACGCGGTGCGGCGCTGCCTGCGCAACCAGGTCGAGTTCGCCTTCCCGTCCCTGATCTCCACGGGCGTGGTCCTGGCCAGCTTCCTGCTGGTGGGCGTCTTCGGCCTGATCTTGCTCAACCTGTCGTCCGTGATGGACCGCTGGGGGCGGGACGTACAGGTGTACGCCTACTTCGCCGATGGGGTGGGCGAGGAGAGCTGCTTCCGCGTCAAAGAAGAGATCGAGATCCACGAGGAGGTGGCCCACATCCATTACGTGAGCCCCGAGGAGGCGCTGGAGACCTTCCGCCGGCTGATCCCGGAGGCCGACGTGCTACTGGCGGATCTGGACCGCAACCCCCTCCCCGCTTCCCTGGAAATCCGCCTGCAGTCCGACATCCGCGAGCCGGCTCAGGTGGCGGCGTTCGCCAGCCGCATCGACCGGCCCGAGTTCCTCGAGATCGACTACGCCGGCGAGTGGGTGTCCCGCTTCTACACGTTCCTCAACCTGCTCAAGCTGTCGGCGGTGGCCATGGGCACATTGCTGGGCCTGGCCTGCATCGTGATCGTGGCCAACACCATCCAGCTCACCATCTGGGCCCGGCGGGAGGAGATCGAGGTGCTGCGGTTGGTGGGAGCATCCAATCGCTTCATCGAGGCCCCATTCTTGCTGGAAGGCGTGATGCAGGGCCTGCTCGGCTCGGCGCTGAGCCTGGGCCTGCTGTGGGCGCTCTACCACTTCGTGTTCGTTGGCATGCAGGAATCGCTGGGGCTGATCGCCGGTACCCGCATGTTGAGCTTCCTCCCCCCTCCCGTGGTGGCGTTGTTCCTGCTGGCTGGCATCTGCCTGGGCCTGCTGGGCTCATGGTTGAGCGTGACCCGCATCCTGGACCGCCTGCGATGAAGCAGCTGCCCCCCCTCGCCTGCGCGCTGGCGCTGCTGTGCTGCCCGGCATCTGGCCGGGCACAGAGCCCGGAAAATGCGGACGTCTCCGCATCCGCTCAGATGCTGGAGTTGACCGTCCAGGAGCAGCTGCTACTGGACGAACTGGCGGTGGTGGAGACCCGGCTACTGGTGCTGCACACGGAGCTCCAGGCCCTGCACATCCAGGAACGTGAGCTGGAGAGCCACCTGGAACAGCTGGACCGCAAGCTGGAGCAGGACGAGGATCTGCTGCAGGGACGACGGGAGGCGGTCAGCGCCCGGGCACGGGCCCTCTACATGCAATCCGAACGGGGGCTCCTGCAGCTCCTGTTCTCGGCACAGGACCTGCGCGACCTGCTCCTCGGGGGGCGCTATTTGGCCCACGTCTTGCGGGATGATCAGGAGGCCCTGTCCGCCCTCAGAGAGCAGCGGCAGTTGACCGAAGACCTCCGCAGCGAGCGGGAAACCGAGTGGCGGTCGCTGACCACCCGCATCGCACAGCGCCGGGAGATGCAGGAAGAACAGCGCGAGCTGCGGCAGCGGCGCAGCAGCCTGCTGCTGCGGGTACGCTCGGACCGGAGATTGCTGGCCATCGACCTGGCCGAGGCCCAGCTGGGCGAGCCAACCATCGACGAAGCGGTGGCTTCCAGCGAGCCCATCGCGGCGGAGCCGGCGGCAGAGCCGACGACGCCGGCCGAGTTGCCCCCAGCACCCGGGCTGGGATTCGCCAACCAACGCGGCCGCCTGCTGATGCCCCTCGCTGGAGACATCCACGGGACCTTTGGCTGGTACACCATCCCAGGCACAGAGGAACGAACCTTCCGGCGTGGGATCCGCATCGAGGCGGCGGTGGGGGACCCGGTGCGTGCCTCCTATGCCGGCCAGGTCCGGCGCGCAGAGTGGATCCGTGGTTTCGGCAACGTGATCATCCTCGACCATGGGGAGGGGTACTTCACCGTCTACGCCCACCTCGACGAGTTCGGCGTCGCGGTGGGGGCGATGGTCACCAGCGGGCAGATCATCGGTACCGCCGGCGACAGCGGCAGCATGACCGGCCCGCTGCTGCACTACGAGATCCGCTCCGACGGCCAGCCGGTGGATCCCATGGAATGGATTGCACTTCCGCCGGGGATCAAGGTGCGGGAGTAGGTTTCGGTCACGGTCACGGTCACGGT
>CAZDDH010000296.1:0-9762 GCA_964504165.1 uncultured Rickettsiales bacterium | reverse complement strand
CGGTGGGCGGCATCGGGGACGTGGACGGCGACGACATCTACACGAACGTGTCGGATCCGAACCTCAACGCGGCGTCTTCCGAGAAGGAGCGTCCGTCGGTCCGGCTGTACGTGGGCCTGGGGACCGGATGGTAGGCCGCCAGCAACACAACAACGGGTGCCCGTGGGCACCAGGAAGCGAGACGATGAGACCCATATCCCTAGTTCTATTGTGTTACGCGGTGCTGGCCATCGGCTTCACCGGCTGCGGCCGGGACGCCGACGATGCCAACGCCAAGATGGTCGGGGTGGGCTATGAACCGGGCTCGGTGCAGCCTGCTCCGGTTCCGTCCGGCGGCCTCGTCGACCTGGTGAACCTCAACCTGGAGTCCACCAATTTGGACCTGGCGGTTACGGGCGTCTACATGGCCGGCGACGCCTTCGAGTCCAGCGACGATTCCTTCCAGTCGGTGATGGGCTTCTCGCGCCTGTTCCACCCTGCCCTGACCGAAGCCGACGAGATGCAGCTGATCAGCCCCAAGGGCCCGGACATGGTCAACACCTGCTATGTCACGCCCAACCGTAGCGGCCAGCTGAGCACCAATACCACCTTGGACGCCGGCGACAGCCTGCGCTTCGTGGGGAACGGGATGCGCTTCTCCATCCCCCGCGATCCCAACGACTACCCGGGTACGACGTCCAATGTATGGCTGTACTACCTCGGCAGCGAGACGTTGAGGATGGACCACCCCGATCTCGACGCCAATTGGGCCTACGATCAGGAACTGGAGTTCCAGTGGGACGGCGGCGTGCCGCCGGATGGTGCCCCCGTGGCCTCCATCCCCGGGCCGTCGTGGGCGCCGGATGCGCGCACCGACAAGCCGGCGGGCAACCCCACCATCCATTCGCCGCCCAAGCTGGAGGGCATCGTCGTGAGCGCCTCCGAGGCGGAGACCGGCGGCGAGGTGATGGCCTTCGCGCCCAACACCGACTACCTACCCAGCCCTCTCGATGGCTCCGGTGACGTGCTGCACGTGCGCTGGAATCCGTGGGACCAGGCCTACGCGAAAAACTCCCGGATCGTCATCCAGGTCCGGCTCCTCAAAGCGGAGGAGGAGGGCCTCTTGCTCCCATGCCCCTGGGATCCCAACCAGGACTGTGAGTGCGACGACGAGGGACCGCTCGACCTGCGTTGCGACGCAGGCTACTCACCGGATATCAGCTCCGCCAGCGAAGGAGGCGACGGCGACGCCGATTGCCACGACGGCCTCGACAACGACGGAGACTTCGGGTGTGACGTGGACGGCTGCGTCTGTTCCAACGAGGACGGCAACTACCAGTGCCCTCCGTGGCTGGACGGCCACTGGCTGGGACCCGATGCGGAGTGTGGGAGGGACTACAAGACCCGGGAGTGCCGCAGCGTCGGCGGCCAGAACCGCTGCTTCGCCATAGGCGGCGACCGCAGCTCGGACGGGACGGCCGTGGAGCTGACCTGCACAGTGGAGGACGAGGCCGGTCACTTCGTCATCTCTGAAGACTACATGGACGAGCTGCTCCACAGGGTCGAGTCCGTCGATGTCGCCGGCGCCCTGTTGATGGTCGGCCGGGTGGCCGAGGAGCGGGTGTTGATGCCCGCCGTCAAGGACGAGATCGGCAACCTCGCGGAAATCGGCGAGCTGCGGGTCCGGGTCAGCAACGTCTCCATCGGCCGGCTGGCCGTCAACCAGGACGCCCTTTAGGAGGTTGTCACGATGCGTCAATTCACTCACTTCATCATCGGCACATCACTCCTGGCCATCCTGTCCGGGTGCCCGGGCAAGACTCCCTTTTACGATGGCATCCCCCCCGAAATCTCGAACATCACACCGGAGCGGGAACGCGCGCTGGCCGGCTGCGAGCACGTGGTCATCGATGTGGACGACATGGACCAGTGCGCTGGCCCTTCGGTGGCCTTCGGCTCCCGCAACGCCGCGGTCCTGAAATCCAGCAAGGTCCCCTATGGAGATCCGGACCTGGACTACTGGCGGACCCGTTGCCACATCGACCTGGAGCTGGAGGAGGACGCCATCAACGTCATCTCCCCGCCCGGCCCCGTCGCGGGTGGCACCGTGGACGTGCAGGTGGCCTGTGACCACGGCGTCGCCATGGGCGAGTACAGGTACGCCGACGGCCGCATCACGCCGGACGGTCGCGACCTGCACGAGGACGAGATGAGCGGATTCGCCCTATTCTGGCAGGATGGGCCGTATTCCGATGTGCCGTTGATCTATGGGTACGGCTTCGTTCACGAACAGCCGGTGCCGCGCCAGTCCATCTTCCTGTCGGGCGACCACGATGCGGTGGCTTCCGGGGCCGGTATCAAACCCCAGACGCCGCCGGCGCCCTACGAGCTACCCGAAGGGGCGAATCGGCTGAGGATTGGCGACGCCATCGAATTCTATTACGCGCGTGATCTAATGAGTGATCCGGTGGCCAGTTACGTGGGCACCGTCGACCCTATGGTCTTGCAGCTCAACCCCGCCAACAAAAACGCGCTCTTCCTGGAGGTCCATTACGAGCGCACCGACGGCGGCATGTGCTACGCCGGCGCCGAGCTGGAGGGCGGTGGGTACTACTGGGGCAGCGGCGATACCACGGGCACCGCTCCCAAGGGATGCGTACGGTACTACCGCGTGCACCCCAACCTGGAGGACGGTGAAGACGCCGACGGCAACACCCTGGCCCCCAACGTGCTGCCGCTGGACTTCGAGTGGAGTGCCATCAGCATGCCTGCGGATTCGCCGGATTACGAAACCCGGACTGCGGAAGAGGGCATCGAGCTGCCCACGGGCACCTACTACGCCAGCCTGACCCGCGGGTATGCCGACTGGGGCTACCCCTTCAATCCCTACGACTACTTCAGCGTCACGCTCGAGGTGTTCAGTCAGCTGGAGATCGAGCAGGGCTCGACGACGGTGGCCCTGTCGCCGGACGCCGCCTACCAGGTCCCGTTCGACTACGACGTGAACTACTACGCCGAGTTCGATAACGGCGGCGAGAACTCCGCGCCGGCCGACGCCGAGCTGTTCGTGCGCGCGGACGGTGGCGTCTCATACGGCTATGCCATCGATGCCTTCGATACGGACTACAACGGCAACGGCGAGGTGGATTCCGGGGAACCGGTCATCACCATCCCCCCGACGGACGAGTCGTCCTTCTCTCAGTTGCTCGGCTGGAATGGCAGCTTCTGGGATATCTACATCGATCGGTCCGAGTACGAGGGTATCGAGATGACCGAGTCCGACTGGGAGGAGTTCGAGGGGGGCAGCGATACCGCCTGTACCGGCATCCTCATCGAGTGGGAGCGGAGCGAGGACGCGGAAGACGACTTCGTCACCGCGACCATGGAGGTGAGGGAGCTGGGGCTCGGCACGAGCGCCGGGTACACCTATAGCTACCGCCTGGTGGCGTTTGCCTGGGACGTGGAAGAGCGCATGTGCCTGCCCCCACAGGCCCTGGCCGAACTTCCGGACGTCTCCTTCATCTTCGGCACCGAAGACGGGCTGAACGAGACCAGCGCCCACTCGGGCTACGGTTCGTTCACCATCAACAAGCACCGGATGAACCACATCCCCATCGACGAGCTTCGCGGGAACATGGTCGTGGATGTCTCCCACCTCTATGGATACATCTTCTTCACGGTCAATGACTGCGAGGACGGCATCGACAACGACGGCGACGGCGTCGCCGATCTGGATGACCCGGGCTGTGATCCCTCCGATCCCGAGGACTACTGGGAGCTGGGCGGCGAGTGCGACGACCGTCTGGACAACGACGGCGATGGCCTGGTGGACGTGGACGATCCGGATTGCGACTCCCTGGCGGACCCGTCGGAAGGGGAAATCTCTGCCTGCAGCGACGAATGGGACAACGACGGCGACGGCTGGATCGACCACGTCGAGGACGACCCTGCCACCGCAGGCTACGACGAATCCCTGTTCGGCGATCCCGGCTGCGAGTCGGCGGACGACACCTCGGAAGACAACACCGATCTGGGCGAATGCGCCGACGGCGTCGACAACGACGGCGACGGCGATATCGACGGCCACGACGACGAGTGCGCGGACACGCTGGGCCAGGGCTGGGCGCAGTTCAGCGAGTTCCCCCAGTGCTCGGACGGCGCCGACAATGACGGCGACGGGCTCACCGACTATCCCGACGACCCGGAGTGCGAGAGCGCCGAAGACAACCTCGAGGCCCCCGTCGGTTGCGAGGATGGCCTCGATAACGACGGTGACGGCTGGATCGACGACGCGGACCCGGACTGCTACTACTTCCTCAACATCAGCGAGGCCGGCACACCGGTGGCCGCCTGGACCTGCGGCGACGGCGTCGACAACGACGGCGACGCCCTCATCGACGGCAACGATCCCGGCTGCGACACCGCCGAGGACGACGACGAGTCCGACCCCCAAGCCAGCTGCCTGGACGGCCTGGACAACGACGGCGACGGCTGGACCGACGCCGCGGATCCGGACTGCTTCGACGGGGATCCCGAAGATCCGGGCAGCCTGCTGGGTACCGAGTGCAACGACGGGGCGGACAACGACTCGGACGGCGGCATCGATGCAGGCGACGCGGACTGTGACGACGCCTGGGACGACACCGAGGAAGTGTCGCAATGCAATGACGGCATCGACAACGACGGGGACTGCTGGATCGACAACGACGACCCCGATTGTTACCTGTTCGGCGGTCCGGACGAGGTGGGCCAGACCACGGGCAACGAGTGCAGCGACGGGACGGACAATGATGGGGATGGCGACATTGACGGCTGTGACCCGGACTGTACGGACTATCTGGACGACGACGAAGCCAACTGATTCCCGTTCACCCGCCACCTACAGGCCATAGTTCAAGCTAAAAACGCCCCAACGGTCATTTTTTTCCTTTTCTTGCCAAGATGGGCCTTCCTGGCTGTAAATCAACCTCGATAGACCTATAGAACCCTTGAGCGAGGACACAGCTACAAGCATGCCTCCGCTGCAGGTCATTACCTTGACAGCGGGGGGTCGGATTGCTTACATGGTGCGTCTTTTCCAGAAGTAATCGAGCGCCCCCTTAGGGGGCGGGACCACCGAAGACCACAGAGAAAGGCCCGGACATCATGATGCGACGGACGGCTTCATGCCTCCTGGCGGCGAGTTTCTTGCTCACCGCTCTTCCTGCATCGGCCGACATGTTCCAGCACCACACTTCCCAGGCGGAGATCGAGCAGCGGATCGTCGAGCGCCCCCTGGTGGTTGGTAAAGGCTGGGTCGAGCTGAGCTTGGGTTTCGACTGGAAACACTCCGCCAGCGAGTTCCTGACCGGGGATAGCAAGGCCACTGTAGGCTTTGTCCCGGACAAGCACTTCGAGCGGTACGACAACGACGGTCGTCTCGACTTCCGTACGTGGTCGTTGGATGCGCGGTGGGGGTTTACCAAGGGTACGGACGTGTACCTGCACATTCCCATCGTGTGGAACTCGTTGCAAAACAGCAACGTGGGCGAGGACGGCTCGGTGGTCAACGTCAACACGGTGGCGTTGGGCGACCTGGAGTTCGGCATCCTCGCGCAGCTCCTGCGCAAGGTGGATCCGGGCGGCAAGTTCAACAGCTCGCTGGGCATGCACTTCGACGTCAAGGCGCCCACCGGCCTGGAGTCTCCGGGGAGCAACATCCCCAGCCCCGGCTTGATCACGGTGCTGCCCGCCGGTACGGGCACGTACAACCTGGGCTTGGACCTGGAGTTCAAGCAGCAGATTGCCATCATGGCGGTGAACGTGCGCGCCGGGTACGTCTGGCGCGCCAGCAACGTGGTGATGTACCTGGCCGAGGACGACTGGAACCTGTTCCAGATGCGTCTGGCCCCCGGTGACGGCATCCAGTGGGACGTGGGCCTCACCTTCCAGCTGGCGAACTTCCTGGCCCTGGGCCTGGGGGGTGAATTCGAGTACCGCTTCCTCACCAAGATCGGCCCGTCGAGCAGCGGCATCGCCGCGTGCAAGAACTGCGATCCGGTGGCGGATAGTGACGGCCTCTACATGGATGGCTACGGCATGGTCAGCGTGACCCCCAGCCGTGCCTTCCAGGTGGACGTTCGTTTTGCATACACCCTGGGCGGCCGGCGGGCGTTCCTCATTCCGATCGAGGACGTCAGCCCCACTCGCGGCTGGACCGCGGGCGGCGCCGTGACCTACCGGTTCTGATGGGAATAGGTGAAGCAGTGATGAATGCACAGGGTCAAACGATGAAAGCGTTGCTCACGGCCGTCGTCGGCGTGAGCTGTCTGCTCGGCGCACACGAGGCGCAGGCGGGCAAGTTCTTCGATATCTTCAACCATCCGGATCTGGACTGGTACGTCATCGAGACGGAGCACTTCCGGACCTTCTATCCGATCTCCAAGAAGGGACCGGAGGATAACCGGTACTACGTGGATGGTACGGATTGCGCGCGTAAGTGCGCGTACGTGAACGAAGAAATGTACGCCCCCACCTGCAAGCAGTACGACTTCTTCCTCCAGGAGACGGTAAACGTCATCCTCCTGGAGCAGTCGGACGACCTGCAGGGCTACACGATCCCCAACTTCGACTGGATCGTGGTGTCGTCCAAGCACGACGACATGCTGTGGCGCTGGCGTGGCCACGGGGACTGGCTGCGCATGGTGATGTACCACGAGTACGCCCACGTGGTGTCCCTCAAGGCCGACGGCGTGTGGGCGGAGAACAGCTTCGGCTGGTACCTCTCCACCCGCTGGCGCGACGGTGCCTACAACCTGGACACCGGCGCCACGGTCTTCGTGGGCGACGGCGATCCCTGGTGGTGGGTCGAGGGTGGCGCCGAGTACACCTCGGAAGAGGCCGGCATCAACACCTGGAACAGCAACCGCGACATGTGGATGCGCGCGGATATCCTGGAAGGCACCCTGCTCAACAAGGCCGACTGGGAAGACTACTACGGGCGCAACACCTCCATGGACGGTGAGCGCCACTACAACTCCGGCTACAACTTCGCCGTGTACCTCGAAGAGCAGTACGGCGAAGGCGTCTACCAGTCCTTCGCCAAGACCAAGCGGGAGAACGGCTGGGTGGCCAACTTCGACAAGGTCGTCGAGGACACCCTCAACGTCACCGTCGAGGAGCTGCGGCAGGGCTGGATCGAGTGGGCCACCGCCAAGTACACCAAGGTGCGCGACGAGGTCATGGCCGAGCCGGCCATCGGCGCGCAGATGCGATACACGCCGCCGGCGTGGGAGAAGCCCATCGGCGACGAGGACCGGGACGAGTGGGACAAGAAGCGCCACGTGGAGCAGCAGCGCGCCAAGGCCTCGGATGGCTGGATGCGCATGTTCCCGCGCTACAGCCCGGACGGCCGCTACTACTCGGACTACGACCTGCGCGGCGCCGCGCTGACCGTGCGCGAGATCGACGAGGACACCTGGATGCCCATCCGGGGCGCCTACCTGGACGAGGAAGAGGACGAGGAGCTGATCAAGGAACTGGGCAAGGCCAAGATCAAGACCGGCCGCAAGAAAGGGACCGCCGCTTCGGCCGACGGTTCCGGCCAGTTCGACTGGTCGCCCGATGGCACGCGGCTCGTGGCCCAGTGCCGTGAGCACGACATCCCCGATGCCACCTACAAGGCCAAGTTCCACAGCTGGCCGGGTGGTTACATCTGGTACGACCTGTGCGTCACCGACGTGATCGAGAACGAAGACGGCGAGCTCAACTTGCAGCTGTCCCACCACATCCCCAGTGCGGTGCGTTCCCAGGACCCGGCGTGGTCCCCGGACGGCGAGTGGATCGCCTACATCGCATTCGCCGACGGCAACCAGATCCTCTACAAGATCAAGGTCGACGACACGACCCCGATGGGCGAGAGCCGGGTCCAGCTCACCCCCTGGGACGACCAGACCGAGCTGGAGATGGTGGACTGGTCCCCCGACGGCAGCCAGCTGGTGTTCGGCGCCTTCCGTCACAACATGTCCGACCTGTGGATCATGAACGCCGACGGGACCGACCTGCGCCCCATCACCCATGACCGCTACGAGGACCGGGATCCCTACTGGGCCGACGACGGGATGATCTACTTCTCCAGCGACCGGGTGGGCGGCATCTTCAACATCTTCCGCTACAACCCCAATGCAGAAATCGGCTGGAAGGACACGGACGGCGACGGCTTCGCCGACTCCGAGGACAAGTGCCCCGAAGAGGCCGAGACCGTCAACCACTGGCGGGACCTGGACGGCTGCCCCGACACGCTGCCCGTGCGGGTCACCGCCGAGCGCGTCGAGATCACCGAGAAGGTGCTCTTCGAGCTGGGCACGGCCAACCTCAGCCCCGACAGCAACACGCTGCTGGACCTGGTGGCCTCCATCATGAACCAGCACGACGAGCTGACCTCCATCGAGGTGGCTGGTCACACGGACAAGCAGGGCAAGAAGAAGGACAACCAGGTCCTCAGTAATGACCGGGCCAAGGCGGTCGCCGACTACCTGATCGGCAAGGGTGTCGCCGAGGATCGGCTCGTCTCCAAGGGCTACGGCCAGGGAAAACCGCTGGTGGACGAGGACAACGACGAGGCCTACGCCAAGAACCGCCGCGTCGAGTTCGTCATCCTCGAGCGGGTCGAGAAGGCCACGGCCGAGCCCGCCGAAGGAGCGGCCGAGGAGTCCACGGAAGAGGCCGCTGTCGAGACGACCGAAAAGGCCGTCGCCGACACGGGTGCCACCAAGGGTTGCTGCGGCAGCGACGAGTGCAACGCCCGCCTGGCCAACGCCCCCGAATCCCTGCTGGTCGTCCGGGAACACACCCCGGAGATCTGCGACGCCAAGGCGACGGAAGAGGAGATGGAGCAGGCAGCGCTGGTCCAGCTGACCAATGTGCTGTACGGCGCCTTCACCCCCTCCATCACCCCCAAGGGCAACCTGCTGTACAGCTACTACACGGCATGGGGCTGGAAGCCTTACGGGCTGAACAAGGACGACTTCCACAACCACGTGGTGGACGACACCTCGCTGGCCATCAACATGGACGAGGTCAACCTGGGCGTTCAGGAGGAGTTCCCGGCCTACACCGAGAACATCTCCAAGGTCCCCACCGGCGGCAAGTACATCCGGCCGCCGATGGCCATCCCGATGGTCTTCGTCGAGAACCAGTCCCGTTCCCACGTCGGTGTCACCGGCGGTGTGCAGATCTGGGGTTCGGACTTCCTGTCCAACAGCGACGCCTTCGCGGTGGCGGTGTTCGGCGAGGACTCCTACGTGGCCGCGGGCGTGACCATCAACAAGTTCGCCCCCGAGATCAACTTCGGGACCTACATCCGGCAGATCAAGTTCGACTATGCGTACCTGTACGACATCGACGAGGACGTGGCCACCACGGACGACGCCTTCTTGGGTGAGTTCAAGGGTGCCCAGTACATCTACGCCGGTTGGGGTGGCTTCAATATCCCCATCAACTACAACATGCAGCTGGGATTCAGCCACTTCCAGTACGGGATCAACAGCTCTGGTTCCGACTCGGGTGCGGCTCAGGAGCCCATCTTCTACCACCAGATGAACACCCTCAGCTGGGCGGTGGCGTCCTTCTCGGAGAGGTCCTTCTACAATCCCCAATTCTCCATCAACCCGCGCGGTGGTGTGCGTGTCTCGGTGGACGCCGGGGTCAACTACTCCGACAGCCTCTACGAGTACAGCAACGGCGTGTCCGCGGACGACGGGCAGCTGTTCGACCGCTACGCCTACCCCGAGTTCCAGTTCAACG
>CAZDDH010000295.1:0-9898 GCA_964504165.1 uncultured Rickettsiales bacterium | reverse complement strand
TGGAAAAATGGCTCGAATTCACCGGCCCAAGCTACTCGGATTAGCGCAGGTTGTTCACCTCGTCCTTGGCGAGTTCACGCCAGTCATCCAGCTTGTCGCCGACCCCTAGCGTCTCCAGATATTCCGCATCTAAAACATCGATACCCGGCAAGGTCTTGGATACCACGGGATCCATATATTCGTTCGCCAGGGCGTCTGCCGTGTGGATCGCCGCCAGGATATCGAATCCCTGCTGCTCCACTCGTGCCGGATCATGGTGATTGGCTACCGCCTCGACGATGGGATAGGGAAGCCCCCAGAGCCCCAGCAGATAGGCCCCCACTTCGGCATGGGTCACGTCCGTCAGTTGCCGTTCGGCGACGTGCATCGGCACGCCCTCGGTGCGCATCGTGGTCACCACCTCGGACAGGTGATCGGGCATTTCGAGGACCAATAGCAGCTTGCCGATGTCATGGAGTAACGCCGCTGCGAAGGCATCCTCCCGCATGAACTTCTCGTCGAACATCTGGGAGGCGATGTGGGCCACGACCAGCGAGTGCTTCTGCAGCGCATCCAGGGACACGCCCTCGGGTGATGCTTGATCTCGATCCTGTCCGAAGACCTCCACAGCCAAAGCAACCTGCTTGATGGAGTTGAAGCCCAGGTAGGTCACCGCCTCCTCGATCCGGGCAATCGTCCGGGAGAGCCTGAAGAACGCCGAGTTGACGATCTGCAGCAATTTGGCGCACATGGCCATGTCCTGCTTGAGGATCTGAGCCACATCTTGTGTCGAAATGCGGTCATCGGCGAGGGCCACCATCAGCTGTGAGTACACCCGTGGCAATGGCGGCAGCGTTTCTATCTTACCCACGGTTTCACGAACGCCTTCATCGTCGATCAAGGTTTGCAGGCCACAAGCGCGATCGACCACATTCTCCAGCTCACCAGCGTCGCAGGGTTTGTTGAGGAACTGGTGGGCGACGGCCACCGCTCGTAACGCATTCTCGAGTTCGGAGTACCCCGACAACACGATCCGTACGACGCGCGGATGCTTCTCCTGCACGTTTTTGAGGAGCTGCGCACCATCCATCTTTGGCATGCGCATGTCCGTCACGAGCACGTCGAACTCCTGACGTTGGAACATCTCGAGGGCTTCATGCCCACCCCCGACGAACGTCATCTCCCACTTCCTGCGCTGCCGCCGCAGCCTATTCCTCAGTCCTTCGAGGATATGCGGCTCGTCATCCACGAACAGGATGCGCTTCTTCCCGCCTGGCAATCCCTCCTTAGGCACCACTGTCCCCACCCCCGCTCACTGGCAGCTCGATGATGAAGGTCGTGCCCTTGCCCGCGGTTGTCTCGAAGGACAGTGAACCACCGTGCTTGTCCACGATGATGGAACGGGCGATGGCCAGCCCCTGCCCGCTCCCCTTCCCCACCTCCTTGGTCGTAAAGAAGGGATCAAAGATGCGTTCTTGGGCGGTCTCGGGGATTCCGCTGCCGGTGTCCTCGAACTCCAGGCGCACGGTCTCGGCCTCGTGAGCGCTACGCACGTAGATGGTACCTCGCTCGCCCGAGCTCCCGACCTGATTCTCGATGGCATGGGCTGCGTTAACGAGCAGGTTGAGAAAGACCTGATTGAGGTCCCCGACATGGCAGATGACGGCCGGGAGAGACCCCAGATCGGTCTCGACGTCGGCCACATATTTGTATTCGTTCTTCGAGATGGTCAGGGTCGCCTCGATGGCCTTGTTGATGTCTGAGGGACTCTTCTCCCGTTGATCGGGGTGGGCGAACTCCTTCATCGCGCCCACGATTGTGGCGATGCGGTGTAGGCCCTCGATACAGCGGTCGATGGAGCCGGGAACATTCTCTTCGAGGTACTCGAGGTCGGCCACCTCCTCGGCCTCCTCGATCTCCTCGAGGAGGGTCTCGTGACCCGACTGCCCGGCCAGTACCTTCATGGCTCCCTGATATTTGCCGATCAGCTCGTGCTGGTCCTCGAAGGCCTCCTTGAGGAAGTGAACACTGTCACTGACGAACTGTGTGGGGGTGTTGATCTCGTGCGCGATCCCCGCAGCGAGTTGACCCACGGCCTCAAGTTTCTGGGCATGTGCCAGCTGGGCGTGTGTCTCCCGCAGTTCATTCGTTTGCTCGATGAGCTTGCCCTGGGTCTCGAGCATGCGGCGGCCCACCTCGACCCTGGCCATCAATTCGCGGGAATTGAACGGCTTGACCAGGTAGTCATCGGCACCGGCTTCCAGCCCGTCGACCATGTCCTTCTTGTCGGCCTTGGAGGTCAACATGATGATGTAGACGGGCCTGGCCTCTCCCCGGCCCCGGAGCCGTTTGATGAGTTCCAACCCATCCATTCCGGGCATCATCCAGTCCACTACAGCCAGCTGCGGGGAGTCGTCTTGTTTGAGCACGTTCCACGCGGCGTTCCCATCCACCGCCTCGACCACGTCGTAGTGCCCACGTTTGAGCGTGCTCGACAGGATGATACGTGAGGTAAAATCGTCTTCGGCAATCAGTATACGCATGAGGCCGTTCTCCCCGCGATTGGGTTGTACAGTGTTCATGGTGCCTGTCCTCCCATCATTTCCCAGCCTGATTCATGGCCTGCTTCAGCCGGTCGAACTGGGACTCCAGTTCGGGCATGGAATCCCTAGCAACGACCAGATCGTCGTCCTTGCCCGCGCTCTCCATTACATGGGCGACGGCACTCAAGGCATCGCCACTGACATTCGCCGATGCGCCCTTGATGGTGTGTGCCTGCAGCCGCACTCCCGCGGCATCACCCGACTCCAGATGCCCTCTGAGCGTCTCGATCTGCCGGGGAATGTCGTCCAGGAATCCGGCAATCACGACCTTTAGAAGATCGTCATCATCCATCAAGCGCTCTCTCAAACTAGGCAGGTCGAACACCGCAGTGGCCGGCTCATCCGACGCTTCGTTCTCTCCCTCGGAGGACGAGTCGGCCGGCTCTTCAGCCAAGGCCTGCTGCGGGAGCCATTTCTCCAAGGCGGCTGAAAGAGTCACCGGATCGATGGGCTTGGTGACGTAGTCATCCATCCCCGTACGCAAGCATTTTTCGCGATCGCCCTGGAGAGCGTGAGCGGTCATGGCGATGATAGGGATATCGTGGTTGAGAACCTTGGAGTTGGGGTTTCGGATCTGGCCCGTGGCCTCGTGGCCGTCCATCTCCGGCATCTGCACATCCATCAGCACCAGATCATAAGCGACTGATTCCAGCGCCTCGACCGCCAGGGCCCCGTTCGCCGCGACGTCCGCCTCCAGCCCCATTTTTGCGAGAATCCCCTTGGCTACCAGCTGATTTACGGGGTTGTCCTCCGCGAGCAAGATCTTCACGCCCAGGCCATCGAACGTCTTCAGCGCGGCATCCTTGCCGTCCGATTCGTCCCGCTCGGCATCCACCCCGGTCACCGCACGGATCAAGCCGTCTCGGAGCGCCGAATGACGGATGGGCTTGGTCAAGCACCCGGTGAACCCGTCTTTGTCCTCGCGCTCGTAATCTCCCATCTGTGCCAGGGGGATCATCAAGACCATGGGTAGCTTGGCCAGCGAGGCATCCGCCTGGATCGCCTGGGCCAGTTCGGCACCATTCATCCCCGGCATCTCGGAATCGATCAAGGCCGCCTGGTAGACATCGCCCGCTTTTTTTGCATCGCGAAGCAAGGCCAACGCGGTCTCGCCGTCCGCCGCTTCTTCGGCACGCATGCCCCAGGCGTCACACTGGGCGTGCAGGATTTCCCGGCTCGTGGCGCTATCGTCCACGAGGAGGATCCGCTGGCCATCCAGCTCGGGAACGTCCGCTACGACGCCCGAGGACTCACGTTGCCTTGCGAATCGAGCGGTGAACCAGAACTCCGAGCCCTCGCCATCCTCGCTGATCACACCGATTTCACCGCCCATCAACCCGGCCATCTGTTTCGAGATGGCGAGCCCCAGGCCGGTCCCGCCATACTTGCGGGTGGTGGATGCATCGACCTGAGTGAACTGCTCGAACAGGTTCTTCTGCTTTGTGATCGGGATGCCGATACCCGTGTCGCGCACCGAAAAACGCAACAGCGCGTCGCCGTCCGCCTCCTCCACCAGGCTCGCACGGACCGTGACCTCGCCATCGGCGGTGAACTTGATCGCGTTACCCGTCAGGTTGAGTAGAACCTGACGCAGTCGCCCCGGATCCCCCACCAGTACGTGCGGCACCTCGAAACTGGCCGCACATAGAAATTCGAGGCCCTTTTCGTGGGCCTTGACGGCGATCATGTCGGCAAAGGCTTCCAGCATCCCGCGCAGATCGAACTCGACCTGCTCCAGCTCCATCTTCCCCGCCTCGATCTTGGAGAAATCGAGGATGTCGTTGATCAGCGACAACAGCGCCTCACCGCTGCTGCGCACCGTCTGTGCATACTGCCTCTGCTTGACGTCCAGATCCGTATCCAGCAGTAGCCCGGTCATGCCGATCACACCGTTCATCGGTGTACGAATCTCGTGGCTCATGTTGGCCAAAAACTCGCTCTTGGCCGCGCTGGCCATCTCGGATTGAGCGGCCATGTCGCTTGCGATGGCGGTTTGGCGCTCCAGGTGTTCGGCCGCCACGGCGAGTTCCTCCATGCTTTCTTGGAGCGCCTCCTCGGCTCGTCGCCGTTCGGTGATGTCCCGTATCACCACCTGGAGGACGTCCCTACCGTGCAGTTCGATAGTGTTTAGCAGCACTTCCGCCGGGAAGTTCGACCCATCCTGGTGCCGGTGTAACCAGTCGAAACGCACGCTCCCTTCTTTTTTGGCATCTGCGATTCGCTCTCGCGCAAGCGCCATCGAATCGGCACCGTCGGCTTGCTGGGGCGGCGTTAGATCGGCAAGCGTCTTCTGGCAAAACGCCACCTTGCTGTCGATGCCGAACATGTCTAAAGTCGCGGCGTTGCAATCAAAAAAACCGGTGTCATCGAGCATCATCACGGCGTCACCAGACGACTCGTAGAGAACGCGGAACTTGGCTTCCGAATCCACCAGCGCCTGCTCGGCCCTCAGGCGCTTCGTGACATCGAGGGCCACGCCGAGCAATCCTGTAACTTCGTCGGACTCGCCGCGGATGGCCGTCAGGTACATGTTGACGGTCATCAATGCGCCGTTTTTCTTGATCAAAGTCCACAACCGCTCGTCGTGGCCGTCGCGGAGAACACGAGCCGTCAGGGCTTCGATGGCCGTCATGGGCCGGCCAAATTCCTCACTGATCTCGTCACGGAAGGCGCGGACTTCTTTCTCCACTTGCAGTGAGGGGAACGGCTGTTGGCCAATCATCTCCTCTGCGGTGTAGCCGAACAGTCGTTCGGCGCCCACGTTGAAGGTGGTGATGAGGCCGTCACGGTTGGTGGCCACGATGGCCACCTGGGTCGCAGCGTCGAGGAGATGCTTCATCTGGCGATGGGCATCGGCCACTGCCCTTTGCGCGTTTTTCTTCTCGGTCTCGATCTCACACGCTCGAGTGACGACACTTTCCAGCAAGCCCACGTCGCAGGGCTTGTTCAGGAAATTGTGTGCGACTGGCATGGCTCGCTGGGTGTACTCGAATTCGGTGTGGCCGGAGAGCACGATCCGCACGACGTGCGGAAACTCATCGTGAACCCTACTCAACAGGGTGATCCCATCCATCCCGGGCATCCGTAGATCGGAGACGACAACGTCCACGGTTTGCTCGCGGAGGACATCGAGGGCCTCGGCCCCGCTGCCGACGAAGGTCATCTTCCACTGGCGACGCATGCAACGCAGCCGATGCCGCAATCCTTCGAGGATATGCGGCTCGTCGTCCACAAAAAGGACGTGTTTGATCATATCCCTGAACTCGTTCATGGTTTGTATCCACGGGTCTTGTGGTTCATCATCCCGGTCACTCCATTCCGAACATCGCGCATTTCAGCGCCTCGAACTGCCGCTCCAGGTCGCCTACCCCAGCCGCAACAGCTTCCAGATCACCACGTTTGCTGGCCTTCTCCATTTGATAGGCGACCGCGCGCAGAGCCTCGCCGCTCACGTTTGCCGACGCACCCTTGATGGTGTGGGCCCGGATTACGACACCGTCCACATCACCGCTGGCGATATGCTCCCGGATCGCGACTATCTGCTCGGGAATATCGTCGACGAAGGCAGTCAACACGGTTTGCACCAGCTCCTCATCGTCCATCAGGCGTTCCATCAGAGCCTCGCGGTCGAATACCACGGAGCTGTCCTCTCCGTTCAATTCTTGCTTTTCGTCCACCACCTCTGTGCTTTGTGCTGGGTTGAGAACCACAACATCATCCGGGGACGCACAGTCCCTCCGATACGCAACGTCCCTTCGATCGGGCAGCCAATTCTCGAGCATTTCCGACAGGTCATCGGGGATGATCGGCTTGGTGATGTAGTCGTTCATGCCTGCCGCGAGGCACTTCTCACGATCGCCCTGCAGCGCGTGTGCGGTCATGGCGATGATCGGGATGTCAGGGTCCTTCAATCCTGTTTCTGGATCACGAATAGCGACCGTCGCGGCGTACCCATCCATCACAGGCATCTGGATGTCCATCAGCACCAGATCGTAGGAGTCGGCCTGGAGCAACTCGACGGCCTCGGCACCGTCCCCGGCGACGTCCGTAGATAATCCGAGTTTGGTCAGGATCCCCAACGCCACTTGCTGATTGACGATGTTGTCCTCGACCAAGAGGATCCGCACAGCACCGCGCGCGATCTCCCGGACCGAGTGGCGCGTCACGATCGGTTCCTCAGTCACATCCGTGCCCCCGGACAGTACGATGAGCAGGTTGTTGAACAGTTCGGACTGCCGCACGGGTTTGGAAAGGTAGGCGGAAAATCCGATCTTCTTGACACGTTTGGCGTCGCCTCGCCACCCCAGGGAGGTCAACATGATCATGCGAGTCGCCGCCAGGCGGCCGTCTTGCTTGATGGCCTTGCCTAGCTGTTCGCCGTTCATCCCCGGCATCTGCATGTCGATGATTGCCAGGGGGAAGGGATCACCTGCCTCGACCGCTTCATCCAGCCGCTCCAAGGCACTGTCACCGTCGATCGCCTCCACGGGCCGCAGCCCCCATGCCAGGCACTGGATGCGCAGGATCTCCCGATTGGTGGCGTTGTCGTCGACGATCAAGATCCGCGAACCCCGCATGGACACCGGCGTGAGCGGTTGGCGATCCCGTTCCGGTTGCTTGGCGAGGCAGGCGGTGAACCAGAACTCCGCTCCTTGCCCCTCCTCGCTGATGACCCCGACCTGGCCTCCCATCAACCCCACCAGCTGCTTGGCGATGGCCAGGCCAAGCCCCGTGCCGCCGAACTTGCGCGTGGTCGAGGCATCGACCTGGGTGAACTGCTCGAACAGTAATCCCTGTTTGTCGTCGGGTATCCCGATACCCGTGTCGCGGACCGAGAAGTGGAGCACCACATTCTCTTCGGTCTCCTTTTCGAGCCGCAACCGGACCGCGATCTCTCCCTCTGCGGTGAACTTGATGGCGTTGCCGGTGAGATTGATCAGAACCTGCCTCAGGCGGCCCGGATCCCCACAGACCAGGGACGGCACGTGAGGTGTGGCCGCGCACAGGAACTCCAACCCCTTCTCGTGCACCCTCAGGGCCATCATCTCGGCGAAGTCGTCCAACATCGCGCGGATATCAAAATCGATCGTCTCCAGCTCCAGCTTGCCCGCCTCGATCTTGGAGAAGTCCAGGATGTCGTTGATCAAAGACAGGAGTAGTTCGCCGCAATTTTGCACGGTCATTGCGTAGTGACGCTGGTCCCGATCGAGCTCCGTGTCCAGCAGCAGCCCGGTCATGCCGATCACACCGTTCATGGGCGTCCGGATTTCGTGGCTCATGTTGGCCAGGAACTCGCTCTTGGCTGTGCTGGCAGCCTGGGCCTGGGTGGCCATCGCGGTGGCGATCTGTGACTGATGTTCCAGATACTCGTTGGCCATGGCGAGTTCTTCTGCGTTCTTCTGGGACTGCCGTTCAGCCTCTCTACGGCTCGTGATGTCCATCCCAACGGCCAGCAGTCCGGAGACCTCACCGTCGCGGTCCCGTACGGTGTTGTCATGCCATTCGATCAATACCTCACGGCCGTCCCGAGTCAGGATGGGGCAGATACCACCCATCGTCGGTGCCCCGGCCAGGGCGCCTCCGAAGGCTTCACGGCTCTGTTCGCGATCCGAATCGGGTACAAAGGTCTGGAACCAATCCTTCCCCTTGACCTCGGCCAGGGGATACCCGCTGATCCTCTCGGCGTAGACGTTGATACGCTCGATGCTCCCGTCCACGTTCAACAGCAATAAAAAGGCCTGCATCGTGTTGAGCAACGTCTCGGCAAAATCCCGTTCGCAACGCAGGTCGTACGCCGATTCCGTCACTTCGTCAGGCAACAAGGCCGTATCCTCGAAGGTCCCCAGGAGGTCGACGATGCCATCGTTGCCGGCCAGATCATCCAGTTTGGCCAGCAGGATGAATCCGGCCTCCTGAGACACCCACGATCCTCTCAACAGGGTCGACTGGGCATCGCCCTTGAGCAACATCCTGTGCGGTGTTCCGAGCGTGGCAGTCAGCCGGTCCAGGGTGATCGGCCCGCCAGGTTCAACGAGTTCAATCAGTTCGGTGATCGAGCGACCCCCGGCGGGGCCGATACGGTCGTGGATCGGTTGGCTGGTCCAGGAGATCTCCAGTTGCTCGTCCACCACCACCACGAACGGTGCTAGCAGGGTGAGCTGCTCGAGATCGATCCTGGTACGGAATGTGCTCCGCTCCATGTCCGTTTCCCACTCCCATTGGCCGCAGCCGGCCCCCCGCAATTCCCTGCCTCCCGATCCCCGTGACATCTACTCCGTCAGGCGACCATCACGATGGTCCGTACACCTCCCCGATTCACTCATCGTCTTCCACCTCGGCAGGCACGATCATCCGCAGAGGCTCGATGAGCTGCCCCCGGCCAAAATTGCGCAGCCGTTCCACAAAACTGGGTGTCACCTCGTAGCCTCGGGCCACCAGCAAGATGCCGGTGGAAGTCCGAACATCTTCGGCAAAGACCATGCCCACGGTCACATCCCGCGACGAGACCTCGCGGACCTCCTCCTTGGTGGCCACGGTCCCCTTGTGCTTGAAGAATTCCTGCAGGATCTCGGGATCGTAGTGCCCCTCGCGGTTCCGCATGGTGTCGAAGGCCATCTGTACCTTCATCCCGGCGGTCTCGAGCGCATCGTAGTCCGCCGCGATCTTCAGCACGCGGGCACCGACGGGGATGTCGCTGTCCCGGCCGGCCACGATACGCTTGTGCTGCATGGATAGGATCTCGCGGACAGGCCCCATGCGCGGGATGTTGGCCAGCAGATCTTCGGTGACCTTGGGCATCCGAGCGACCATCTCTTTTTCCCGGGCGTCCAGCTTTTCCCCGTAGTAGTACTTCTCGGCGATATCGTCCGGAAGAGACACCGAGCCAAGCTGGGAAAGCATGGCGGCCACCTCCATCTTCCAGCGCTCCTCCAGATCCAGCGCGTTTGCCAGCTCGATCACGTTTTTCTTGATACGGGTGGCGCGGCCGTAGGCCACCGGGGAGGTCATGGCCAGGATGTCGGTGAGGGTCTTGATACTGCCGTGTAATGTCTGTTCCAGCAGGACCCGCTCGGACGTCAGCAGGCGATGCTGCCGTACCGCTGCGACAAACGCCAGGCGGAGCTGGTCCGGCGGGCAGGGTTTGGTCAAGAAGCGGAAGATCTGCCCCTCGTTGACCGCCGAGATGGTCGCCTCCAGGTCCGCCTGGCCGGTGAGCAACATACGCACGGTGTCGGGGGCCAGCTTCCGCGCCTTGGATAGGAAGGTCGCACCGTCCATCCCCGGCATACGCATGTCCGACAGCACGACGGCAAAGG
>CAZDDH010000294.1:0-9919 GCA_964504165.1 uncultured Rickettsiales bacterium | reverse complement strand
GTCGTCTTCTCTTTCTAGTTCGACTGCTTCATCAACTACGTCTACGTGTACGGGGAGGCGGGCGAGACCTGCGACGGCGACTGCGACGACGGCGACGCCGCGCTCAACCTCGACGACGTCGATCAGGACGGGTACTCCACCTGCGACGGCGACTGCAACGATTACAACAACACCGTCGATCCAGCCGATCTGGACGGCGACGGCGTCTCCACCTGCTTCGGCGACTGTGACGACACCGATCCCGTCAACTTCCCGGGCAACCCCGAGATCTGCGACACCTTCTACAACTACTGCGACGGCGGCACGGACGAGAAGGTTTACGGCGACGGCGACGGGTCCGCCGTCTGTGACGACGACTGCGACGACGCCGAGCCCACGGTCTATCCGGGTGCAGAGGAGATCTGTGACGGCCTGGACAACGACTGCGATCCGGCCACGGACGAGGACGACGACGCCGACGGCGACGGGTTCACCGAGTGCGCCGGCGACTGCGATGACTACGACGAGTACCGCGGCCCCAACTTCTACGAGCTGTGCGACGGCGTGGACAACGACTGCGACGGCGTCGTGCCCGCCGACGAGGTGGACGCCGACGGCGATCTGTACCTGGTCTGTGCCGGCGACTGCGACGACGCGGACGTGACGGTCTACCCCTACGCATCCGAGCTGTGCGACGGCCTGGACAACGACTGTGACCAGATCATCGACGAGAACACGGGCGTCGATCTGGACGGCGACGGCTACAACGCCTGCCAGGGCGACTGCGACGAGAACGACGCCGGCATCCATCCCGGCGCCACCGAGATGTGCAACGGCCTGGACGACAACTGCGACGGCAACCTGCCCATGGACGAGGACGACGACGACAGTGACGGCTGGATGTCCTGCGAGGGGGATTGCGACGACCTGGACGCCGGCATGAATCTCGATGACGTGGACGGGGACGGGTACACCACCTGTGACGGCGATTGCAACGACGGCTTCGCCGACCTGAACCTCGACGACGGGGACGGGGACGGCTGGTCCACCTGCGACGGCGATTGCGACGACACCGAAGACAAGCTCAACCTCGACGACGCGGACAACGACGGCTTCACCACCTGCGACGACGACTGCGACGACGAGGATGCCACGGTGTACGGCGGTGCCGAGGAGCTCTGCGACGACATCGACAACGACTGCGACGAGGCCATCGACGAGGAGATCGACTTCGACGGGGACGGGTACTACGGATGCGGCGCCTGCGGTGCGGAGGACGACTGCGACGACTTCAACCCGGACATCAACCCCGGCGCCGAGGAGATCTGTGGCGACGGCATCGACAGCGACTGCGACTGCGTCCCGGACGAGGAGGATCCCGATTGTGCCGGTGACGACGACGATGACGACGACACCACGGACGACGATGACGACGATGACTGCGAGTGCAGTGTGACCGACTCCAGGCCGTTGACGCCGCGCCTGACGGTGATGTTGCTGGTGGCGAGCCTGTTCATCATCCGCCGGAGGCGGTAGGGCATCCGCTATAATTCCCTTTGCGGGAGAGACCCATGCGTAATCACTTCTGGACGGTATTACTGGCCTTCGCCGCCGCCGCGCTGCTCGCGGGCTGCACGGCCGACGACGACGACGTGCCCGAGTTCAACGCCCTGCCGATGCTCACCGCCGAGCTGACCGACCTCGATCCCGTCGAAAACGGCACCACCTTCGCCATCACCGTGTCCGACGAGGACGGTGACCTGTGCTCCTTGGACGTGCAGTACTCCTTCGACAGCGGCAAGACCTACGCTGCCGCGACCATCTTGCAGGCCACCTCCAACCTCCACGAGATCCCGTGCCCCCCCGCGGGCGAGGAGACCACCTTGGTGTGGGATCTGGAGGGGGACCGTGGGGAACAGAATCCTGGCAGCGTGATCTTGAAGCTGCAGCCCTCGGACGCCGAAGAGGCCGGGCCCCCGCGGCATCTGCCGTTCGACCTGTCCCGGCCGGGCGTCAAGATCGGCGGCAGCTGCGTCGAACGCCCCGGCGCGCGCAACGCCCAGTGGGACTTCCTGCGCCTGGCGATGGCTCACACCACCGTCGATGCGGAGACCGCCACCATGAGCGGCGACGCGATCTACGGCGGGGAGGACGACGGCTTCGCCAACGATGGCGGCATCGTGTGGTCCTTCATGCTGCCTACCCCGCCGCCCGAAGAGCACTTCCAGGACGTGGATTTCGGCAACGGCGAGACCGGGACGGCGGCGTTCTATGTCCCGGTGGCCTGGGATGATGTCAGCGCCGGCAACGAAAACGGCGTCTTCGACCCGGGGGACGATGAGCTGATGGGGGTCGCCGCCCATCGCTTCGTGGTTTACGTACGGCCCGACAATCCGTGGATCGTGGAGGGCTGGCACGGACTCGAGGTGGAGCTGTTCGCCGATCCCGGGACCACGCTGGTGCCCATCGAAGACGAGATCCCCCTCAACATGAAGGGCTACGAGGTCGACGGCGAGCAGCTGGCCCTGGAAGCCGAGCCGCCCTCCGTGTCCTCCCCGGGCCTGCGCTGCGGGGCGCTGCCGTTCCAGGTCGAGATCTTCTTCCCCCCGGGCACCGAGGAGCTGGCCTCGATGGTGTACGAGGAGAACACGACGCTCATCGACTTCGAGGTCGAGGCCACCGACATCCCGGCCTACCACTGGGTCAGCGAGGCCTACGGCGCCTTTGCCGAGATCTACGCCGCCGAGCTGTTCTACATCTACCGGGACAGCGACACCAGCCAGTCCGCCAGCAGCGGCGATCAGATGATGGGGGTGGCCATCGAGGCGGAGACCCAGATGCCCCTCTCCCTGACCTACATGGACGCCGAATGGCGCTGGCAGGACATCTGGCTGTGGTCCGTGGACGAGTGCTGGAGGGGCTTCAACCTCGTCACGATTTGGGATCTGGGCGGTGGCGACACGGGCTGGGAATGCCACCCGGTGAACGAGCCTCTCTCCATCGAGTTTGTCTCGGAGATGCCCCAAGAGACCGAATAGAGCCGGCCGGGCCGGGCGCCAATATCGTGCCGCACCTGCCCAATCTTCATGCTATGTTGAAGGTATGAGGTCCTTTATATACGTGCGCACATGGGCGTTGATGACCACCGTTTTGGTGGCCGCACTCGGTTGGGGTGCAGCGTCGGCAGAGGTCCTGCCCGCTTGTGAGTCTCCGGAGGCACAAGCCCCTGGCAGCGTCGTGTTATTCCACCCCGGCCAGCCCGCGACCCTCGAGAAGATCGACGCGATCCCCCCGCATCAGGCGGCGAACACGCTGGCGGTTTGTTACGGCCCGGGCTGCACGCCCGAGGCGGTGCGGGCGCTATCGGCGCGGCGCGGCTGGAAGGTGCAGGCCACCCACGACGGCACCCACGTGGGCATCCCGCCGTATCAGCAGCAGGCTCCCGCGCCCCTGGCCCCCACCGGCCTGGCGTCCATCTTCGAGCCGCAGGCAAACACCCTCAGCGGCCCGGTTGCTGCCCGGCAGTCCGCTGCCCCGGCGGGCCTGGCCGCCACGGCCCATTCGATGCCCAGCCGCAATCTGGTGGCCACGCTGGCACCGGAGACCGGCGGCCTGTTGCGGCGCACGCTGATGTTGTTCTTCCCGTTGATGGTCCTCGGCCTCGGGGGTACGGCGGTCTACATCGGCTACCGGCAGCGGCCCCCCGCTCCACCGCCCCCGCCCACCGAATCCGAGCAGCTGGCCCAGTACGTCCGCCAGCAGCACGGCCGGCGGCGTCACTCCTCGACCCAGTCCTGATTGTCCTTTATTGGCTGGCCAGCGTATTGGCGCGCCGGTGCGCTCGTGCCACGTCCCGCAACCGTTTGACCGGCCCCAGCACGGCCCGTGTCGTGGCGCTCAGCGGCTTCATCAGCGGATTGTCCACCAGCGGCTGTAGCCGTTCGTCGGCCGCCGCCTTGAGCAGCCATCGCGGGGCCTTGCCCTTGGCGGCCAGGGTGAGCACCACGTTGAAGAAGTCGTTGTCGCGGACCGTGTACATGTGGTCGTAGATCTGGCGGGTCTCGTCGGCGATCAGGCCCTCGGCGCGGGCCCGGTCGTAGGCCACCGTGGAGGGGTACAGCACCAGAGAGAACAGCTGCAACCGGTAGGGCCGCGGGAGTTCGGAGATCAGCTTGAGGGTCTCCCGGCGGTTGCGGTCCCCCTCCCAGGGGATGTCCACGATCAGATCGTAGTAGGGCACCTCGATGCTGTGGGCATAGCGGGCGATGATGTTGGCCGCCTTGAGTACCTTGTCGTTGCCCATCGCCTTGCGGTTGAACACCTCTTGCGTGTCCGGGCTACCGGTCTCGATACCCATCTGGATCGTGTGCAGCCCGGCCTCCACCAGCAGGCGGTATTTCTCCTCGCGCAGGGTCGTGGGGCTGGCTAGCAGGTAGAACGGCAACCCCACGTGTTCGCCGTACAGCTCGGCGAAGCGCTGGATGTCCGCCGTCGGCCGGGCGAAGAACACGTCGTCGCTGAACCACATGTAGTCCACGAACGGGAACCGCCGCAGCACCGCCGCGCACTCGTCGATGACCGACTCCACGGAGCGGAAGCGCACGTAACGCTGGCCGGCGTACATGCCGCGCAAGGTGGAATTGAGGCAATAGGTGCAGCTGTGGGGGCAGCCGCGGGTGGTCATGGTCTGGTAGCCGATCTTGCCGTAGTGGGCGCTCACGGTAGCCGAGGCCAGCATCCGCATGAACAGCGCCGGCGTCACCTGGGCCAGGCGGCCGTTCCACAGCGTCCACTGGTCGTCCGTGTCCAGATCGGGTGCCGGCAGTCGGTCCAGGTCGGTCTCCAGCGGCGCCAGCGGCGTGCGGCACACCTCGCCCTCGTGCCGGTAGGCCAGCCCCGGGATGGCGGACCACGCCTCCGGGCCCAGGGGATCGCCGGCGTCCAGGCTCGCCACCAGCTCCGCCAGGGTCTGCTCCCCCTCGCCGATGACGGCCAGGTCCGCGTGATCCAGGCACTCGTCCGGGCGGATGGTGGGGTGCACGCCGCCCCAGATCACCAGTTTTTCGGGGAATTCGCGTTTCAATGCAGCGGTGATCTCCACCGCGGAAGGAAAATAATTCGTCATCAACGAGATCCCGATCAGGTCGGAATCCGCGGCGACTTCACAAAGGTCGTCCAGCGCTCGGCGGGGATAGCGGGGACGGGAGTGGTCGGCGGCGACGGAGCCCTCATCCCCCGTACGGTCGGGGAAATTGATAAAAAACACCCGGTGGCCCGCGTCCTTGAGCAGGGCGCTGAGGACCCGCAAACCGTGGGCGGCGGGGTCCGGATAGGGGTGAACCAGGGTGATTTGCATCGGGCCAGACCGTCCTTTCCAGCGGCGCTCAAGATAGCAGGCGATCAGGGAGGTCGCCACGGGCGGTTTCGCAACCCAGGGAACAAACCTATAATGGGGCCTGTCTGCAATAGCAGTACGATGGATAGATCTGATCGGGCACTGAGGAATGCCCGGTCGGATTCAAAGCAGGGACAGCATGCAGGAACAAAGTTTCGGGCCCTACACACTGGTCAATCTGCTCGGCGAGGGCGGCATGGCCAAGGTGTATCTGGCCGTCAAGCGCGGCGGTATGGGGTTCGAAAAGGAAGTCGCCCTCAAGAAGATCGACTCCCGGCTCACCGAGGACAAGCGCTTCGTCCGGGCCCTGATCAACGAGGCCCGCCTCGGCGGCCAGCTGCGCCACAAGAACATCGTCGAGGTCTACGACTTCACCCAGGTGGGTGAGGACTGGTGCCTCGAGATGGAGTTCGTCGACGGCTGGACCCTCGATGCCATCATCAAGAACTGCCGCAACGAGGGGAAGTCCATCCCCCCCAACGTCGTGCTGCAGATCGCTATCGAGATCTGCCGTGGGCTGCAGTACGCCCACTCGCTGACCGCCAAGGACGGCGCGCCCCTGAACCTGGTCCACCGGGATCTCAAGCCGGGCAACGTCATCGTCAGCCGCAGCGGCGACGGCAAGATCATGGACTTCGGCATCGCCAAGGCCGACTCCAACCTCTACAAGACCACCGCCGCGGACATCACCAAGGGCACGCCCATCTACATGTCCCCCGAGCAGGTCACCGGGGCCTCCAAGCTCACCGGCCGCTCCGACCTGTTCTCGATGGGTTCCATCATCCACGAGATGTTGATCCTCGATGTCATCTTCCACGGCGACAACCTGCTGGCCATCATGCACAAGGTCTTGCAGGCGGACGTGCGCGAGGCGCTGGACGCCGTGGGCGAGCGGGTCCCGGGGCTCGACAAGATCCTCGAGCGGGCCATGAGCAAGAAGGTGGAGGACCGCTACGAGAACGCCGGCGCCATGGAGAAGGACCTCCAGGCGCTGCTGGACTCCATGGGCGGGCCCAACCCCACCGTCGCCGAGTGGATGGCCGAGTACCAGAGCTGGCTCCCCAAGAAGCACGCCGGCCAGCCCACCAACACCGAGGCGCCCACCGGCACCCAGTCGCTGGCCAGCGCCAGCGATGTGGACACCGGGCTGGGCAACTTCACCCAGGCCTTCTTCTCCGAGTCGGACGCCAACAAGACCATCACGCCGTCGCCCCAGCTGGCCCAGACCGGCCAGCCCCCGGCGGCTCAGCCGTCCGCCAATCAGGAGATCGGCGAACTCACGCGGGCGTTCTTCCAGACCGATGCGTCGTCCGCCGTGCAGCCCCCGGGGCCCCAGCCCGGCGCGCCGACGCCGCCCCCGGCAGGGGGTGCGGCCCAGCTGTCACCGGTGGCCACGCCGCCACCCTCGCCCGTACCGACCCAGCCGGCGTACGTCTCCGACCCCGCGGCCAGCACCTACGACGAGCCGCCGGTCAAGAAGCGGCGGGGCATCTGGATCCTGCTGCTGCTGCTGGTGTTCGTCATCTTCGGGCTGCTGGGGGGCGTCGTCATCGTCGTCGCCACCGGCGTCTTGGGCCCGGGCAGGGGGGAGGTCGTCGAAGGGACCACGACGGACGGTACCCAAGACGGCACCACCGACGGCACCACGGACGGCACCACCGACGGCACCACCGACGTGGCCCCCGTCGCCAAGCCGGCCATCATCTTCGCCTCCACCCCCTCGGGCGCCGACATCTACCTCAACGGCAACAAGCTGGGCCGCTCCGCCTACCGCTACGAGTCCGGCACCCCGGGCAAGCGGTACACCGTCACCTACAAGAAGTCCGGCTACGAGGACGCCTCCGCCTCGGGGACCTTCCCCAAGAGCGGCGACATCACGGTCCGCGGCAAGCTGGCCAAGAAGACCACCGTGGCCACCGGCGACGACGACGACGGCGGCAAGCCCCCGCCCACCCCGTCCGAGGGCGAGACCGCCTACATGACCATCAACGCCAAGCCCTGGGCCACCATCTACCTGGACGGTGCCCTGCTCGGAAATACGCCCAAAAAACGTCATCCCATCACCGCAGGCAGCCATACCGTGGTATTGAAGTGCGGCGCCTGCTCTGTACCGCAGGAACGCACCCTGACCTTCACGGTCGCCCCTGGAGACACCTGGACGAACGTCCGCAACGAATTCCAGCCGTAACAACGGCTAACCAACCGAGATCAAGGGCCGGTAGCTCAATCGGTAGAGCAGCAGACTTTTAATCTGCAGGTCCCGGGTTCGATTCCCGGCCGGCTCATTTCTCCTCCCTCCAGGTCCCCCACCACTCCGCTCCCGTCGCCACGGTGGCGATACGGGCCCATCTGCTGCGTTGGTCGGCGTCGCCGTAGCTTTGCTACGACTCCTTCTCCCGCCTTGCATCTGGACCCGTCTCACCACCGTGGCTCGGTCCGCGGAGCGGTGGGGGACCTTCCGGTCGGCCTCCCACTTAGGCGATCGATGATGGAGCGGATGGGGTCGCACCTTTCCTCTTTGTGGAGGACCAACGAGGGCTGGTGTATGGTTCGGAACTGGAGGGGGTTGGGGAGCTGCTTCGTTGATCGTCTTGTTCGAGTACCTGGCAATCACGGGTGGGTGGATCCCCGTGCCTGCGGAAGCCACCCAGCTCCAGGGTAAGCTGTGGAAGGTCGAACTTCAGTTCGACGCCGATGTGCCTGTCCACGACTCGTTTTTTGATGGGACGAGGACTCGGATCAACGGTGTCGAGGTCCGACAAGTGCTCAACACGCGGGTGATCCGCGACCCCGCCTCCAGCAATCCGCTGATCGTCCTTCTGGATGTCCTCAAGTAGCTCGCGAGGCCCCGCATGTTGAATGCCCGGCACTGATCGCCCGGGCAACCCATCGCGGGCAATCCATTGGAAGGACTGACGAGTGAGAGTCCGCGTTATGGCTTGGTCGGAAGACTGCTAGACAATCCGTGTCTCTCCTTCTCCTTCTCCATCCAAAATGTATCTAGTAGAGGCTGTGGCTAGTGTGGAAAACCGCCCAGCGGTTTTCCAAGGCGACGGTGGATGAACCCGTCCCCACCAACGCCCCCCGTGGGCACCATCGACTCCGGTCTGTCCAAAACCCCTGGCGACCCCCCGGTTTATCCACGGGCGCGGCACTATCCATAGCCTTCTCCGCCCCAGGGTTCGTCCAATGCCAAGAAATCGCCGAGATGCCACTCATCGCCGCCACAACTTGGCAATAGTGCCAAGTAATCACCGAGATGCCGCTCATCACCGTCACAGCTTGGCATCGTCGGGGCGGCCAACCCTGGGCCGGCCGACCGCCCCGACGATCGCCAGCCTCAATCGCGCCGCGCGCACCACACGTTCGTCAAGCGCCGGTGGCCGGCCAGCCGGGCGGCTTCCCGCGAAACCCCCAGCTCTGCGGCAATATCCGAGCCCCGATACCCAACCAGCCGCGCCAGCGTGACGACCGCCGCCCGCCCCTCAGTCTCCCGAGCGGACCGCCCCACCAGCCGATGATGAGCGCAGGTCGCAAACGCAGCAGCTTCCCGCAATGCGGATAGTCCTGCGCCTCGGATCTGCGAATCGGTCAGGGGCGCCACACCATCCGCAGCGCAACCCGCAGCCCTCCATGCGTCACGGATCCGATAGCGAGGAAGGACATCCGCGACTCTCAACTCCAGGCCGCCGATCACCCTCGCCCCGACCAAGTCGTAAAAGCAGCTGCCGCTCCAGAGTGCCGGGTGGATTCCGAGCCCGTGCTTCGCCGGCTGCTCGATGCAGTACGAGACCAGGTGCAACAGGTGCGCTCTCGACTCCACCGGCTTGAGGAACGGCGGCTCGAAATCGCGACCCGAGATGGGCCTCAATCCCAGCACGATGGCGCGCTTGAGCTTGCCGGCCCGACTGCGGGAGCATGCCAACTCCACGTGCAGGTGGTCGTCGATGATCCCGAAGGCGACGAGCCATCGGGCGGCATGGTGGACGATGACCAAGACCGCGGCGCGCCGCGCTTCTTCGGTCGGAAACAGAGCATGACGGCCGTCCGAGGAAAACCTCAGGTGCCAGATATCCATGGGCCTCTTTTCTGGGGGTCCCAAATCTAGTCACAGCACCCGGGATGGCAGGGGCAAGTAGTGGTGTGCGGGGCACCGCCCTCCAGTTCAGGGCCTCTCCTGTCCGATCCGTATCCACCGGCCGTCATGCGAACCAAGGGGCCCGAACCAACCGCAAGATCAGTTGCCCAAGCTCTGGGCTGTTCCTTTCCTCGGGTCTCATATCCCACCTGAGTTCGTACCGGAGCTGGCATGTCATGATGATATAGGACAGTAGTTGGCCATCATTTGCGGGACCATGCACATGTCGGTAGGCGCAAAGACGACACTTCTAGCCCTCGTTCTTCTTTTCGTGGGGAGCCTAGCTGGTTGTGATCAGCTCCCATGGCCGCTTGGCCCGGATTACAGGCCCTCCCAAGAGGTCATTCCGATAGTAAGCCCCTCGCCACCCCCATGTAGCCAGAAATCCTGATCCAGCAGAAATTGGT
>CAZDDH010000293.1:6625-10225 GCA_964504165.1 uncultured Rickettsiales bacterium | reverse complement strand
GGACTCGTTGCAACCTGTAAAAGAGCATCAACCTTCGAGAGCCAATCTAGTACGGGTCCGGCAGGTCGTCAACAAGGGATCGCGTGACTTTTAGTGGTACTTGTTTCTAGCTGTCAATACAGGTACTTACATGGCTTTTTCTTTTGAAAATGAATCCACGGCGCCTTTCGGGCAACCTGTCACTCTCCCCTTCCCCAGCAACCATGGGCACTCCCTCAGGTTGGCCGTTCCTTTCAAATCAAAAACCCTACACCCTCCGCCGCTCGCCATCCTCCAGTCGCCGTCCCCATCCCCACCTGGCGGACAGATCCAGGGGTTCAAACGTTTGTTCGGGGGTTTCTGTCTGCCGACCGGTCTCCCCATGGAGCACCCGGCCCCTACCCGAAATAAACCCCGGCCGTCTGGCAGTGTGGCGTGATGTTCTGCTGTGCCACCATCATCCAGCGGCCGTCGCGCGTCAGGGTTCCAGCTTCAGCTCGTCCCACCGCGGGCAGACCCGCCGGAAAAGGCAGCCGGTGCATTTCTGGGTGGCCTCCGTGAGGGCGAAGTTCTCCTCACTGGCGATGTTCCGCGGCTCATCGTCCAGCAGTGACCGCATCTGCTCCACGCTGTCGGCGACCTGCTGGGCGACCCGCTCGATGTCGGCGACCTCCAGCATCCGGCCGTACCGACCGCCGCTGGGCAAGTAGACCTCGGCAGCCCGGAAGCGGTGCGCAGCCGGTGACGCCGGGTGCCGGTCCTGCAGGAACCGCGCGTACAGCACGATCTGCAACGTCACATCCTCCGGCCCCCGGTTGGACGGGGTCCGGCCGGTCTTCCAATCCAGCACCTCGATGACTCCGTCCGGACGCTCGAAGGTCACGTCCGGCTGGGCAAAGATGTAGAAATCACCGATCTCCTCCCAGCGGAAACGACGGGAATCGAAATTGCCGCCATCCGGTGGCTCCGCCGCGTGGAATCTAGACGCCGCCGCGGCTTCGGCGAACTGGCTGAGGTAGGGCAACTCGGGGAAGGTCTCCAGGCACCCCTTGACCTTGGCCCACATTTCCGCAAAGCGCTCCCGCGGCACGTCGAGGTCATAGGCGTGCACGTCCAGCCCAAACGCCTTGGCGCGGCCAGGCTTGCAGAACTCCCGCCGTACGGAGCTGACGTAGTCCGCGCGCATCTCATGGTGGATCTTCTCCACCACCTGCTCCACCGGCCCCTCGCCGCCAAACATCAACGCGACGCCCCGGTGGACCGCGCTGCCGGACCATGTGGGCAAGGATTGGCGATTCTTGAGCAGGTAGATTTCCTTGGTCCGGGCAGGGGCGGTGTCTTCCCAGCCGAGCCAGGAGCCGTAATACTGGAACCAGTACTGGCGGCGACAATAATCGAAAGCCCGCGCGCGCGACGCGGACCAGGAGAATTCAGGGTGGGGTCCTAGTGCCATGGCCAGAGATGCTAGCATGCGTAGGTGGGGAGATTGCTACCCTGGAATCGCGGAATAACCGAGAGGTGTTGTCATGCCCCGAATAACGGCCACCTTGTCCGCGGCGATGATCGCGATGCTGGCCCTGTCTGGCTGCGATAAGCCCGGCCCGGAACCGGGCCCGCCCGTCGGCCTGCTGGGCGACGACGGGCTGTTCCCCTACCCCTCGATCCACCTGATGACCACCGACGATTCCACCGCCACCGGCTACCGGCTAGACATCGCCGATGACCTGCTCCCCCGGCCGGAAGGTGGCACCCCGCTGGATGTGGCGCGGGTGAACCGCCTGGATGGTTTTTCGGTCGCCAACAACGCCGTGGTGTTGCTCCCCGACGCGGATATCGACCCGGCTTGCCTGCCCCAGTCAGCCCACCTCGAGCAATCCCTTGAGGCCTCGTCCGCGGTTCAGTTCTTCGACCTCACCACCGGTACCCAGATCCCCTGTTTCGCCGAACTGGACGCGCACCCCGACTGCACCGGGCCGGAGGATCGCACTCTGTTGATCCGCCCCATGCAGGCCGTGGGATTCGGGCACCACGTGGCCATCGTGCTGACCAAGAACCTGGTCGATACCAGCGGCAACACGGTCCCCACCCCCGAGCGCTTCGCCGCCCTGCGGGACCAGGGAGAGGTGCACGCCGGCCTGCTCGCACAGGTGGACCACTACGAGGCGCTATTCACCGAACTCGAAGCGCTGGGCCTGGCCCGCGCTGATCTGGTGCTGGCGTGGGATTACTGGACGGCCAGCGAAGCCGTCGCCCACGCTCACCTGGACCAGATCATCGAGACGACCCGGACGGCGCTGCCCGCGGACCCCACCTCCACCCCCGCCTACACGGTAGATTGGCTCGATGACGCGGACGATGGTGCCACCCTCAACGAGCACATCTGGCGCCTGGCCGAGGGGTCCTTCGAGCTACCCTCGTACCTCAACGACGAGGGAGTGTTCACCCTCGATGCGGACGTGAACCCGGTCCAGCAGGGGACGGACGACGCCTACTTCATGGCGATGGTTCCCGACTCCCTCCGCGAGGCCGAAGCGGGCTCGGCACCGGTGATCGTCTTCGGGCACGGGATCTTCTCCGCCCCGGAAGACTACGTGGGCGAGATCGACGATCCCAACTCCGTGCTCGCCCTGGCCGACCGCCTGGGTGCGGTGGTCATCGGCTCGACCTGGCGCGGCCTGACCACCGTGGATTTCGTCTGCGCCGCCGAGGTGGCCGTCGATTTCGGGCGGTTCCCCCTCATCAGCGACAAGATGATCCAGGGGGTCGCCAATACCCTGGCCGTGCCCCGTCTGATGCGCACGCAGTTCATCGACGATCCCATCTTCCAGGCCGCGGACGGCAGCAGCCTGGTCGACACCGACCGCGTGTACTACTTCGGCATCTCCCTGGGAGGTATCGAGGGCGCGACCCTCCTGGCCAACGCCGGCGAAGAAGAAGCGCTGGACTACGGCGTGCTGCACGTGGGGGGCTCCACTTGGGCCACGATGATGTCCCGCTCCAGTGATTTTGGCGCCCTGGAAACGCTGATGATCTACGATCTGCCCGACCCGGTGGAGCGGCAGGTGCTGTTCGCGGCGTCCCAGCTGCTGTGGGACCCGGTGGATCCCATCACCCACACCGCCGGGATGGCGGACAAATCCCTGCTGTGGCAGGAATCACTGGGGGACGAGCAGGTGCCCAACCTGACCACAGAAGCCCTCGCCCGCACCCTGGATATCCCGTTGATCGTGCCCGCGCCCGAGAGCCCCTACGGCCTCACGGAGGGGCACGCCCCGCTGGGGCCGGCAGCCAGCGCGCTGATGCAATACGACCCCCAGCTGGGCCGCGCAGCGGACGTGAACCGCCCCGCCGAGGTGACCGGGGCCCACACCTTCATCCGCCACACCACCGAGGTCCACGATCAGATCGAGGCGTTCTTCACCGACGGCCAGGAGGGCACCATCATCCACCCCTGCGGAGACGAACCGTGCATCTTCGACCCGGAAGACGGGCCCTGATGCCCCGCACGCGTCCCCCCCTGCTACTGCTGGGGCTGTGGCGGGGGGTGTTGGCCCCCCCCACCGCCGCTGCAAACCCCCGCACCCCCCCCGAGGCCCCGCCGGGCCGCCCATCCCCCGTGAA
>CAZDDH010000293.1:0-6615 GCA_964504165.1 uncultured Rickettsiales bacterium | reverse complement strand
CCCCCCCCCCCCCCCCCCCCGCCCCCCCCCCGGGGGGGGGGGGGGGGGGGGGGGGCGGGCCCCCCCCCCCCCCCACGGCGGATGCATACCCCGGCACCGCTCCGGAGGCCGAGCGGGACGGCCATGCGGCCTTCAAGGCCAAGAAATATCGGGAAGCGGCGAGCTTCTTCGAGCTGGCCATCGCCTTCGACGGCACCAAGGCCGAGTACTACTACTGGGCCTCCCTGTCGCACAGCGCGGCCATGGAGGACCAGGACGCCTACGAGTGGATCCTGGGCGCCCTCTCCCTGGACGACACGGATCCCCAGTACCACGCCCAGCACGGCCGGGTGTGCCTGTTCATGGGCAAGCCGGGGGAAGCGGCGATGGCCTTCGAGAAGGCGCTGGCGATCCTTCCCGACGACGGCCTGATGTGGGCCGAGTACGGCACCGTGCTGAAGAATTCGGGCCATCCCTACCAGGCCAAGGAAGCCTTCGAGAAAGCCGTCACCATCGACCCGACCCTGCCGGGGATCGCCATGGAACTCGGCATCGTGCTCATCGATCTGAAGGATCCGCAGCAGGCGGTGGGAGCGTTCCGCAAGGCCGTGGCCGCTGACGCCCGGTGCATCGAGTGCCAGCTCGCCCTCGGGGACGCCCTGATGGACTGTGGCCAGGCGGGGCAGGCGCTAGATGCCTACAAGGCGGTGCGCCGCCTGGCACCGGACGACTACCGCGCGCTGACGCGCTGCATCCGAGCGAGCTATGGGATCGCGGACTACGACGCGGCAGCGACCCACGTGGCCGCATTGCAGAAGCTCTACAACGGCGGCAAGGTCTACGGGCTGAGCGACCGCCAGGGATTCGTCGTGGACGAGTTCCAGGCCAAGGATCTGACGATACAGGCGTGGGAATACTTCGAGGACAAGGCTCCAGACGGTGCGTTGTGGTCCTTCGTTGCCCACGATCCCACCGGCTGGCTCGAAAAAGAGCTGGCCGTCCGTCCAGGCAACTCTGGAGCCACCGGATCCAAGGTCCACAAGGGATGCGAGCTGGTGGAACTCACCGCAGATGGGTCCCCACGCGTCATCTGTGGCTGGGCAGCGACGCCCAGCTATGCGACGATCAAAACTGCAGTCATGGAAGAGATCAACCGATAGGAACGGAGAGCATGGACCAGCTGGCAGTCATTTCGGATGTTCACGGAAACCTGGAGGCGTTGACCGTCGTCCTCGCCAAGATCGAGGAGATGGGGATCAAGCAGATCGTCTCTCTGGGGGATACGGTGGGCTACGGCCCCGATCCCAAGATCTGTCTGGAAATGGTCCTCGAGGTCTGCGAGACAGTCCTCATGGGCAATCACGAAGAGTCGGTCCTAAGGGGCAAGCAGACCATCTCCAATCCCATCGCCCAGCTTGCCATCGAGTACACCCGTGGCCAGTTGCGCGGGTCCCCCTTGCTCAAGGCGATCAAGGCGCTCCCCACCTATCACCTGGATGGGGACTGCCTGTTCGTCCACGGTTCCCCGCGGCGGAATCTCCATGAGTACCTCCGGGAACGCGACGGCATGGGTCTGTCCACATTCGACGCCATCGTCAAATCCCTGGATCGGGATTTCAAGTCCTTCGCGCATTGCTTCGTCGGCCACAACCACAAGCCATTCCTGGCGACCACCGAGGGATTCATCCACCCCCACGACCTGCTGTCCGATTTCTTCGTACCCAAGGAGAAGTTCTACATCAGCGTCGGTTCCGTGGGTCAACCCCGGGACCTGAACCCCAAGGCCTGCTTCGTCACCTTCGACGGCGAACGGGTCCACTTCCATCGTCTGGAGTACGACGTCGAAACAACGCGGGATAAAATTGTGGAACGGGGACTGCCCAAGTTCCTGGCTCACCGCCTGGTTAGGGGTAAATAGATGTCGGATCCAGCCAAGTTCATCCACGACGCGGAACGGTTGCCCGCCGCCCCTGGCATGCTGCTGCGGCTGCTTGACATCGTCAATGATCCCAACGTCGCCATCTCCGATGTGGCGGCCCTGATCGAGAAGAACCCCACCCTCTCGGTGCGCATCCTCAAGCTGGCCAACTCCGCGTTCTACGGGATGCGCGGTGAGGTCGGGAACGTCCGTCGGGCGACGATGGTCCTGGGCTTCAAGACCATCAGCAGCCTGGCCACGCTGGTGTGGACTCACACCATCTGCTCGACACACAGGGAAAGCGTCACGCTACGGATCCTGGCCTCCCAATTCTCACACGCCGCGACCACCGCCGTGGTCGCCAACCGTCTGCTCCACAAGGCTTCCCCGGGGTTGTTGGAGGAGGACGGATTCCTCGGAGGGCTGCTCCACGACATCGGCCGTGTGGCCATGTGCACGGAGTTGGGCGTTCCCTACGACGAGCGGGTCGTCTCCCCGGGCGAGACGACCGGCATGAATCTCCGGGACCTGGAAGAGCGGCTGGTGGGATTCGATCACGCCCTGCTCGGCGCGGAGATGATGCGGGCCTGGGGCCTCCCCGAGGAGCTGGCGGTGGTGGCTGAGAAGCACCACGACACGGACCTGGATCTGGACGAGGACCCGGTGCTGGCTGCCGTTACTCTGGCGAATGTCATCGCCACCCAGATGGACTACAACACGGCGCCCAACTCGGCGCGGCCGGATCAGCAGCGACTGTTCGAGGAATTCGGGCTAGACGACGAAGAGGAATACGAACGCTTCGTGTCGGACTGCCAGATGCACCTGGACGAGCTACTGGGGTTCATCCAGTAGGCGCTCCCCCGGCGGCCCTTCCCCGAACACCGAACAAGCCATCCAGAGTCGATCCCGACGTTTCGTCGGCCGTCGAGCCGCCTCAACAACGCCTCGAATCAGATAACCAACGGCGCGCCACGATGCGTACCCCCTTGTCCTTCCGATTCTCGATGACCGTGATATCCATCAGCCGCTTGACCGCACCCAGCCCCGACCCCAGACCTCGCCTGGGTACCGAGCAGTCGCTGTCCACGAGCAAACGCCCCTCGGAGTAGCCGTCCTGTTGCGCGGCCTCCACATCCTCGATCCCCGGCCCCTCGTCCTCCATGACGATCTCGATCCCGGGTCGCGTTTCCTTGATCCGCCGCAGGGTCAGCTGCCCCCCGCCGGCGAACTTCACCACGTTGGTGGCCAGCTCCCGCACGACGATGGAGAGTTCCCAGAGATCCCGGTCCTCGAACCCCATCGCCCGGGCGAATCGCTGGCACTCGCCGCCACACCAGTACACATCCACGTCCTCCCTGATGGTCAGGGTCAGCTCTTTCCCCTCCCCTCGAGGGTCGGATTGGGAGTCGGGTTCGTCCGGCTTCTTCATGGATCCCTCAGATCCGGATCACGATAACGGTCACGTCGTCGTGGAACTTGCCATGGTCTGGCAACAGCGTATCGGCCATCCGCTGAGGAGACAGGTGCTTGTACTTCTGCATATCGAATCGACTGGACAGGCCATCGGAAAAGATCACGAGCTGATCGCCGGCCGTCAACTCGTAGTCGAGCTTCAAGACCTTGCGCAGCGGCCGCCCGATGATGCCCGGCACGGAGATGGGGTGGATGGCCTTGGCGCTCGAAGCCCTCATTTCGATGTTGCCCACGCCGCAGAATTCCAGGGTGCCAGCCTCTTCGTCGATACGGATCAGCGCACCGGCGGCACCGCGAGTACGGGCCAGGGCGCGTGTAGAGCCCCGCATGATCTGGGCCAGGCTTTCGGAGATGTTTTCCCCGACGTGGGCGCAGAATTTCTCGGCCGCTACTGCGGCCTTCGGGCCGTGCCCGAGCCCATCGGCCACCGCGAGGGTCGTGATCCCGTGCTCCACGATCTTGAATACATCGCCACAGATCGTTTCGCCACGGCAGGGTCTTTGCGCGGTCCCGATATCCATGTCGTATGACTCCTAGGTCAGGAACTTCCGTGCAATAACCTCGGTGCCTTCGCCAGCAGCGGTTCGGATCTCGAATTCGTCCATGAGGTTTTTAACGCCCTTGATCCCAAGCCCCATTCCGGTTCTCGAGCGATACGAACCGGACATCACCTCGTCCAGGTTCGTGATCCCGGGACCCTTGTCACGGGCGTTCACCTCGATACCGGCCCTGCCCGAATCCAATGATTTCAACTCCACCGTTCCCTGGCCCGCGTACTGGATGATGTTCCGTGCCATCTCGGATATCGCCGTGGCCACCTTGAGCTGGATGACGGCCCGGAATCCGATCAACTGGCACATCTCGCGGCCAGCGCCTCGGGCCACGACGATGTCGGTCTCTCCCAGGATCCGGATGACACGCCGCCGTGGCCCTGTGACGGCCGCCGGCTTCTGTTCCGTCAGCAGATCACGGAGCCGCCGCAGGCAGGCGTCCCGCCGGGCCGGATCGCGCAGCATGTTCTTCAGTGGATATTCCAGCGCATGGAGCAGGCGGCTGCTGTCCGCTGGACTCAACCGCCGCACGTCAACGCGCGCGACGCGCACCGCGTGCTGGAGGATGGCTGTGGTCACCGACGGCCCAACATAGGCGCCGATGATGTCCTTCACCTGTTGCTCATTCACAGGACAGCCTCGCGCATCAACCGTCGTCCACGTCTGAGTCTAGCTTGTCCTTCCGGCGTTCCCGGCCGAGCGCCTCCAGCGCCTCCTCCAGGTTCAGCTCCGTGCTGACCCCCTCGAGCTGGATCCCCATCTCCACCAGCGTCAGGGCGATCATCGGGTCCAGGCCGCAGATGACCGTGCGTACGCCCATCAACTTGGCGATGAGCCCCACATCGCGGATGGTCCGGGTGATATAGCTGTCCATCACATCGATCCCGGACAGATCCACGACCAACCCAAATGGGCGCACCCGCTCGATCTCGGAGGTGATGTCGTCTTTGAGCCGAGAGACCACGGGATCGCTCAGCTCGATCTGGATCGACACGATCAGCGTGTCGTACAGCTTGATGATGGGGATGCTACCTGTGTGTCTCATCGTTGCCTCTAATCAGCGTCCGTACCTGCTCTTGCCGGACTCTCGCATCGTTTCCATCTGCCGCAGACACTCCTTGAGCCCTTCCTGGAGATTGGCCATGGTGGCGATCGACGAGAGATTCATGCCGATGTCCACCAGCGTCTGCGCGACGGCGGGCCGGATCCCCGTGAGGACACAGCGGGCGCCCAGGAGCTGGGAAGCCCGGATCATCTTCACGAAATGATCCGCCGTCTTGGTATCCACGACCTCCACACCGGTGATGTCGAGGATCACGAACTGAGACTGCCTCGCCACGATCTCCGACAACAACCGCTCCATGATGTCTGCGCTGCGTTTCGTGTCCACCACGCCGATCACCGGGAGCGCGACTACATTCTCCCAGATCTGCAAGATCGGTGTGGACAGTTCCTGGATCGCGAACTGCTGGCGCTGGATGGTCTCCATCTGGTGCTGGACCTCGTCGATGGTCTCGTTGAGCGATCTGGCCAGGTTGGCGATCAGCTCGTCCTTCGAGTGCAGGGTCTCCTCGCCGACCCGGGCAAACAGGTTGCCTCCCCGCGCCTCGGCGAGCACCTGGAAACACTCGGACAGCCCCATGGCCAGCTCCATGGAGGACGCATGGGCCTCCTCGACCCGGGCCTGCTGCTCGGCCAGTTCGTGCTTGAACTGCTCATCGGAGGAGACATCGCGAATGATCTCGACGCCGCCGGCGAATTCGCCGTCCGCCGACTGCACGGGAGCGACGCTCACCAGGCACGGGACCTTGTTCCCGTCCGCATCCGTCAGCTGCACCTTCTCGGCCTTCAGGACCTTGTTGTCGACCATGGCGGCCTTGAGCATGCAGTCGTCGCCACACCGGTCTGATTTGAAGACCTCGTGGCAGGGCCGGCCCAGAGCCGCGTCCGCGGCAACCCCCGTGATCCGGGCCGCAGCGCCGTTGAAAAACGTGATTATGAGATCCGCGTCCACGGCAAACACGGGCTCCGGGATCGCGAGCAACAGAGACTCCATCATGGTCTTGTCCATGGTCATCTGGAAACCGCCTTTCGTGGCTCTCAGAACTGGATCTGAACGGTTTTGGCCGAACCATCCGTGGTCACGACCAGTATCGTCTTGTTCATCCGCGCGCACCACGTGCGCACGTCCTCCTCGAAGGTCGGGCAATCCCCCGTGACAGCCAGGATATCCCCGGGGCTCATTTGTGGAATCTTGGCCGCGATTTTCAAAATCGGCTGAGGGCAGCGCATGCCCAGAGTATCCAGATTAACCATCGTCATGACACAACTCCCATCGCCGTTCCCATGAGTCTTGGAACGGCTAAGAATTCCGATAGAACCTCAGCGAATTTGGAACGCGCCCGCTCGCGCGCACCGAAAGCAAAGATACAGATGCACGGTAATTCCGCCTTCCTCGGCCCCAGCTCCATTCCTGTCTCCCTCATCCGTGAACCGTCGTCCCATCATCGGGCGTGCATGCATACCTTGACGGTCGTCCCCCCTGGCCCTGTCTCGATCTCGAACTCATCCATCAGTCTTCTCGTCCCGATCAGACCCTTGCCCAGGCCATGCTGGGACCTGTAATTGCCTTCCAGGATGGGACACTCCCGTCATAGAGCGGAATTCCGTCCCTCACGCCTGACCTGACGACCA
>CAZDDH010000292.1:1095-10242 GCA_964504165.1 uncultured Rickettsiales bacterium | reverse complement strand
CGCCGGCGACCATCGTCCAGACGTTGGCCTCGCGGTTGATGATGGTGAGCTTGAGGGAGGCGCCGCTGGCCTCGTCGCGGGCGGCCACGATGGCCTCTTCCGGCTCCAGGGTCCGGCCGAAGGGGGCCGGGAACTCCACGTCGCCCCAGTCGCCATGGCTCTGGAAGGCGCCCTGGTCGTCCAGGCGGGCCACCGTGTCCAGCGGGATGAGCTGGTCGCCGGCCACCACGAACGGGTTGAACTCCAAGTAGGCGTAGTTCAGCTCGGCGTAGAACTTGAACGTGCCCTTGATGAAGTTACCGATCTTGGCCTTGCTGTCGCCGAGATCGTCGGGCAGGAAGCTGGTGAAGTCGAAGGTGTCCAGGTCCGCCAGGATCGGGACATGCAGTTCCTTGACCGTGTCCCAGTTTTCCTCGATGTCCACGCCGCCGGCCATGGAGAAGTAGACCGTGTCGCCGGTGGGGTTGGACTTGACGGCCAGGTAGTACTCGGCCGAGTGCGGGGTGAAGGGCTCGATGAGCCAGTGGGTCAGCTCATCGGTGTTGGGACCGATGGTGAACGGCTTGTTGTGCCGGTCTGCCAGCCAGGTCTTCAACTCGTCCAGGGTCTTGTCCACGGCCAGCAAGCCGAGCTTGCCGCGCTTGCCGAACAGCATGTCCGGCTTGGCCACGAGCTTGTCTTCCTTGAGCCAGGGGTGCGCCTCGGCCAACTCGTCGAGGTTCGTATCCGGACCTAGCAGCGCCACCTTGCCGTGGTACGCCGGGATGCCGGGCATGAACCGCTCCCAGTGGCGAGCGACCATCGACTTGGCGAGGTACTCACGAATTCCACATTGAGCCATATCAGTTCCCTCTCTTAATGGGGTTTATCTAAAAGGTTGTCCCAGAGCCGGCCCCCGCTGTGGGGACCGGCACTGAGGTTTTGTTATTCGGACTGTTGCTTCGTGTAGGCCAGACGACCACCGGCTCCCAGCAGCAGCCGGGCGCGCCCGGACAGCTCCAGGTTGACCTTGAACTCCGTACCCTTGGTCACGTTCTTGACCATGATCGAGTCGGCGCCATCGGCCACGGCGGAATGCAAGCCGGGGATCTCCAGCTCGTCTTCCTGGTCGATGCCGTCGTAGTCGGCCATGTTGTCGAAGATCAGCGGCACGACGCCGAAGTTGATCAGGTTGGCCGCGTGGATGCGCTCCAGGCCCTTGGCCAGCACCGCCTTGACGCCCAGATAGGCCGGGCAGATGGCCGCGTGCTCGCGGGAGGAACCCTGGCCGTAGCTCTCGCCGGCGACGATGACGTTGTGCACGCCCGCGTCACGGTTGGCACCGGCACGGATGTGGAACTTGTCGTCGACGATCTCGAAGACGTACTCCGAGTACTTGGGCACGTTGGAGCGGTACTTCATCCGGGCGCCGGCCGGGATGATGTGGTCCGTCGTGATCTTGTCCTCGACCTTGATCGTGACCTGGCCCTTGAGGGTCTCGGGCACGGGGTTGGCCGAAGGCGGCGCGCCGATGTTGGGCCCGCGAATGATCTCGATGTCTGAGGCGGCAGCCTCGGAGGCCGGCTCGAGGATCATCGAGTCGTCCAGGGCGAACTCCGTGGGAGTCTCGACCTTGGGATGCGGCATGCCCAGCGTGCGGGGGTCGGTGACCACGCCGGTGATGGCACAGGCGATGGCCGTCTCGGGGCTGGCCAGGTAGACGTTGGCGCTCTTGGTGCCGGAGCGACCGAAGAAGTTGCGGTTGCTGGTGCGCACGGCGAAGGCGTCGGTCTTCGGCGAGGCGTGGTTGCCGATGCAGAAGCCGCAGGCATTCTCCCAGAAGCGGGCGCCGAACTTGACCAGGTCCAGGTAGCCGCCGTCCTCGGCGAGCATGCTCACCACTTGGCGGGAGCCGGGGCCGATGCCGAGCACGGTGTGCTGGGTCATCTTCTTACCCTTGACGGCGTTGGCGGCCATCTTCAGGTCCGTGTAGGAGCTGTTGGTGCACGAGCCGATAGCCACCTGGTCCACCGGCGTGCCGGCCAGGCTCTCCACGGTGACGATGTTGCCGGGGCTGTGCGGCGCGGCAAAGAGCGGCACCAGCTCGGACAGGTTGATGTCGAAGACCTCTTCGTACTCGGCGTCGTCGTCGGGCAGGAGCTCGGTCCAGTCCTCTTCACGGCCCTGGGCCTTGAGGAAGGCGCGGGTGGTGTCGTCGGAGCAGAAGACCGACGTGGTGACGCCCAGCTCGGCGCCCATGTTGGTGATGGTGGCGCGCTCCGGCACGGACAGGGTGGCCGCACCGGGGCCGCCGTACTCCATCACGCGGCCCACGTTGCCCTTGACGCCGTACTTCTCGAGCACCTTGAGGATCACGTCCTTGGCCGCGACCCAGTCCTGCAGCTCGCCGGTCAGGTTGACCTTGACGACCCGCGGAGCGGTCAGGGAGAAGGGGCCGCCGCCCATGGCCACGGCCACGTCGAGGCCGCCAGCGCCGATGGCGATCTGGCCGACGCCGCCGCCCGTGGGGGTGTGGCTGTCGGAGCCCAGCATGGTCGTACCCGGCTTGCCGAAGCGCTCCAGGTGCAGCTGGTGGCAGATGCCGTTGCCGGGACGGGACAGCTTGACGCCGATTTTTGCAGCGATGGACTGCAGGTAACGATGGTCATCGGCGTTCTCGAAGCCCACCTGAACGGTGTTGTGGTCGATGTAGCTCACCGACAGATCGGTCTTGACCCGGGGAATTCCCATGGCCTCGAACTGCAGGTAAGCCATCGTGCCGGTAGCGTCCTGGGTCAGGGTCTGATCGATGCGGATGCCGATCTCCTGTCCCTGGACATACTCGCCCTCGACGAGGTGCGCCTGGAGGATTTTCTCGACGACATTCTTGCCCATGCTGTGTTCCTCACCTTTCGGTTGATGATTGGGTAATCCTTGATTCGATTTTCAAGAGCCGCCGGAATCATTCCCACGGCCCCGTTTTCCATTCAGTCTCGTCCCTGGCGGCGGGGAAACGTTGGGTAGCCTCGCCGCATCAGATCGGACCTTCGCGAAAGGCGTTTTTACGCCCTGTAATTGCGCCTGTCAACGCGCGGCGCGGGTGCAGCGTGACGCGCGCGTATATAGGGGGAAAATGAGCGCTATTCGGAGCGATTTGATGGGATTTTTTGCCACTATTGGCGTGTAGCTGAATCGTCGCTCAGAAAGTGAAGCGAGAGCGGGCAGACCAGGTTGAGCTGCGAGCGCAGCTCGTCAGCTCCAACCAGGTCCGGTTAGACGGAGGACTTTCGCCGTCTAACCGATATTCGGGACCGTGATCGAGCCTTCCATCAAGAACACGACCTTGCTGTTGGGCTTGGCTTCGAGGGCCTCGTCCAGGGCCTCCTGGATGCCCTTCTTGGGGGTGATGAAGATCTTCGAGAGCTTCTCGTCTTCCAGGTTGCTGACCGCCCAGATGTTGGCGCGGCACATGATCTCGGCCATCTTACCGGCCTTGTGGTAGCCCAGCTTGTAGCCGCGATCGATCTCCGCGAGCACCCCCTGTGGGGTGTCCTCGCCGCTGAGCAGGTCGTAGAAGCTCTCCTCGCCGATGCCGGTGCGGCACGGCATGATCGCCAGCAGGATGCCGTCGTCGTTCAGCGCCAGCTTGCCGTTGTCCAGGCACTTCTGGGACTGGTAGAGGTCGATCTCCATGGGGTACGGGGCGACCGACAGGACGATGTCCTCGCGCTGCGGGATCTTCACGCAGAACACCTCGTTGGCGGCATCGATGGCCGCATCGAAGCTGCCGTGGATGTGGCCGGCGGTGACGGCGTACAGCTTGCGCTCACGGTCGAGCACGGTCTGGATGGAGAAGATCGGCTTCTCGACGACCTCCTTGAGCGCGTCGACCATGTCGTCGTGGACCGGGTTGCCGTCCAGGGCCAGCGAGTGGCTGGCCGGGCGCAGGGCGTACTGGTGATTCTGCTCGATGGTCTTGAAGGAAGCGATGCCCGGCAGGAAGGCCTTGCGGCCGCCGGTGAAGCCGGCAAAGTAGTGGGGTTCCACCGAACCGATGATGATGATCTTGTCGGCTTCGACGCCCTTGCGGTTGACCCACATCTCGGTGCCGGCGCGGGATTTGCCCAGGGGCACCATCACGGAATCGTCGCGGGCGTCGTGGATGAACAGGCGCTCCCGCACCCGCTCCTTCCAGTCGCCGAAGATGAAGTCCAGCTCGTCCTCGGTGGGGGCGCGGTGCACGCCGGTGGCCACGATGTAGTCGGGGTTGACCTTCTCCAGGTCCTCACCGATCTCGTCCAGCACCTTGGCGGTGGGGGTGGGGCGGGTGCCGTCGTTGACGATCACCAGCACCTTGCCCGGACCGGCGAGGAACTCCTCGAAGTTAGGTGAATCCACGGGATTGGCCAGGGCGTCGCGGATGGTGGTCGCCTCGTCGCCGACATCCACTTTGTTGGGGTAGTAAACCCCCGCTACACGATCCTCATCGATCGTGATCTTGACGTGATCCTGGCTGTATCCGACCTCGAGTGTCATTTTGCCCATGAAGTGCTCCCAATAGATGTCTGTCCGGCTATCTGCCGGGTCGTTTGCCGTTGCGGGAGAAGAGGATAAACCTGCCGCCAGATGTTGTCACGCAGAGGAGCGCGTCACCATTTGAAGATAGGGGGCAGGTTGACCAAGAACACGACAGCGTCCTCTTCGGAGAGGTTCTTGACGCGGTGCGGGACCTCGGAGCGATGCCACATCACATCCCCCGGCCCCAGCGTGACCCGCTCTTTCCCCACCCGGAACTGCACTTCGCCGCTGACGACCATGTGGACCTCCTGGCCATCGTGGTCGGTCAGGTCGCCGCTCGTGGCCCCCGGTTCCAGGTGGTAGAACAACGCCTCCAGTAAATCGCTCTGGGCCATCACCTCGATGGACATCCACGGATCGTCGATCTGGCTCAACTCGACGGCGGTCCCCTCCTCCATCGCAAATTTGGTCCCCTTGCCTCGCCTCGTGACCTTGAATTCGGCCATTTCCATATCCTCCATGCGGCTCACCCGATGAGGGGCGATGCCGCCTCTTGCTCTACCTTGAAATTCACCTCGAGCCGGACCCCACCGGACCCGCTCAGTGTGGCGACCACCTGGTCGCCGGCTTCCAGCCTGGCCACCCCCTTGGGCGTGCCGGTGAGCAGCAGATCACCCGGCTCCAGCGTGAAGAACCGCGAGGCATCCGCCAGCAAGCGCCGGAGCTTGTAGATCATCAACCCCGTGTTGCCGTCGTGACGAGCCTCCCCGTTCACCTGCAGCGCCAGGTCCAGATCCTCCAGATCCTCGATGGAGGTGTACGGCAAGGCCTCGGACACCGGGCACGCCGTATCGAACCCCTTGGCCACGGCCCAGGGGTGCCCCTTCTTTTTTGCCCTGCCCTGGACGTCACGGGCGGTGAGATCCAGGGCCAGCAGGTACCCGGCGATGACCTGGTCCGCCTGGTCCTCCCGCAGGTGCTTGCAGCGCTGGCCGATGACCAGCGCCAGCTCCACCTCGTGGTGCACGTCCTCACTGAAGACCGGGAGCACGATGGGTTCGGGCGGGCTGACGATCGCGGTGGCCGGCTTGGTGAAGAACAGCGGGACCCCCGCCGGAACCGACCCCAGCTCCTCGATATGCTCGACGTAGTTCTGGCCCACGGCGATGATCTTGCCCACCGAGAGCCGTTCTCCACCCTGGAAACGCACCGTTGTCACGGACACCTCCGATCTCCCCTATGGCGCGCCAGCTTGCCACGATGGCAAGGGACTTTCCAGTGAGCTGCAGAATCCACCCGGGGCACCGTGTTATACCCACCGCCATCCACAGCGAAGGAGCCACCCCAATGGACGAACCCAAACTCGATATGCCCCACCTGGATCAGGAGCCCCGTATCCATCCCACCGCCTACGTCGCACCCGGCGCGGTGGTGATGGGCGACGTACAGATCGGCGCCGAGTCCAGCGTATGGTTCAACTGCGTCGTACGCGGCGACGTGCACCGCATCCGCATCGGCGAACGCACCAGCATCCAGGACCTGACCATGCTGCACGTGATGCGCGAGATGTACCCCCTGGACATCGGCGACGACGTCACCGTGGCCCACCATTGCTGCCTGCACGGCTGCACCATCGGCAACCGCGTGCTCATCGGCATGGGCGCCGTGGTCCTCAACGGCGCCGTCATCGGTGACGACAGCATCATCGCCGCCGGCGCCGTGGTCAGCGAACGCACCGAGATCCCCCCCCGCTCCCTGGTCATGGGCATCCCGGCCAAGGTCAAAAAAGAGATCGGCGACCGCGAGGTGGAGCTGATCAAGCTCTACGGCAACAACTACCGCATGTACGGCCAGGAATACCGCAAGCGCGACCCCCAGCCCATCTCGACGCCTGTTGGGACGACTCGGTATCTGAAGAAATAGAGAGAAGGTCGGCGGAGCTTGGGGCCAGCAAGAAGAACGGGATCTCTAAGGAAGGCAGGAAGGTAGGAAGCCAGGAAAAGAAGGAGGCTTTTTTTTTGGGGGGGGAATGTTGACTCTTCTCCCAAACCTATTCCCCCTCTTTTCCTGGCTTCCTACCTTCCTGAGATGTTCCCCTTCTTTTCCTGCTTTCCAAACTTCCTGCCTTCTTGAGATGTTCCCCTTCTCCCCTCCCCACCAAATGAAAGAGGCCCGCCGGCGAACCGACGGGCCTCTGAAGTACCGGTTTCAGCGCACTACTTGGTGAGCTTGCTCAGCAGGAATTCGGTGGCCTGGTCGCAGGTGACCTCGTTCTTGCCGCCGTTGGGGATCAGGCCGGCTGCCGTCAGCTCGTCCAGGGCCGCCAGGATGTTCTTCTGGTGCTCCGGGTAGCCGATGAAGCCCATCATCGCGCCGGTGGCCTTCACGACGGACACCGGGGAGGAGAACTGGCCGCGGTTCTCTTCCATCATGCGGGTGCCCGTGCCGCCGCCGGCCTCGAACATACCCTGGTGGAAGCTGATGTTGGCGGAGCCGACGCCGCCGATGCCGCCCACGTACATGCCCGCCTCGTCGCCGGCCATGTCGCCCACGATGTTGTTGCAGACCATGGTGGTCATGCGGAAGGTCTTGCCGGTCTTCTCACCGGTGAACTGGTTCAGCTTCTCGGGCTGGGTCACGGTGTAGGAGAAGTCGTCCGGCTTGACGCCGCGGTAGTCGATCTCCGGGAAGTTGGCGTCGATGTACTTCTTGGACCAGTTGAGGCCAGCCGCGTCGGGCCGGATCACGTTGTCCTTGAAGTTGAGCACCACGAAGGGGTTGTTGTTCTTCAGGGCGTGCAGGCAGGCCAGGTGGGTCAGGCGCTCGATGTCGATCCGGGCCTGGGGCCAGAAGCACATGGAGTACTCGTCCTGGCCGTCCAGGTCGGCGACGCCGGCGGACTTGCTGTCCTGGTACGGGGTGCCCAGGTTGCAGCGGAAGACCGACCAGTCCATGTTCAGGTCGTCGTTCTTGATCCGGCGCACGCAGGCGAAGAGGTCCATGTACTGCCGCATCCAGACGTTGGCGCTGGGCACGTTGGGGTACTTGGAGCTGTCCGGGGTCTCCAAGGGCATCTTCAGCACGACGTCGCACTGGTCAATGACGTCGATGGAGGTCTGGGGGGCGACCCGGTCCTGCTCGATGCGGGTCTCGATGAACAGGTCGGGGATCTCGACGACGACGATGTCGCCCTTGGCGATCTCGTCGGCGAGCAGGCTCTCCATGATGGTGCGGGCCGCCTTGGCGACGATGGGGCCGATGCCGTCACCGGGGGCGAATCCGATCTTCAGGGGGCGCTTGGTGCTGAGGTCGACGGGCTCGAAGTTCCCACGCTGCTCCATCGCCTTGCGGACGCGGGGGATCTCCTTTTCCAGCAGACCGGTGAGAGCGGCGAAGGGGTTGTAGTCGCCATCGAAGGGATTGGTGTATTCGGCCATTTCAGGGCTCCTATGCTGGTGACCGCCGTGGGCCACCGTGGATGGTTAGCGCCTTCACAGGCGTTAGGCTGAGCTAGATTGACTCCCATTGCCTCCTGCAGGAACCGCGCGCCCTCCGCGCCAGATCCTACGGTTGCGGGCCAGAAGTGAGCCATTAGGGCTCGTAGGTTGTCAAGTGCAGGGGCGACGCCACCATCCCCCAAAAAAAAGATCGAACAAAGCACCGAATGTTGTTCACCAACACCATTGCTGGTAGTTAGAGCACACGAACGGGTCTATGTTGTGGGCGGCAGCACGGGTAACCCTGCCGCAATAAATGGAGGAGAAAGGCCGTGAAACGTACCTATTTGCTTTGCGTGGTTCTATGGTTCCTACCCTGCATCGCTTCCGCCCAGACTGTCCTGCTGGTCGATGACGACGACGATATGCCAGACGTCGTGTCGTACTGGGAGGACGCGCTGAACACACTGGGGCTTACCTACACGACCGTGAGCACCGGCACCTCGGGCAACGGTCCCACCGCCGCGGACATGGCGAGCTATGACGTCGTCGTATGGTTCTCGGGTGACTCGTACTGCGGCACCTGCGCCGGCCCAAACGCTACCGATGAGACCGAGCTGGAGACCTATCTGGACGCGGGTGGCAGCCTGCTGCTCAGCTCCCAGGACTATCTCTACGAGAACCTGTCCGTCACCAATTTCATGTTGAACTACCTGGGGGTGGACTCCTCGTGCACCTACACCTGTTCGGACTCGGGGATGGGGCCCTTGCTGGGCATCGTGGGTGACTTCATCTCCGATGCCTATCCGACTCCCGGATGGGACATCAACACCATGGGGATGACCGAGTTCTCCGACGATCTCATCGCCGATGCCACCGCGGTCGATACCTTCGAAAGCAGCAGCATGTACGGCACCGGGATTGGCGTTATCCGCAAGGAAACCGCCGACTACCGGACCATGTTCTACGGTACGGCGTTCACCCCCTTCTTCGCCGATCCGGCCGAGGGCTCGGACATCCTGTACGACTGCATCCGCTGGCTGGCCTACGGCGAGTGTGATCCGCTGGACCAGGACGGCGACGGATACAGCGGCTGCGACGGCGACTGCGATGACACCGACGCCACCATCTATCCGTCGGCCCAGGAGATCTGCAACGACGGCATAGAACAGAACTGCGACGCCCAGCTCAACGACGCCGACCACAAGGACGG
>CAZDDH010000292.1:0-1085 GCA_964504165.1 uncultured Rickettsiales bacterium | reverse complement strand
CCGAGTTGTGCGGCACCGAGGCTATCGACCACACGGGCCCCGGCCCGCTCAACAACCCGGACGACTCGGACGGCGACGGGTACACCAACTGCGACACCCCGTCCGACTGCGACGATTTCGACGCCAACGCCTACCCGGGCCTGGCCGAGACCTGCGATTTTGTCGACAACGACTGTGACGGCGTCGTCGACAACGGCTTCGATCAGGACAACGACGGCTACACCACCTGTGACGGGGACTGCGATGACACCGCACCCACCGTCTATCCAGGGGCCGCGGAGGCGTGCAACGGCGTCGATGACGACTGCGACGGCACCATCGACGAGGCCACCGACGACGACAGCGATGGCTACACCATCTGCAACGGCGACTGCGACGACAACGATCACCACACCTATCCCTTCGCCCCGGAGATCTGCGACCAGGTCGACAACGACTGCGACGGCGTCGTGCCGGCGGACGAGACCTGGGACGGGGACGGGGACGGCTACGTGGAGTGTGAAGACTGCGACGACAACGACGCCGCCTTCAACCCCGGCGCCCTTGAGATCTGCGACGGCCTGGACAACAACTGCGACGGCGACGTGGACGAGGGGCTGGACGGCGACGGCGACGGCTACTCCACCTGCGAGGACGACTGCGACGACACCGATCCCACGACCTTCCCCGGCGCCCCGGAGTTGTGCGACGAGATCGACAATGACTGCGACGGTGTGCTGGCGTCCTACGAGTTCGATCAGGACGGCGACGGCTTCCTGGAGTGCGAGGAGTGCGACGACGAAAACCCGGACATCAACCCGAACGCCGTGGAAATCTGCGACGACGGCATCGACAGCGACTGCGGCGGGGACCTGGAAGAGACGGAAGTCGACAACGACGGTGACGGGTACTCCGAGTGCGGCGGCGACTGCGATGACACGGAAGGAACCGCCAATCCGGACGGTGAGGAGATCTGCAACGGGGGCATCGACGACGACTGCAACCCCGGCACCGACGAAAACGTGGACGCGGACGGCGACGGATACACCATCTGCGGCGACGACTGCGACGACGGCGACGCCAACTCCTACCCCGGTGCAGACGAG
>CAZDDH010000291.1:0-10256 GCA_964504165.1 uncultured Rickettsiales bacterium | reverse complement strand
GTCTATCACTAGATGAGATGGAATATCACACAATGAGATGTGCGAACCACGTCCCCGGAGACCGATCTCGTGTCTCCGACGGTTACCGTCAGAGGCGTCGAAGGCAGCAAGCCAGGTACCTTATCAGACTCAGGAATGGCCTGCACAGACGTCCGCGGACGTCCAGGAATCAAGGCCCGAACCGGACCTCCAAACTGAGAAACACTTGATAAGAACTAAATAGCGAGAGATGACAAGAAGGTGGATTGTCGATCGGGGGTTGGCTTGGAAGCCGGGCGAGGATGATGGTGCTGCGTTGCCACACATCTAGACTGCACGATTCTCAAGGCAAATATAATAGTACCCAAACCGTATCAGAAGAGAGAGGATAACCACTCCTGACCTTCCGGAACATCACATTGACCGCTGTCGAATTCGAATCCACAGCCCCAGCAAACAATTTCGCCACTATTATTCATGGCGCAATTATGTGCCACGCCCGCAGATACAGAAATGAATTCCCCCATCGGATAGTCGAGTTCATCGCCTCCAAAGGGATAGCCCCAACAGTGAAGACTACCGTCGGTGCGGACTCCACACGTATGTATTCCCTCGGCACTGAGTGACTCGAAAGTACCCGTTGGATCGTCGCATATAGCGGCGAAATCTTCATCGATTCCCTCACAGCCCCAACAATCAACCGTATGGTCGCTAATAATAGCGCATGTGTGAGCGTCTCCTGCTGCGAGCGTTGTAAAACTCGCTACTGGCGCATCACAAACTCCATATACTTCATCCTCTTCACAACCCGAACAAGTTATTTGGCCCGAATCATCATCAATGGCGCACGTATGATTTGAACCAGCACAAATCTCGGAGTACGGCCCTTGAGGTAATTCACATGCTCCCGCATACGTTGGATTTCCACATCCCCAACACACGGGAGTGCCGAATCGGGAAGAAGAGATACCGCAGGCGTGCCTCCCACCGACCGATATGCTGGCGAGATGATCATCCGGCACATCAAGAAGACCAAAGTAATCATTCCCCCAGCAAACCACAGCTCCATCGATGCTCAGAGCGCAGGTGATTTCGTATGTGGAAGAAATGGCCGTATACGTACCCTCGGGAGGCGAGCACACCGAGGGATCTTCATTGGGACCCTCGCAACCCCAGCAGCGTATCTTGCCCTCGGACGTCAGGGCACACGTGTGATAGTCACCGCAGGCGACGGACCTCGGAACGTCAGCATCGTCGTCACCAGCATCATCGTCTTCGGCGTCGTCGTCCGACCCTGCACTGTCATCATCCGGGTCCACTTGACAACCCACGAAAGCGACGAAGTAGAAAAGAGAATAGAAGCAAGCCACAACGAGATACCGAGAGCATCTTTTTGCGCCAGCTAGTAGCCAGTATGCCAAGAGGGTGTTTCCTTCCTTAGATTTTCACCACAGGACTCGTACTTCAGGCTCGACTTTCAGCATCTGGAACCGGATCGTGTCCGGAGATTGCGATGATGAAATCAGCGTGAAAATGGGCATCCGTGCATCCTATCAGCCCTGGGGACTCCAATCGGCCTGTCCGGCAGGATAATCCGAGATCCGAAAGGGCTAGATGCCGTACAATGATCGAGCGTGTGGTTGAGGGGCCGCAGGCGATTTGAGGGGACTGGCCCTGGGCAGGCTCAGTCTTGATTCCATTCTCGATTTCGCAACGGACCTGGCCGCCGTGTGCGCGGCGCAGGCGAAGGGAGAGGATCATGGCTGGAATGTGGTTGGGTTTGTTCAACGAAGGGCGCTTTGCATGCATCGTGGCCCTGGCGTTAACCCTGGGTCTGATGGCGACAGGGTGCGACAGGGATGACGACACCGGGGACGACGCCGACGCCACCCCGGCGGACGACGACGACACCAACGGGGATGACGACGACACCACCGATGACGACGACGACAGCGGCGGGCCCGAGGAGAACTTCTCGCTGGACTCGTGCTACTACGGCGACGCACACGTCCACACCGCGTTCTCCATGGACGCCTACATGGGCCAGACCTTCTTTTACGTGGGCCCCCTGTCCGAGTACGGCGAGGATCTGCGGGACCCATGGTACGCCTACGAATACGCCAAGGATGTGACCAAGCTGGACTGGATAGCCATCAACGACCACGCCGAGTCTCAACCCCCTCCCGGATTACTCTACCCGCTGGGCTGGGGGGACTTCGGGCCGCTGGAGCTGCCGGACATCTGGAACCTGTACCTGGAACAGAGCCGAGAATACCCCTATTCGTGTGATAACACGGGGGCCGAGGACTGCCTGCTGATCTTCCCGGGCTTCGAGTTCACGGGCGAGACCTACGGGCACAAGAACGTGGTGTGGAAGAACCTGGACTATGTGCCGGACAGCAGCTTCCCCGCCTGGATCCAGGAGGACGGCTGGGACTGGGAGGCGCTGATCAACGAGGGGCTCGACGCCTGGCTGGGCGACGTGGAAGACGACAACAACCCCGATGAGCTGTGGTTCTGGTGCGAGCAGGAGGCCGACGATCTACGGGCCGACAACCCCGGCATGGAGGATCAGATCGACTTCCTGACCATGATCCATACCCCGGGCGAGATCCCGATCCACCAGACGGACTGGGCCTACACCAACATCGAACACAACCGGCTGGTGGAGATCTTCTCCAAGCACGGCAACTCCCTGGGCCCGGACGAGGACTACGAGTCGGTGCCTGGCCAGGACGATACGCTGACCTACCTGCACAAGCTGGCCGAGTGGACCGATACCGGCGATCCCGACCTGCAACTGGGAGTGGTGGGCGCCACGGACACCCACACCGCCAAGCCGGGGAACGACACCATCGATCCGGAAAACGTCGAGTACATCGCCCAGCAGATGGACTACGGCGGTGGCGTGGCCGGCGTGGTCTCGCTGAGCAAGGATCGGGACGACATCTGGGAGGCGTTCCAGGCCAAGCGCACCTTCGCCACCACCGGCCCCAAGATCCGCGTGGTGTTCCGCGCCCGCACGGATGAACGGATCGCGTGGATGGGCGAGACCGTGGATCCGGACGGCGACATGGAGTGGGACTTGCTCGTCACGGCCCGTACCGACCTGGACCCGGTCAGCACGGAGGAGCCCACCCCCCTGGATCGCATCGAATTTTGGGTGGACGCGGAGGCGGGGATCCCCGAGTGCTCCATCGATGTGAGTGGCACCGAAGAAGCGGGCGGCGAGTGCCCGCTCACACTGGAACCGGACCAGCGCTTGTCGGTGATGGCGGTGGTGATCCTCGAGGACGGGGAGCGGGCCTGGACGTCGCCGATCTTCTTCGAGTAGCCGGGGCCGGGCTCAGCCGGCCGCCGGGTCAGACCCCCATCAGCGCATCGAAGAGGGTGCCGGTCGATTCGCTCTGCTCGCCGGTGAACGTACGCTTCAAGATGATCTCGCGCTCTTCCCACGGCAGGTCGACCACCACGGTGGCCTCGGCGGTCGAACCGTCCACGAAGGGCAGCGTGTCCCCCAGCGGCCACTCGAAACGGGTCTCCCACTTCCCGCGCTCCTCGTCGAACACCAAGGTGTCCTCCAGCGGGGCGGCGGAGCGGTCGTGGACCATGATCGTCTCGCCCTGGTGCCGGACCTCGGCGGCGAGGAGCCGCACGGGCTCGGCGTACTCGCCCGTCGTGCTGACGCCCACCTCGAACGTGTAGGGGGGCTGGTAGACGTCCTCGGAGTCGAGGGCGCCGGTCTTTGCCGTGGTGTGCGTCGAGCCGATCACCGCGTAGGCGCGGCCGAGGTCAGAGGAGTAACTCCCTTCCCCTCCGTAGTAGACGGTCCGTTTGTAGGTCGTGGTCCCACAGCAGCACCCACACAGGACGCAGAGGTAGGCTGTTGAGATCAGCAACACCAGCCAGCGGGATGCAATCATGGATCGAACGTTATCAGACGCCGAGGGGTCAGGTACCGGGCTCATGAATTCGTCCCTTTTGTCGATAGGATGACCGCGGAGGAAACATGCCTGAAATGCCGTTTGATGAAGAGCAGGAGAATAAACCCGGGTGTGCCATGCCGATCATCTGGGTCGTACTGGCCGGTCTGGTGGTGGTGGTCTGCGGGGCCTTCTTGGGTATCTCGGCTTCCGGCTCCGAATCCGCGGGCGTGATGGCGGCGAACCTCGTGTGCTTCCCCGCGAGCACGGCCGTCTTCGGCGCCCTCAGCGCACTGGTGGTGCACTTCGTGGCCAAGAACATCGCCGTCCGCATCGGCGTGCCCGTGGTCTGTGGCTGCCTGGGCGGGGTCGTGAGTTTCATGTGCCTGTTCGTCTTCTTCACCGCGATCTGGCCTTCGCTCTAGGGCGTGCTTCGACCTGGACCAACGCGCCTTGACCGTCCGCGAGCGCGTTCAGCTCTTCAATTTGCCTGCAAAGCTCCTGGCGTCCGCGATGTCCGTGCCGTTTGGCCGGCCCTTGTTCACGCCGCCGAGCAATCCCAGCAGTCCCATGGTGTCCAGGCCCTTGCAGCAGAACTCGTCGGCGACGACGAAGCCCTTGGCGGTGAGGCGCTTCTTCAGGCCCGAGTGCCACCACAGCCAGCCGAACCCCGAGGTCGAGAAGACGAAGCAGCGTGTGCCGGACTGCTGGGGTAGGCGATCGATGAGGCCCAGGAGTTCGGGGTAGGGCCGACCGAAGCGGACACCGGTGCCGAAACCGATGAGGTCATGGTCAGCGACGGTCCCCACGTCCACATCGTCAGGGGTGGCGATGGTGGCGCCGAGCTCCCCGGCGATGGCGTCGGCGACCCGCTGGGTGTTGCCGTGCTCCCTGGAGATGCAGACGATCAAGGTGGACATCGGCGTGGCTCCCCTCGTGGGGGTCATTATAAGCGTCCTCCATCGCCGAGCTTGGGCCGAGGGGTGCGCATGATCTCATCCAAGTAGATCCGCGTGGCCTTCGGTCACCCCTCCAGCAGGTTCGCCATCACGACGCACAACACCGCGTTGGCCTGGGTCACGGTGGGGAAGGGGAAATCACCCCCCGTGGGGATGAACGCCAGCGCCGTTCCGTCGTCGGGCGGCCCCGGATAATCGCCCTCCTCGGAGTGACCGCCACATTCACCTTGATCCCAGCCGTCATCTGGATCGTCGTCCGGCCCCTCGTTGCCGCTCATGGTGCACCTCATTCGATCTGTAAGCGTGAGATCCAGCTTGGTTCGGATCTCCGTGGGCGTACCGCTTGGGTCGCCCGTATTGGGGAAGGGGATGGGGACCGCGGCCGCAGAGGGCTCTGCTGTGTCCACGACGTTGACCCAGCCGCCCAGATCGGTGCCGCCGATGGTCCCGGCGTAGAGCCCCGCATTGACAACCGGCCCACCCGTATGGGCCGCGTCCCAGATGTCGTCGAGGATGGCATCGATTTCCGCGATCAGCTCGACGCCGAATTCCACCGCCAGGTCTTCCAGCAGATCGATGCTGTCCACCGAGGAATCCCACACCCCGAACGTCGCTTCGAGTTCGGAACGCTCCCAAGCAAGCTTCATCAGCGCCTCGACCTGAGCCTCCTGGTCCATGGGGTCGTTCGATAGCCCCGCCTCCTGAGCGCACTGGCCCGTCGGGTCCTCTCCGGGGATCGGCGTCTCGCCCCGCAAGATGGAGGCCAGAGCCTCGTCGCTGCAAGCCGGTGAGGTGTAGACCACCGGTTGGTAGGCCGGTGAGGCGTAGTAGACCTGTGCAGTCGCTGCCGCCGGAATGGATGCCGTCATGCACAGCGCCGTACCTAAAAGACCGATCGAGCGGAGCAGGGCCATGGGGTCCTCCTGAAGCATGGAACATTGAAAGGGGGGAGCGTAGCGCAGCCCGTGGCGGCGGACGCATACGCACCACATACGTGCCCGGTGCACAAAGGACTCCACGTTTGCGGATCACGGACGTCATTACCCAAACGGTCGAGGGCGTGAACGATGGGCCCCGGGTAAGTCTTACCTCTGTCTTACCTGCCATTAACGTCGTCCCAGCTCCCGTTTCTACGAACAGAGCGGTCAGGACCTGCGGGGCAAGGTCGGTTCCGGCCGGAAGGGTGGCGTGATGGGTATGGACACCCTGGCGGCGGTGCTGTTCTGTGCCTTGGTTGCTGGACCGGCAGCGGCGGAGACGGGATACGCGGAGCGTTTTGCGCACGCAGACGAACTCGAACGGCAAGGGAATTACCGGGCGGCGCTGGATACGCTGGACGACCTGGAGGAGGGGTATCCCCAGGATTATCCGCTGATGCTACAGCTGGGCTGGCTGGCCTGGAATGCCGGCGCCCAGCGCCCGGCCCAGGACTACTAAGACCCCGCGGCGAAGCTGTCTGGGGGCTCGGCGGAGAGCCAGCGGGGGCTGGCGGCGGTGACGTCCAGCCGGCGCGTCCGCGGATACGGCCGCGCGTCGCTGCTGGGCTACGGCTATCCCGCCATCGGTGAACGCACCTGGGGGCTGGGGTTGGTGGCCGGCGGAGGCCTGCAATGGCGGCAGGCGGTGGCGGACGTGACGTACCGCTTCGGGCAGTTCACGTCGAGCACGGTGGCGCCCGGCGGCCCCGGCGGCCCCACGGCAGCGCCGCTGACCAAGGCCTTCAGCCAGCACGAGCTGTACGTCGCGGCCGGCGGTTCGGCAGCAGCGGCGGGCCTGACCGGCCACTACGCCATGCTCCACGAGACCAGCGGCACGCTGGGCACCGGCCATGTGCTGGGGGCCGCTGCCCGCTTCAGCCCGCTGGGCAACATCACCGCCGAGGCCAGCGTGTCGCTGTACGACGACGTGGACGTGTTGCGCACCTCCGCGGCCTGGCAGATCCCCCTGGGCCGCGGCTGGTGGCTGCGCCCCGGCGGCGCCGTGCAGGTGGTGGGCAAGACGGTGCTGGGGGCCGGCTATCTGGACGTGGGCTACGGAGACAATCGCGGCGAGATATGGCTGGGCGGTAAGGGCGGATCGGAATACCGGCCGGCCTACCTGGCCAGCAGCACCGCCTACAACCTCTTCGAGACGATTCCCTGGGGCGCCCATCTGGGCGGCAGCATCCACCTCAAACCCCGCGTGAGCCTCACCGGCACCTTCGAGGTGTACGGCGCCACGGCGTCGGATCTGAGCGACGCGGGTACGGGCGTGGACCACGTCGGCCTGACCGGCTCCCTGGGGGCGACATTCAGTTTCTAGCGTTCGCCGGCACGACCGGCAGAGGAGGACGATATGGACGTTCGCGAAAAGCTTTCGGACCTGGCCATCAGTGACAAGGGGTTCGTCTTCGATCCCTACACGGGCAGCACCTTCAGCCTCAACGATTCGGGGCGGGTGATGCTGGAGGGCATCAAGCGCGGCGCGGGCCGGGCGGAGATCTTCGATGACCTGGCCGCGGCCTTCACCGTGGGTGGCGACGAGGACATGGACCGGGACCTCGGCGAGTTCTTGCAGCGGCTACGACGGGAGGGCCTGGTGCCCCCCGAATTCACTCTGTGAGGGCGCCATGGATATCCACAACATGACCGTGGGCGTGACCGCCCTCAACGCTACCGACAATCCCGCCCCCGGCATCGGCGTGATCCGATCGCTGCGGGCCGAACCCTCGTTCCGGGGCCGGGTCATCGGCCTGACCTACGACAGTTTGGATCCGGGCATCTACGCCCGGGACGTGGTGGACGATGTGTTTTTGGTGCCGTACCCCTCCCAGGGGGTGGACGCGCTGCTGCAGCGGCTGGCCTACATCCGCGAGCGGGTGGGCCTGGACGTGGTCGTCCCCACCGTGGACTCGGAGCTGGACGCCTACATCGCCATCCAGGAGCCGCTGTTGCAGCTGGGCATCCACGTGCTGCTGCCGTCCAAGGAGCAGCTGGCCCTACGGGCCAAATCCAACCTGGCCCGGCTGGGGGCGGACAGCGACATCCCCGTCCCCGAGACCCGCGTGGTGTCGGACGTATCCGAGCTGTACACCATCCACGAAGCCATCCCGTATCCCTACTACGTCAAGGGCGTCTATTACGGCGCCAAGCTGGCCCGCAGCATCGACGAGGCCGTGGCCGCGTTCCACGCCACGGTGGCCCAGTGGGGGCTGCCGGTGATCGTGCAGCGCGGCGTGAGCGGCGAGGAGTACGACGTGGTGGCGCTGGGCGACGGCCGCGGCAACACCGTCGGCGCCGTGCCGATGAAGAAGACCTTCCTCACCGACCAGGGCAAGGGCTGGGCCGGCGTGGCGGTCAAGGACCCGGGCCTGCTGGAGATGACCGACCGCTTCATGGCCGCCACCCGCTGGAACGGGCCGTGCGAGGTGGAGGTGTGCCGCATCGGCGACGGCGGCTACCACCTGCTCGAGGTCAACCCCCGTTTCCCCGCCTGGGTCCATCTCAGCACCGGGGCCGGCATGAACCTGCCGTGGGCCGCAGTGCAGATGGCCGCCGGCCGGCCGGTGGCGCCCATGACCGAGTTCAAGGTGGGCACGATGTTCGTGCGCATCTCCATCGATCAGATCGCCGATATTTCCGAGCTGCAGCAGATTGCCGCCAGCGGCGAGATCCTGCGCAGCCATCCCGATTCCTACGATTCCAATGATTTGAACGATCCAAAAGAATTTAATGATTTCGCGGAGATACAATCATGAATACAACTCAGCAATCCAGGCCGATGTACGAGCGCCCCGTGCTGGTGAGGCACGAGATGGGCCTGATGAACAAGTTTGGCCGAACCCAGGCCATGCAGCCGATGACCCACATCGATGGCGTGGCCATCGACGAGCTGGTGGCGCAGTACGGGTCCCCCCTGTTCATCTTCTCCGAGCGGGTGTTGGTGGACCGCATCCGGGAGATGAAGGAGGCCTTCACTCGCCGCTGGTCCGACGTGCGCCTGGCCTGGTCCTACAAGACCAACTACCTGGACGCCATCTGCCGCATCTTCCACCGGGAGGGCGCCTGGGGCGAGGTGGTCTCGGAGTTCGAGTACGACAAGGCGCTGCGCAACGGCGTACCCCCGGATCAGATCCACTTCAACGGGCCGCAGAAGACCGAGCCGGCGCTGGACCGGGCCTTGACCGGCGGGACGCTGGTGCACATCGATCACTTCGACGAGCTGGCCCTGGCCGAGACGGTCGCCGAGCGCCGGGGTATCCGGCCCAAGGTGGCCCTGCGGCTGAACATGACCGCCGAGGGCGCCCCCACCTGGGGCCGCTTCGGCTTCAACCTGGACAACGGCCAGGCCATGGACGCGGCCCGGCGGCTCGTCGCCGGTGACCGCCTGGAGCTCGCCGGCCTGCATTGCCACCTGGGCACCTTCATCAAGCAGACCGGCGCCTACGGCGAGGCCGCCGGCAAGATCGCCCGCTTCGCCAGCGAGCTGAGGCAGCAGTTCGGTGTGGTGCTGGACTTCATCGATCTGGGCGGCGGGCTGGCCTCCCACAACACCCTCAAGGCCCAGTACCAGCCCGGCGAGCTGGCCACCCCCTCCTTCGACCGCTACGCCGAGGCCATCGCCGAGGGGCTGGCCCAGCTGGACTACCCGCCGCGCCAGCTGCCGACCCTGGTCATGGAGAGCGGCCGGGCGCTGGTGGACGACGCCGGCACCCTGATCAGCACCGTGCTGGCCAACAAGCGCCTGCCCGATGGCCGCCGCGGACTGATCATCGATGCGGGGGTGAACTCACTGTTCACGGCATTTTGGTACAAGCACGACCTGATCCCGGCCCAGCCCTTCACCGGCACCCCCGAGCCCACCGTGGTCTACGGGCCGCTGTGCATGAACATCGACGTGGTGCGCGATACGCTGCTGTTCCCGCCGATGAAGGTGGGGGACCGGCTCGCGGTGCGCACGGTCGGCGCCTACAACGTCACCCAGTGGATGCAGTTCATCACCTACCGGCCGGCGGTGGTGCTCATCGGCCGCAACGGCGAGCACAGCCTGATCCGCCGCCGGGAGGATCTGGACAGCGTGGTGGGCCACGAAGAGGTGCCGTCGTGGTTGTAACCAGCCGAGCCGAACTGTCGTTGCCGGAGATCGTGGTCCGGCGGCCGGCACTGGCCGCCGTCTTCATCGGCACGGACGCTGTCCTCTTCAGTTACTCCCAGCTGCTGTTTGCCCGATCGCGGCTGATCGGGGTGCTGCTGCTGGCGGCCACATTCACCGTGCCCCGCTTGGGGCTGGCCGGCGTGCTGGCGGTGTGCACGGCCTTGACGGTGGCCCACGTCATCCGCCTCAGCCCGGATCTGAACCGCTCCGGCCTGTTCGGCTACAACGCCCTGCTGGTGGGGCTGGTGGGCGCGGGGCTGCT
>CAZDDH010000290.1:0-10258 GCA_964504165.1 uncultured Rickettsiales bacterium | reverse complement strand
CGTCGTCGTCGTCGCCCGTGGCGTCGTCGTCGTCGCCCGTGGCGTCGTCGTCGTCCGTGGCTGGGGTGTTACATCCCAGGGCCGAGAACCCCAATGTCAGGCTGGTTATCAACAAAAAGCATAGAGAATGGATCCTTAGCATGCGTTCATAAGCCTCTCGCCCCGCAAGATGTTCAGGTGCCAAGAACCGGTATTCCGGACACTTATTACCTCCTTCGAGGCAAGAGGCTCAAACGGTTGTCAAGAATTGGTGAATTATAGAGGGACTACTTCTTGAAGCGCAGGTAGGTATCGCCGATCTGGATCTCGTCGCCGCTGGCCAGGATCTTCTTGGTGACTGGGGTGTTGTTCACCAGCGTGCCGTTGGAGCTGCCCATGTCCTCGAGGATGCCCTGGCCATTGACGTGCACGATCTGGGCGTGGATGCGCGAGGCCTTCTTGTCCTCGATGAGCAGCGAGCAGTCCGCTGAACGGCCGATGGTGAAGTGCTTCTCGTTCACCTCGACGTCGGCGATGATCCGTGACCCGACGACCACGCGCAGCCGGCCGCCATCGGCGATGGCTTCACGGGAACGAGTCTTGGAGCCAACGTAGGTATCGCTGGTATCGCTTGAGTTCCTGGACACGACGCCCTCCAGCCCAACACGGAGTCCGGTCAACGGCGACCATTTTGCCACCATTGACGACTGCTGGCGAGCCACCAAATAGGTCGATCTTCGAAACGGGCCAGATCGTCAGCCGAGGCCGTGCTCGGTGCGCTCGATGAGTTCGATCTGCATATTGCGGTTCAGCTCGACGAAATAGGCGTTGTAGCCGCTGATGCGCACCAGCAGATCGCGGAACTCGGCCGGGTGCTCCATGGCCTCCCGCAGGGTGTCGGTGCCCACCACGTTGAACTGCATCTGCATGCCGCCCATGTCGAAGTAGGCGCCCACCAGCGTGGACATGCGGTCCAGGATCCGGGCGTGCTCCTCGCCGGGCCCTGGGACCACCTTGACGTTGTAAGCGATGTTGTTGGGCAGCAGCAGCGGGTCCAGCTGCGCCACCGTGCGGATCTGTTCGGTGAGGGGTGCGCGGCACAGGGGCGATGGGGTCAGGCCCGGGGTGAAGGCCTTGCCCCGCCTGCGGCCGCTGGGCAGGGGGCCGGAGAGCATGCCGAAGGCCACGTGGTTGGACATGCTCCAGTACCCAGGCACATAGCGCCCGCCCCGGTAGTGGGGCTGGGACTGCCAGCGATCGTAGGCAAACCTCAGCAGGCGCCGGGCGATCTTCACCGGCAGCTCGTGATCCTGGCCGAACTTGGGGACCTTGTTGAGCAGGCGGGCCAGCAGCACGTCGTGGCCCTCGAAATCCACCTCGAGGGCGTCCAGCAGGGTGGCAAAATCCACCTGGCCCTGGTCGTAGACCAGCGTCTTGATGGCGCACAGGCTGTCCACCACGTCGGTGAGCCCCACCGTGCCGATGCCGGTGGAGTTGTACAGGGCGCCGCCCTCGATGACGTCCTTGCCGCTCTCCATGGGGCCGGTGAACAGCGCAGAGAGCAGGGGGGAGGGCATCAGCTCCCGGTGAGCGCCCCCCAGGCGGTTGTTGCAGTCGGCGGCCTGGTCGATGAGCCAGCCCAGCTGGGTCTCGTAGGCGGCGACGAAATCCTCGAAGCCGTCCATCGCCCGCGGATCGCCCGTGGTGGGCCCGATGCGGTCCCCTAGCACGGGGTGGACGCCGTCGTTGAGGGCCATCTCCAGCGGCGCCACCAGGTTGAACATCAGGCAGCCGGTGTGGCCGAAGTGCCGCCCGCAGCTGGTGGGCTCGACGCAACCCGTGGCGCTCCAGTCCCGGGCGTGCTCCGGGGCAAAGCCCTGCTCGTCCAGAGCCGCCAGCACGGCGTCGTCGTTGTGCAGCGACGGCGTGGCCCCGGTGAGCAGGTTCACCTCACACAGGCGGCGCAGGTAGGCATCGGAGTTGATGCCGGGGGCAAAGCGGGCGTTGACGTTGGGGTCCCGCAGCTGGAGCAGCTCGGTGGCCTTGAGGAAGATCCACGTCATGTCGCCCACGGCGTCCTGGCCGTCGGGGGTCTGGCCCCCCAGGGTGATGACCTGGTCCGACGACGAGCCGCCGAACAGCCGGCTGCCCATGTCGGGCACCAGGGGTAGGTGGTCGGTGCACTTGAGCATCAGAGCGCAGGTCCACTCCAGGGCTTGCTGCACGTAGCGCTTCCGGGCGTCGGGGTGGCGGAGCTTGACCAGATCCCGCTCCAGGTAGGGCTGCAGCCAGCTGTCCAGCCTGCCCAGCGAGAGCCCGGCGTTGATGTTTTCCTGGTGCTGGCACAAGAACAGCAGCCAGATGACCTGGATCGCCTCGTAGAGGGTCACGGCCGGGCGGGCGGGCACGCGCTTGCAAGCGGCGGCCATGCGGCGCAGGCGTTTGCGCCGCTGCCGGGTCGGTTCGTCGTCGCCTTTCAGTTGCTTCAGCTGGCCGCGGGCCTCCTTGGCCAGGGCCGCCGCATAGGCCAGCACGCCGTCGATGACCGTGGTCAAGCCCTCGTAGAACTGGGCCTGGTGGGGATCCTTGCATGCTTTCTGGCGGAGGACAGCTTCGGCGCGGATGTCGTCCAGCCCCCGCTCCAGCACCCGCGGCCCGTCGATGATGGTGTGGGAGACGGCGTACCCCTTCCACTGGAAGTACAGCACGAACCGCTCGTCCAGCTGCAGCGACGTGGGATTGCCCTCGTGGCGACGCATCCATTCGCGGATGTTGTCGTCCAGCCACAGCGGGAACACCTGGCGGTCGAGGATCTCGGCGTCCGCCGGGTCCAGGCGGTAGGGGTTGAGCTCCCGCCCCTCCACGGTGAGCAGCTCGGGCCACAGGGTGGATCCGAAGGTCTCGGGGTAGATCACCACCCCTACCTTCTTGGACGTGGTGGTGCCGGCCAGCAGATCGTCTTCGTGCACGATGGGCTGCTTGCCGGTGAGGATGTGGTGGATGGCCCGCGCTCGGCGGAGGGAGGGGTGGACGGTGGTTGGATCGTTGCGGTCGGCGACGGCGAACTCGGTGAGCAGGCGAGGGCGTTCCGAGCAGATGGCGGGCTGGACGTGGCGGTGTTTCCACAACAGCTGCTTGATGGCCGGCAGATCATCCAGTGAGACGTGGGCCAGGTAGGGGTCATCCAGGGCCTGGCACTCCCCGGCCGGCGGCTCCACGCAGGCCTCGCCCGTTGCAGGCACGGGCAGCTCCTGCCAGGCGATCTGCTCGGCCCATAGCCCTGGATTGGGTGGGGCTGGCATGCCGCCGCGACCTACGCTGGCGGCGATGTGCCCGAAGCGGCACAGGTACGCCAGGTTGCCCTCGATCTTGAGGTGGTTGTCCAGCAGCATGTTCAGCGCGTCATTGGTGGGCTCGAAGAACAGGCGCATGTGCCGCGGGGTCTTGAAGCGCAGGATGACGTCCGGATCGTCAGCCGCGCCGGAGCCCACGCTCACCTTGCCATCCCGGAAACGCATGTAGCTCAGGCAGTCGTCCGCCCAGGTTCCAAACTGATAGCAGGCATCGAAGACCAGCTCCTCCCCCGCCGGGTGGGTGTCCACCAGGTGGTGGCGCATGGAGGGTTTGAGCTTGAGCATCCAGCCGATGGCCCGCAGCTTGGTGCGGATCTCCAGCGGCGTGATGCGGTCTCGCAAGGTGAGCGCTTCGGCCATGCGGCGGGTCCCTCCATCCGTTCATCGAAGATACCAGGAAAACGGTTCGGCACCGAACCAATCCTCTGGGGGCGATTCGTCGGCTAGAATGGTCCGGGGTAGTTGAGCGCGGCGCGCCGCGGAGGAGGGACGATGAGGACCTGCAAGGGCTTGATCTGGGGGGGCTCGGCGCTGGCGGCCATCGCGGTCTGGACCGGCTGCCCGGGGAGCGGCGATTCATACAACTATGATTTTGACGGGGACGGCGTGGCCGACGCGCTGGATTGCGATCCCGATGACGCCTCTGTCTACCCCGGCGCCGACGATGAATACGGCGATGGCGTCAATCAGGACTGCGACGACTGTCCCAGCGGGGAGGGGGACGGATCGGACCGGGACTGTGATGGCTACCCCGCCAACGTGGCGCCGGACGGCACGGACGGCATCGAGCAGGACTGCAACGACAGCGACCCGAAGGTGCACCCCGGCGCATCCGAGGAGATCGACGGCGTGGACTCCAACTGTGACGGCCATGATGGCACCGACGCCGACTCCGACGGCTTTGCGAGCGTGGAGAGCGGCGGGAACGACTGTGACGATACCGATCCGAACGTCCATGTGCTGGCCCCCGAGGTATGCGGCAACGGCTTGGACGATGACTGCTCAGGAGAGGCCGAGGACGCCGACGAGGATTTTGACGGCTACCTTGCCGAGGACTGCGGCGGCGACGACTGTGACGACGGCGATCCGGCCGTCAACATGGCCTTCATTGAACTCTGCGACGGCGTGGACAACAACTGCGACGGTGTCATCGATAACCGGGATGTGGACGGCGATTCCCAGTACGACGCCGCCTGCGCCTGCGAAGAATGCAATGACTGCGATGACACCGATCCGTCGACGTATACCGGTGCCCCCGAGGTACCTGACGGGCGGGACAACGACTGCGACGGCACCATCGACGAGGACACCAACTGGGCGGACGACGACGGGGACGGCTTCTGCGAGGGGCCGGGGATGTGCGGTGACGGCAGCCTGCCCGGGGACTGTGACGACACGGAACCTGCCGTCGCGCCAAACCTCCCCGAGGCGTGCGGTGACGGCCTGGACAACAACTGCTCTGGGGTGGCGGATGACCAGGATCTGGACGGGGACGGCTTCTACTCCCTCGCCTGCAACGGCGTCGACTGCGACGACACGGATGCGGCTGTCAACCCGATGTCACCGGAGGATTGCGGAAACGGCGTGGACGACGACTGCTCCGGTAGTGCGGACGATATCGATGATGACGGGGACGGCTACCAGTCGGTGGCCTGCGGCGGCCTGGACTGCGACGATGCAAACCCCTACATCTACCCGGGCGCTCTCGAGATGGCCGATTCCCTGGACAACGATTGCGACGGCGCTATCGATGAAGGCACGCCCCTGGCGGATGACGACGGCGACGGCTATTGCGACTCGGGCAACGCCTGCAGCGACGGCAGCCTGACCGGCGACTGCAACGACGGTGACGCGGCGGTCTACCCGGGGGCCGAGGAGGTCTGTGACGGCACCGACAACGACTGCGACGCCACCACGGACGAGTGGGACGACGTGGACGGCGACGGCTATGCCCCCTGTGACGGGGACTGCGACGACGCGGACTCGGACCTGAGCCCTGGCGCCGTCGATCTGTGCGGTGACGGCGTGGACAACAACTGCGATCAGACGGTGGATGAGGCGGACTGCCTGTCGTGCGATATCGACGTGTACGAGGGAATGGGGACGATCCAGGGTGCCATCGATGCGGCGGCTGCGGGCGACCAGATCTGCGTTTATCCGGGCACGTACTACGAGTTCATCAACATGTCAGGCAAAGCGATCGAGGTGGTGGGTGTATCGGGTGCAGAGACGACCATCATCGACGGCGGTGACGCCGGGCGTGTCGTGGACATCTACAGCGGCGAGACCTCTTCCACCGTGCTGGCGGGGTTCACGGTGACCCACGGTGTGTCTCCGTCCGGTGCGGGCATCTATATCTACAACTCGACGCCGACCCTGCGGTCGCTCATCGTGACCGACAATTACGCTGACAATTACGGCGGCGGCATCCGCATCGACGACGCCGTTCCCCTGCTGGAACACGTCACCATCCACAACAACATCTCCGGCTCCAACGGCGGTGGCCTGTACGTGTTCAACGATGGACCGCAGATGACGGACGTGACCATCACCCAGAACCGGGCCGGCGACTACGGCGGCGGGGTGTTCATGTACGCCGCGGGGCCGGTGGCCGCAGGCCTCACCCTATACGACAACGAGGCCGTCAAGGGAGGCGGGGCTTATATCAGCGCGTCCAGCTACCCCCAGTGGACCGACGTGGTCGCCGAGTCCAACACGGCTCCCCAGGGCGCCGCCATCTACATCACCGATTCATACATCGAGCTGGCCGGAATCCTTGAACAGAACATCGCCACCAGCGACGGCGCGGCGATCTACGCGCACAACAGCGATCTCGTCATCAGCGGTGCAACCGTGTCGAACAACACGGCCTTTGACGACGGGGCTGGGCTGTTCATCGACGGCGGCACGTTGTCGATGGAGAACTCCCGGGTGGTGGACAACCTGGCGGGGGTCCAGGGCGGCGGCTTGTACCTCAAAGGCAGCAGTATCACCACGCTGGACCGGGTACGGATGACCGGCAATCAGTGTTCCTACAGCGGTGGCGCCATCTACGTGGCGACGGCGGACGTCACGATAACCAACGGGATCCTCGCGGGGAACCGCTCCGGGCTGGGTGGTGCGGGCATCTACCTCGGTGGCGCCGAAGGCTGGCTCGAGAACGTCTCCATCGTCGGCAACGAGGTATACGACAACCAGTATGGCGGCGGGCTGTACGCAAACAACTCCACCATCAGCCTGGTGAACGTCACCGTCTCGGACAACGCCACCGCCCATAACGCGGGTGGTGGGCTGGCCTTCTCCTCCACCACACCGACGATGAGTTATTGCAACGCCTGGGGTAACTACCCGGACGACTACTACGGCATCACCTCGCCCACCGGCACGGACGGCAACATCGCCGCCACCGCCATCTTCGGGACGACGGCCGACGCCAACGCCGCCAGCTGGGATCTGCACCTGGGATCCGCCTCGCTGCTGGTGGACGCCGGCGATCCTACCCTGACGGACCCGGACGGCTCCCGATCGGACATCGGCGCCTACGGCGGGACGGGCGCCGAGACCTGGGACCTGGATCTGGACGGCTACCACGAGTGGTGGCAGCCTGGTGCCTATGACAGCGTCAACTACCCCGGTCTGGGCCTGGATTGCGCCGACCAGGACGCCGAGACCTACCCCGGCCACGGTTGTAGCTGACCGCTTCTCCATGCTTTCGGGAGCACGATGAGCCAGTTTTGCCAGAGCTGTGGGACCGCCCTCGCCCCCAACGTGACGTTTTGCCCCCAGTGCGGGACGCCGGCCAACAAAGAGGATCCCTCTCCTGCGGCACCCTCCATGACGCCCCCGGATGTGACCGTGGGCCCCGCCGGGAGCGGCCCGGCCACCCGCCAGCCCGACCTGTCCGCCTTCGACGCCAGCCCGACCGGCGCTCAGCCGGCTGCCGGCCAGCCGACCTTTGCCTCGGCGGTGGGCGCCGTGGACTACGACGACGGCACGGACTGGGCCGAGCGTGAAAACGCCGACAAGAACGCCACCTATGCCTTGATCCTGGGGATCGCGTCGCTGATGTGCGGGGTATTCCTGGGCATCCCGGCCCTGATCCTGGGCGTCAAGGCCATCCCCAAGGCCAGCACCAGCGGCCGGGTGCGGGCCATCATCGGCATCGTCCTGGGGGCGGCCAGCATGTGTATGTTCGGCTTGGCGTTCCTGATAGGGATGCTGGATGAGTCGGGGGCGTTGTGATGGGATCAGCGCCGTCGGCGAACCGCGCCGATGGCCGCGAGCAGGAGCAGTAGCGAACCCCAGGGAGGACGACGGTCCGCCGTCGAGCAGCTGCCGCACCCCCCGCCATCCTCGTCGTCCCCCTCGCCATCGTCGTCGTCGTCACCCGCGGCGTCGTCATCGTCCCCGGCGCCGTCGTCGTCATCGTCATCCCCGGCGCTGTCATCGTCGTCGTCATCCCCCATCGGCGGGTTGTCGCAGTCGATCTCCCCGTCGAGGCTGAGCACCAGCGACAGGTCGTCGAAGTAGCTGTCGTTGTCGTTGCCGGCGTTGCGCGTGCCCTTGAGCATCACGTCCACGAAGCGGGTGCCGGGGGGGATCGGCGCCAGGGTCTCCAGGGCTGTCCAGCTGGCGGCCTGGGTGTCCAGCGTCTCGCTGAAATCGATCACCGTGTTGTCGTCCTGCCAGAACACCAGCTGCATCTCGGGGTGGTCGTCCCCACCCCAGGTGGACAGCAGGCCGCTGAAGTAGGCGATGACCTGCTCGGCGTCGATCTCGGCCGCGTACGCGGTCAGATCGATGCGCTGGACCGCCTCGCCGTAGTCGGCGCTGTCGCAGGCGCCCCCCACGCAGAAGAAGCGGTCGCCCGTGTGGGGGGAGATGGCGTCGCACTCGCCGTCGGTGAGGGACTCCAGGTAGCCCTCGTTGACGGTCCAGCCGTCCGTGCCGTCCTCGGCGCCGGGGTTGACGATGAGGTTGTCGGTGAGGGCGGAGAGGCCGGTGGTGAACTCGGAGGGCTCGGACCAGTCGCTCCATTCCAGCCCCCGGTCCCGGTATCGCACGCGCCAGCAGTAACTGGTCTGCTCCTCCAGGCCCGCGACTTCCTCGTCCCACAGGTCGTCCCCGGCCCGGGTGTCCACGTCGTAGTACCAGTTTTCGTGCTGGAGCCAGCGATCGATGAGCGGATCGTCGAACCCATCGCACGATGAGGCCAGCTGCCAGTGGCTGGCGCCGTGCAGGTCCCCGTCCGGATCGACGAACTCCGACCCCACCAGCGTGAAGCAGTCGGGGCTGACGTCCGTCGGGGCCGGCTCCAGGCACTCGGGGGTGATGGGCGCCTGGCCGTTGCCCCGGATGAGCACCTCGTCCCGCACGTCATTGTCCCGCGCCAAGTTCTCGTTGCCCCGGCTGATCCGCCGCAGGCGCAGCTGGGGGTCGGCGCCCGCGTCCACCTCCACCAGCACGAAGCCCCACTCGTCCTGGCTGACGGTGAACTCCTCGTAGTCCTGCTGGGCGTACTCCCCCCAGTAATCGATGTTGCCGCCGGCGGTGGCCACGTTGACCCACAGGTGGCGGTGGTCCCTCGACTGCCCTCGGGAGTAGCCATGGGTGTGGCCGAAGAAGTGGATCGAGGGCTTGCCGCAGTCGGTGGTGAAGGCCTCCATGCGGGCGATGACCTCGCCGGTGTAGTCGATCTCCCCGGGCAGCCACAGCTCGGACAAGTGGGGGTGGTGCAGCTGGGCGAAGACAAAATCCAGCGTGGCGTCGGCGCAGGCCTCGGCCAGCTGATCGTCCAGCCAGTCCAGCTGCTCCTGGATCCGGTAGCCCGAGTTGGAGTCCAGCCCGATGACCCGCAGGTTGGAGTAGTCGAAGCTGTACCAGTGCTCCTCGTAGCCGGGTGTGGCGTTGTCCGGCAGGTGGAAGTACTGGGTGAAGTAGGCCGTGTCTGCCTCGTGGTTGCCGTAGACCGGGTAGAAGGGCACGTGGGCGGACAGATCGGCGCTGGGGGCGAAGTAGGTGTCCAGCCAGGCGACGTAGTCGGGGCCGTAGTCCACCAGATCGCCGGGGACCAGCGCGAAGGCCAGCTCGGCGGGCAGATCGGCGCTGAATTCGGTGCTGACGAAATCGATGATCCCGTCGTGGATCACCTCCTCGAAGACGTCCGGATTGCCGGCGTCCCGCTGCATGTCACTCATCGCCACGAGCTTGAACGACGCCTCGTCCGCCGGATCCGGCGGCGTCACCAGATCGTAGATGCCGCTCTCGTAGCCTTCCGTGCGCACCTTGTAGTAGTACCGGGTCGCCGGAGACAGCCCCTCCAGCTGCACCTCGTGCAACCGCGATGCGCCGAACACCGCGTCCGCCACGCCGCTGGCGTTTTGCCCCAAGGCCGTCGTCTCCCCCCACTCCACTACGCTCTCGTCGCCGCTGCTGGTCTCCCACATCACCCAGATCTGGGACGGGGTGGCGTTTTGCAGGTAGGGCTCGACGACGACCAGCTGGGCCTGCGCCGGGACGCTGCTGGACAGGGCGGTCAAGGCCACGAGGAGGGGGAACGGACGTGGGCTGGTCATGGATCTCTCCGCATCCGACGAGGATACCGCAACGGGGAGAGCGCGGCCCCCCTGAACCAAATTCAAAAAAACCCAAAGCTGCCCTTGTCGCTATCGGGTTGACCGGCTATGGTCCCGCACCAGATGCGGGGCTGAAGGGTTAGGAGATGAGAGCGGGCATCTTGATCGAATGGCTTCTGTTGGTATTTCTAGTGCTTGGCGTCGGTTTGTCGGGGTGCCCAGCGCCCGACTATGACACCGGCGACGACGACGACGCGGTGGCGGACGACGACGACGACGACAACGCCGATGACGATGACACCGGCGACGACGACACGGGCGACGACGACACCGGCGACGACGACACCGGCG
>CAZDDH010000289.1:0-10281 GCA_964504165.1 uncultured Rickettsiales bacterium | reverse complement strand
TGGATTCCGTCGCCATCCTGGTCGGCCTCGTCGAAGGGCAGCTCGCCGTCGCAGTTGTTGTCCACACCGTCGCAGAGCTCTACCGCGCCCGGGTAACGGGACGGATCATTGTCGTCGCAGTCGTCATCGCAGGTGTCCACACCGTCGCCGTCCTGGTCCTGAAGGTTCAACGTCCAGTCGTTGTCATCGCTGTCGCCGTGGCTAGTGGACGCGCCGTCGTTGTCGGTATCCCACTGGTCGTCCTCCTCGTCGTCGTCGTCACAGTCCCCGTCACAGATCGAATCTCCGTCCCCGTCGTTGTCCACGTCGCAGTCCGGGTCGTCACAATCCACGAGCCCGTCGCCATCGTTGTCGGCGCCGTCGAAGCAGTCGGTCTCGTTGGACCAGCACAGGATGGTGAAATCATCGAACAGCAGGCCATCGTACGAGTAGGGACCGTTGTCCTTCTCTGCGAGATAGAAGCTGAGCTGGTCCCCGCCGGCCAGCGTCGGGGACAGATCCAGTTCGATGAAGTGTGTGGTGTAGGTGGCGTAGTCGTTTTCGGTGAGGCTCTCCAGTAACTCGAAGTTGTAGTCATCGACGGAGACACCGATGCAATCCCCCACATCGTCGTCCGAGATGTCCCAGCTCGAGTCACAGTAGTCGTACTCGTCATCCGAGTTGATGAAGTGAAAATTCAGCTCCGCTGCGCTGCACCCGGAGAGGTCGTAGACCACGGTCTGGACACCCGTGGATTGCTCGTATTGGTCGTACTGCCCTTCCAACACCATCCAGTAGTTCCCGTTACCGTTGGGGTCCACGAAATCCACATTGGAGTTCCACGAGTTGTCTCCACCTTGGTGGTGCGTCCAGCCGCTGGGCAGGCTCTGGTTGCTGAAGTTCTCCGTCACGATGGTGGTCTGTGCCCTGGCAGGCGAGGCGTAGAGCGCCAGGATCGTCATCATCGCGGTCGGCACGAGGAGTGCCGCTTGGGTTGTACTATTCATCGGTCCCTCCACTGGCCATTCCCCGCCGGGACCCGAAATTCGATCGGCCCCGATGGAAGTATACAGAACCTGGGGCAAGTGTTTTACGGGGATCCATGGCGCATTGCATAATCAGGCCGCCTGGAGAGAAGCACATGCCTCGAACCCTCTCGTTATGCCTCATCGCCCGGGACGAAGAGGCGATGATCGGCGACTGCCTGGCGTCGGCCCGCGATCTCGCCGATGAGATACGGGTTGTGGATACCGGCTCCACTGACGCCACGATGGAGGTGGCCGCGGCGGCCGGGGCCATCGTGATCGAAGAACCCTGGCAGGACGATTTTTCGGTGGCGCGGAACCGGGCGCTGGAGGGGGCCACGGGAGACTGGGTCCTGTCCCTCGACGCGGATGAGCGACTGATCGGGGATGCGGTTCGACAGATCCGGCGGGCCATCGATGCCGATGATTTCGACGAGGGCTTGTTGCCCATCTATCCCGCCATCACCCTGGACGACCCCGTGCACTCGGTCCTGGATCGGGGTTCTTCGAGCTCCATCGTGCGCCTCTTCCGCCGCTCGGATGGGGTGCGCTGGGTCGGGCGAGTCCACGAGCGCGTCGTACGGGATGGTTCGGTGCGCCGTAGGCCTGTCCCGGCGCCCATCCTTCATCTGGGGAACGTGGAGGGGTACCGCGCCCAGCGGGGCAAGAACGAACGCAATCGAACTCTGCTCGAGCGCAGCTGCCAGGAACACCCGAAGGATGCGCGTGCCCTGGCCTTCCTGGTCGTGGAATACCTGCGCGAGCATCAGCTCGAAGACGCCGGCGAGGCAGCCCAGCGGGCCTGGGACCTCCACCTCGCCCATACGGGTGATGCCCCCCGCCCCATGCTCACATTGCTCCTCACCGGCTGGACCGATCTGCTGATCTTCCGCGGTGAGTACGACCGCGCCGTGAGCAGGCTCGAGCAGGCTCGTCGCTGGGGAAACGACCACCCGAATCTGGACTACCTCACCGCAAGGGTCCTCAACATCCAGGCCCAGTCCGAGCCTCCCGCTGAGCGGGAACGTTTACTCGCGCAGGCGCTGGTTTGCGTGGAGCGAGCCTCGGGCAAACACGGTCGCCCCTGTTCGGAGGAGCGGCTCCCAGGCGTGACCAGCTGGCTGGCCGCCGAACTCCAGGGGGACGTGCTGCTGCAGCTGGGGAGGCCGGAAGAGGCCCAGGCCGCCTATGACTCGGCCATCGCATCGGATGACTCCTGCACCGGCGCACGCCACGGCCGCGTGGAAGCGCTGCTGGCCCGGGGACAGGCGCTCCCGGCGCTCACCGAACTCCAGACGCTGCTCGCGCCAGACAACGGCGAGGGCTGGTTGCTGGCGGCGATGGCCAGCAGGGCCCTGGGCCAGGCCGCCGATGTCCAGCAGTACCTGCTCCTGGCCCACAAGAACCGTCAGACCCTGAGGCCCCATCGCGCGCGGATTCTCATCGAATTACTACGGACATAAAAGGGACTTCAAAGCCCGATATTTGCATGCTACGATCTAGTGGCTTCAAGTGGCCGGGCATGAAGCCCAATGTACCCGTAAGAAGGATGGCTGCCTTCGGAGGCTCAGGGTGGGGACGCCCGATCTCCTTCAGAAGGAAAGACCTGGACGGATCAGTCGCGACTGTCCCGGATCTACGGCGACGGGAGATCAGGTTTGTACCGCAACTTCGTTTTCCTTGTGATTCTTACGCTTGCCGCCTGTAACGGGGGCAACACGCAGGACTCTGCTTCCGACGACGACACCGGGGACGACGCCGGGGACGATACCCAGCTGAACGCCGAGAAATACGTCCCCGACTCGGGGGTACCGGTGGACTACGAGCTGTGGGCTGTCGCCAACGGTATGGTCAACGACGGCGTCGATCCGATGCTGGCCATCACCGTCTCCGCCACCGGCTACACCTACCTGATGGCCCGGGGGGGCGACGCCATCCGGTATCTGACCGAGGCGTACATCCATCCGACGGGCAACTACTGCCTGGAAGGTGGGGCCGAGCCCGACTGCGCCGGCGGCATATTCTGGACCAGCGGCCGCATCAACTCATCGGACAATCCCAACAGCGCCTGGTGCGTTGACGAGGCCCGCGGGCGCATGTTCCTGGTCAAGACCGGCGTCTCGGAGGCCATCACGATCGATGTCTCCTTCGAGGGCGAGGAGGCCTACACCTTCAACCGCCCACACACCCTGTACCGCCCGGAGTTCACGGGCGCAGAATCCGCCATCTTCGACGGGCCGTGCGCCTATTTGCCCGCCACCGACGAGTTGATCCTCAGCGCTCCGGATGCTCAGTGGCTCTATGCGGTTGACGCCGCGTCCACCCAGGCCGTCCGAGGTGCCCAGATACCGGACCTGACTCCGTCGAAGATGATCCCGCTGCCCTCCTCCGATCTGGTCATGGACGACACGCTCTCGGGGAGCATCGTGCGGATCAACGGTGACGATTTCACGGTCGCACAACAGGTGGCCGTGGACGGCGGTGTCCAGGATTTCGCCGTGGACAGTGAGCGGGGATTTGTCTACGTCGCCCAGGGGGAGACCGGGGCGTCGCGCATCGACCTGAGCCAGGACCCGCTGACGGCCGTTCCCCTCCCCGTCGAGGGCGATGTCGGCCAGGTCGTCGTCGATCCGACCACGGGCACGGCCCTGTTCGGCACCCTGGTCGGCGGAGAGGACGGCGACTGGTCGGTGGTGCTGGTCAAGGGCCTGGAAATCGCCGACTCCAAACCCCTCGCCTTGCCGCTGCTACTCCTCACCCCGCCGGGCAGCATGGGGGATTTCACCGTCTGGCTGGACCCGGAGGACGAATCTACGAACGTGAACTACGTGGTATTCGACGCCGTCCCCGATCCGGCTCCCGATCTGCCGCCGCTGATGATCTATCTGATCTCCTCGGTGGAGCAGCCGGTCGTGCCGGGCATCCCCTGCGAAGGTGAGGGCGAAGGGTCCGTCGCGGGCATCCAGGACATCATCCGGATGAACGCCGAGGTCATCGCGGGGCTCGACATTCCCGTCACCGTCGGGTTGGTCCACAGCTTCGCCAGGTCGAGCATCGACTGCGGCATGACGGACCTGCCCGTCGAACTCCAGGATGATTATGGATTCGTGCTGGGCCACATGGTGCACAACGATCCTTGCTACGACTGCACCGACAAGCCCGTAGATGGAACAACACCCGACCTCTGCCTGGCGGCCGAACCCGACTATTGTGATCCCGGCTGGCCCAACTGGGAGTGCTGCTTCCCGGACCACGAGGACTACTGCGGCCTGGGCGACTGGGACTGCTACAAGGCGTTCGTCGACGAGCACAACGTGGTGGTGGACGGGTTCATCCCCGGGGGGAGCGCCTTTGCCACCAGCGCCGACAGGCACGAGATGTGGGACTGGGATTGGGTACGCGGGTACCAGGAGATGGAACGCGCTGACGGCACGTTCGACGGGTACGACGTCACCTTCATGGGCCATAGCTGGGCCTATGGCGATGTCGTTGACAGCGACGACCCCAGGACCAAACACCCGGCCCCCTGGCGTACGGTGGATGGGGTCAAGGGCTGGTCTCCCGGCGATCACCACAACTGGACCGAGCACTACGAATCCTCGGGGTTGCTCTATCTCCCCGGCCTGCCCACCTCCACGGTCAAGCTCACCGAATGGCACCACTCCGGCCTGTTCATCGCGGATTACCTGACCATCGGGGAGGCGCCCACCTACACGGATTCCGATTTCCAGATCCTGCACCAGCATCTCCGCCGTTCCATCAATCATCGGCAAGCGGAGGGCCCGAACGTCTGGTACTTCCACATCCATGACCTGGGGCGCTACAGCTTCACGGAGCCAAACGGCACGGAACTGGAGGCAGCCACCAACCCGCTGAGGGGATTCGTGGCGATGGTCAAGGACGTGTACGGGGCCCGGGGTGAGGTCCAGTTCGCCGGGCCCATGGAGATCCGAAACATGTATCCTCCCGAGTAACCGCCCCACCGTCCATTCCCGAACGGCGGGCTATCCACGAGGAGTCTGCCGTGCAGCCCCCCTTCCCCCTCGCCGGTGAGGTCGCGGCCCTGGGGACCGCCTGCTGCTGGGTCGCCAGCTCGATGAGCTTCACCGCGGCGGGACGCCGGGTGGGGTCGCTGGCGGTGAACCTGATCCGGCTGCTCATGGCGCTGGTGTTGCTGGCGGCCCTCAACGGCGTGTTGCGGGGCCACCCCTTTCCCACGGACGCCACGCAGCAGGCATGGCTGTGGCTCTCACTCTCGGGACTGGTGGGCTTCACCTTCGGCGATCTGTGCCTGTTCCGGGCCTTCGTGGTCATCGGGCCTCGCCTGTCGATGCTGGTCTTCTCCACCGTGCCGCTGATGACGACGCTAGCGGGCTGGGCCATCCTCGGGGAGACCCTGGCACTCAAACACGCCGTCGGTATGGCCTTGACGATGGGCGGAGTCGCCTGGGTCGTGCTGGAGCGGACGCAGCTTCAGGACGGCGAGGCACGCAAGCGGATACCCCTGACGGGCGTGCTACTCGCCCTGGGCGGCGCGGCCGGGCAGGCGCTGGGGCTTGTGCTGAGCAAGTTGGGGATGGGGGATTATGATCCCTTTGCGGCCACACAGATCCGGGTCATCGCCGGCACGGTCGGCTTCGCCATCCTGTTCCTCGTCCTGGGCTGGTGGCCGCGCGCCCTCGCGGCGCTTCGCCACGGCAAGGCGATGGCCTACACGGCGCTGGGGGCTTTCTCCGGCCCCTTCTTGGGAGTGAGCCTCTCGATGGTCGCGGTCAAGTACACACTCACCGGCGTGGCGGCAACCTTGATGAGCCTGGTGCCGGTACTGATCATCCTGCCGTCGGTTTGGCTGTTCAGGGAGAGGGTCTCGGCTCGGGCCGTCATCGGCGCCTTCGTGGCGACCGGCGGCTCTGCGCTGCTGTTCTTGTGAGCCAGGGTCTTCTGCCCCGACCGCCCACTTTGCCGGCCCGGATCACCTAAACTAAGGGTGACTCTGTAGGATGTTCCTTGAGGGGACCCACACAACGGGACCGAGGTGAAATCCTTGATGCTGTTCAAAGAAGAAGAAGACGCACCCAAGCTACCCGACCGCGTGTTCGACGAAGAGGTCATGGTGACCGTCTGCTTGATCAACGGGGAGAGCCGTACGGGCAAGATCCGCGCCTTTTATCCGGACGCGCCCATGTTCCACATCAAAGCTACGGTCCGGCAGCCGACCGGTGCCTCCCAGCAAGAGGGGATCGATACCCCTGTGGACCAGATCGCCTACGTGGGTTTCCTCGAGGATTCGATCCAGCTGGACCGGCCAGAGGGCGAGATCCTCCGGGAATTCGACATCCACATCGCCGGCGGCAAGAAGCTCACCGTCGAGGTCAATCCCGAACACGTCAGCCACCCTGTCGGCTTCTATTCCTACCCCCTGTCTAAGTACAGCTTGTATGCCGAGCTGTTCTTCTTCTCCGCCGGCGTCAACGCGACGGAAGACAAGGAACCGCTGGGTTCCTTCTTGATGCGCAGCGGCGCAGCGGGTTCGGAGGAAGTCCACGCGGGATTAGCCGAGCAACAGGCCAACCGGAACATGCCCATCGGCCAGATCCTCGTGGAACAGGAGGCGGTGGACGAGGAGGAGGTCAACGAGGCGGTCAAGGACCAGGAGAAGGCCCACAAATCGGGCAAACCGATGCGCCTCGGCGAGTTCCTCGTGGACGCCGGGCTGGCCACCGAGGACGACATCACCAATGCCCTCGCCGAGCAGAAGAAACGCCGTGGCAAGCGGCTGGGGGAGGTACTCGTCGAGCTGGGCATCGTCACCGAGGACGCGGTCTCCACCGCCCTGGCCAAGAAATTCCACCTGCCCTATGTGGATCTGGACCACGTGGAGTTGGTGCCGGAGGCCTTTGACGAGTTGCCCAGGGAGCTCATCGAACGCTACCGGATCTTCCCCTTCCAAAGTGACGACAAACGGCTCTACATCGCCATGGCCGACCCCCTGGCCATGGAAGCCATCGAAATGCTGCGGTTCTCCAATCCCAAGCGGATCATGGAGGTCATCGCCACGTCCACGCAGATCGAGGACAACCTCAAGATCTACCTGGACACGGACGGCTTCGATTCGAACTCCGAGATGGGGCAGATCCTCGATGAACTCAGGGACGAGACCGAGAGCGGTGGCATCGATTTCACAGCGGGCGAAGGGGATGAGGTCTCCGAGTCGGCGGTCACGCGGCTCGTCAACCGGATGATCATCGACGCCTATCGCCGGGGGGCGTCCGATATCCATGTGGAGCCCTACGGCAAAGAACGCAGCACCGTCACGCGCTTCCGCGTCGACGGGCATTGCGAGAACTACCAGAAGATCCCCTCCTCCGTGTGGTCCAACGTCGTGGCCCGCATCAAGATCATGTCCAACCTGGACATCACCGAACGGCGCAAGCCCCAGGACGGCAAGATCAAGTTCAAGCTGGGCCAGAAACAGATCGAACTTCGGGTGGCGACGATCCCCACCGTCAACGGCAACGAGGACGTGGTGATGCGCATCCTCGCCGCGGGCAAACCCATGCCCCTGGACCAGATGGGATTCAGCGATGCTTCCTATGGTGGAACGCTTTCCATCATCACCAAGCCGTACGGTCTGATCTTGTGCGTGGGGCCCACCGGATCTGGCAAGACCACGACCTTGCACTCGATGCTGGGCCACATCAACACCAAGGAACGCAAGATCTGGACGGCCGAAGACCCGGTGGAAATCACCCAGCACGGCCTGCGCCAGGTCCAGGTCCATGCGGCCATCGGATTTAACTTCGCGGCGGCGATGCGCGCCTTCCTGCGGGCCGATCCGGATGTGATCATGGTGGGCGAGATGCGGGACGAGGAGACGGCGTCCATGGGTGTGGAGGCCTCCCTCACGGGGCATCTGGTGCTCTCCACGCTACATACCAACAGCGCCCCGGAGACCATCACCCGGCTGGTGGACATGGGCCTGGATCCCTTCACCTTCTCCGATGCACTGCTGGGAGTGCTCGCCCAGCGGTTGGCCCGCAGACTGTGCTCCAAGTGCAAGCAGGCGTACGACGCCAGCGCCGAGGAGTTGCAGGAGATGAGGAAGCTGTACGGAGAGAATGCGCCGCCAGAATTGCAGGATGACTCGGGACTGCAGCTGTGGAAGGCCGTCGGCTGCGACCATTGCAGGGATACGGGCTACAAGGGCCGCTTTGCGATCCACGAACTGCTGGTGAACGACGACGACATCCGCGCGGCAATCCAGCAACGCAAGACCGTCGAGGAGATCCGTCATATGGCCATCGATGGGGGGATGCGCACCCTGCTCCAGGACGGGATCGAAAAATGCATCAGCGGCATCTCCGATCTCAAGCAGGTGCTGTCCGTGTGCAGCCGCTGACTTCACGGCGGCATTTCTTAGGCTCAACTTAGGCGCCACCGGCCCCGTGGCCGGCTACGTATTATCCAGTGGGGCACCGGTTCTGGTACCGCGCGGGGCCGAAAGGAAGCCTATGCGCATTCCGTGCATCTTGTACACGATGATCCTGGCCATAGCCCTCTGTACGGGCTGTGACCAACCGTCGGATGACGACGACACGACGGGCCAGCCCGACGATGACGATGTGTCTGATGACGACTCCGGCGACGATGATCTTTCGGATGACGACGCGGCCGACGACGACACCGGCGACGACGACACCACCGAGATCCCCTGCGGCCCGGAGTACCATCCATTTGGTGCCGGTAACTACTGCGCGGACTGCCAGTCGGGTGGAGGGGGTGGTTCTTGCTACCAGAGCTGTATCGGCTGCCCCGACGGTAGCGTGTATCGCGCAGAGTGCGACGAGGCCAGCTCAGGCTGCGTGTGCTTCATCGATGATGTGGAGGTCTGCACCTGTACCAGCACGTATTCCATGCAACAGCTGGGTTGCCAGCCCGAAGAATGGGGCGGCGCGAACTGTTGCTGGAATGTGGGGTGACTCCCTGTTTCAGAATCCGTTGGCCGTCCGAACCAGCACGAGCCCTGCCACGATGTCCTCATCCATAGGCTCGCCGTTGAGATAAATCATGTATTCCGTCGCACCCTGTAGCTGCACGTTGTAGAACGCGGTCATTGCTCTCCGGCTCAGGCGCCTGGTGACCACCGGGTCGTCGATCCCATCAGTACAGGCGTCGCAGATGAAGCCGCAGTCCGGGTTGTCCAGGAACGACATGTGGTTGGCGCCGATGACCTCGATCTCGATGGTTGGTGACGTGGCGTATTCGAAGTATTGCTGGAAGTTCTCCGCAGCCGGCGCACAGGACTGGCCGCCCAGGCCGCCCGTCGCGTTAACGGTCTCCCCCACCAGGCCTATCGGGATCTGTATCTGAGGCATCAGTTCGGGCGTCACGGAGGGGTAATCCTCTTCGTTGTTGCCGAAGGGCGCACCCGAGTCCACCGCGTCCAGGGTGAAGGCCGCGTCCGGTCGCGAGTCGTTGGCAGCGGTCAGCAACGCAATCTTGCCCCCCATCGAATGGCCGCCGACCCCGATCCGGGTGGCATCGGCCACACCGTCGAGGGGCCCACCGGCCACAACCGCGTTGGCCTCTACCCAGTCCAGCAGGGCCACCATGTAGCCCTGCAACGCCGCATGGGTCTCCGGGATGAACATGGTGCCGGGCATGTCCGGCATCACCACCACATACCCCCACGAAGCAAGGTGCTCGCCGTAGGAACGGTAGTCTGAGGAGGAGAGCTGGAACCCGTGCACGAACAGCACCACCGGGTAGGGACCGGCCCCATCGGGCATGTAGATCGTCAGCGGAATTGCCGTGGTCCCCCACGCATCGTCCACTTCCAACTCTGCCGTACCGGTCGACCACCCGTGGCTGCCCGTCTCCGCCGGGTCCGGCGGCGGGCCCTGTTCCACCGTGTCGTCATCATCGAGGCTGTCGTCGTCGCCCGCCGCGTCATCGTCGCCCGCGGCGTCATCATCATCGCCATTCACGTCGTCGTCCGCCGCTGGATCACCATGGGTCGCTGCGCACGACAGGACCCCCGCCACGAACCCCACAAGGAGCCACAGTTGCCATCTTTTGATCATGAGAGCCTCCCTCAATCAGCGCCAATCTACCGCCCGGTCGATTCCGTGGCAAGAAAAAAATGTGAAAAACTTCGTACGAAAAAAAACGAGTGAAAAGGTGTAGTTAACGCTTCGCGCTGATCCCTTTTCCGGCGTGTTACAGACACTCCCGTCATAGAGCGGAATTCCGTCCCTCACGCCTGACCTGACGACCA
>CAZDDH010000288.1:0-10377 GCA_964504165.1 uncultured Rickettsiales bacterium | reverse complement strand
GACATGGACAGCCGTTTCGCTATGCCCATCTCGGGGGTCTTCACCTTCATGGGCGGCGGCAGCGTGGTGTCGGGCGGGGGCGAGCGGGGCCGCTTCCGCGCCGGCGACCGGGTGGAGATCGTCGGGCTGAGCAAGCCGGGCGAGGAGCGGGATCCGGTGGTGGTCACCGGCACCCAGCAGTACCGCGAGGACGTGGACGAGGCGGTGGCCGGCATGAACGTCGGCCTGCTGCTTCGCGGCGTCCATCGCCACGAAGTGCAGCGCGGACAGCTCATCGCTGCGCCAGGGTCCATCGGCCCCCACCGCCAAGCCAGCGCGGAGATCTTCGTGCTGACCGCGGAGGAGGGGGGCCGGCGGACGCCGTTCGGCACCGGCTACTGCCCGCAGGCCTTCATCGGCACCACGGACGTCCCCTGCACGGTGACCGTCCCGGACGGCGGCCTGATCCACCCCGGCGACCACGCCACGGTGGAGCTGGAGCTGTTCGCCCCGGCGGCCATGGAGGCCGGCACCCGGCTGGCCCTGCGTGAAGGCGGTAGGACCGTCGGCGCGGGGCTGATCCTTCAGGTTCGCTGAGACTCATCCATCCCAACCCACCCTTGCCTACTCACCACACCATGCATCCCCCGGCCGTCAACCCGGCGGCACTCCTGCGTCGTCATCTGGCGGATGGCGTCAGCGTCTCCCCGTCCACCTCCCGGTCGTCGATGTCCAGGTAGGACTCGATCTGCTGCTCCAGGTAGAGCACCTGCTCGAAACGGGGGAATCCGCGAAACAGGACCCGTCGTCGTCCACCGCTCAGGACTACTTCGAGCGCGTACGAGTACTGAACGCCATGCCGTGAACGGAATTCGTGTTCCTTGCAATACAGCTGTTTAACGCTACGGGCCGGTATGGTCTTGTTCCCAAACCAGGGGAATGGCACTTGCCGGATGGACAGGACGCCGGGCGTGACCCGTATCCGTGTACGGTTGACCAGTTGGTAGATGATCATGGCCAGTGCGAAGGGGCCGAGAAGGAACAGGGGGTTGAGTCCGTCACTCTCCGCATTCTGGGAACCGATGACAGGCCAGTAAAATGTGTCGAGAAACGACCAGATGCTCAGCCCCAGCATCGAGAGCGCGGGCACGATGTTCCAGGACAACCAGCGCCAGCTGATGGTCAGGGCGCTCGGGGTTTCCTCGACCGTGTAGCGCTTCGGCATCGGCTGGTGGCCGCGGACCCGTTTCTTGGCGTCGAGTTTGGCACTGACCATGTGGCTCGCCCGGGCCGAGAACAGATCGAAGATGGACCGGCAATGGTCACAGCGGGCCAGGCCGCTCGCCATGGAGATGTTTTCCTCGGAGATCGCCGCCCCGCAGCTGCCGCATCGAATGTCCATGTACTATCATTATGCCTTCATCCGGAACGGGAATCAGGCGCTCTTCTCCAGGTCCCGCCGGGGCCGGGGCGTCAGCCTCCGGATCGACGCCCGGCGGGCGAACAGCTTCTGGCCCACGATCAGCGTCACCGCCAACACCACCAGCGCCGCCCCACCGGCCATACGCCCGGTGAACGGTTCGGAGAGCAGGAAGTAGCCGGTCGCCAGCGCCAGCACGGGATTGACGAAGGCGTACGTGGACACGGCGGCGGGGGAGACCTGGCGCAGCAGCCAGCCGTAGGCGCTGTAGCCGATGATGGAGCTGATGAGGATCAGGTAGACCACCGACAGCCAGGCCGCCGGCCCGGGCATCGTGTCGATCTGACCGAGCTCCCCTCGGAAAAGCCCGGCGGCGGTCAGGCCGAATCCCCCCACGAACATCTGCAGCGACGTGGTCATCAGCGACGACCGGGGCTGGACCATCCGGCTGCTCAGCAATGAGCCAAGCGCCCACGGCACTGGGGCCACGCACAGGGCCACCACGCCCCAGGCCATGCCCGGCGTCGAGGCGATGTCCGAGATCAGGTATACCCCCACGAAACCCGCGAAGATCCCCGCGCCGATCCAGGGCGTGGGGCGTGGGCCCTTGAAGCCCAGCCAGTCGAACAGCACCATCCACATCGGCACGGTGGCAACCATCAGCGCCGCTACCGATGACGGGGCGGTCTGCTGGGCCCAGCCCACCAGCCCGGCGCCGCCCACGAGCATCAGCGCACCCGAGACCGCCGGGCCGCGCCACTGGGCGAGCGTGGGCCGGGGTACCCCGCGCAGCCGCTGGACAGCGTAGAGGATCGCCCCCGCCACCAGGAACCGTCCGCCGGTGATGAGCAGCGGCGGCAGCTCCGCCACAGCCATGCCGATGAAGGCATAAGACACACCCCACGCGAAGTAGATGACCCCGAAAGCGGCGATGATCCCGGCGATGGGTCGGTGGTGAGTCCGCGTCATGAGAGCAGTCTAGGCTACGGGATGAAACCATAACAGATGCAGAAACAGTGAATTGTAACCATCACAGATGAACTATTTTAGAACTGTTATGCTCTTCGAGTAGGCCAACTGTGCCTGGTGCCCGGGGCGGCCCCAGGGCGAAATGGAGGGATGGTGACCGACGGGGTCAAGCTGTACGAATCCGTGGCGGACCGGGTCCAGGCGCTCATCGAGGAGGGCGCCCTGCGGCCGGGGGACCGGGTCCCCTCCGTCCGGCGCCTGCACCGGCAATGGTCCGTCAGCGTATCGACGGTGCTGGAGGCCTACCGCCTGCTGGAGGATCGGGGCTGGGTGGACGCCCGGCCGCGCTCCGGTTACTACGTCCGGCCCAACCCCGGGGCCGCGCTCCAGGAACCGAACATCACCGACCCTCCGCGGCGGCCCCAGCGGGTGCGTACCGATCTGGTGATGCGCATCCAGGCCGATATCAACGCCCCCGGCGCGGTGCGCCTGGGTGCCGCCGCCCCCGATCTGGATCTGCTGCCCCACCGCGTCCTGGCCCGCAAGGTCAATGAGGTCCTGCGCCGTCACCCCCGGGAGTGCCACACTTACCTCACCGGCCCCGGCTACGAGCCGCTGCGGCGGGGCATCGCCCGGCGCATGGTGGACGCCGGCTGCTCGGTGTCACCGGCGGACATCCTCATCACCGGCGGCGCCCAGGAGAGCCTGTACCTGTCCCTCAAGGCGGTCACCTCGCCCGGCGACATGGTGGCCGTGGAGTCGCCCTGCTACATGGGCCTGCTGGAAATCCTCGAGACCCTGGGCCTGCGGGCGATGGAGCTGCGCACCCATCCCCGCCACGGTATCGATCTGGAAGCGCTGGAGGCGGCCCTGCACGAGGAAGAGATCAAGGCCTGCGCCCTGGTCACCAATCACAGCAACCCGATGGGTTGCCTGATGAGCGATGACAAGAAGCGCGCCTTGGTGGAGCTGGCTGCCCACTACCGCATCCCCCTCATCGAGGACGATGTCTACGGGTCCCTGCCCTTCGACGGGCCCCAGCCCACCGCCGCCAAGGCCTACGACCGGGACGGCACCGTCATCTACTGCAACTCGTTTTCCAAGACCATCTCCCCGGGCTTCCGCGTGGGCTGGATGATCCCCGGCCGGTTCCACGACGGGGTGATGTGGCTCAAGAACATGATTTCCATCGCCACCACCTCCATCCCCCAGCTGGCCATCGCCGCCTACCTCGCCGAGGGGGGTTACGACCGCCAGCTGCGGCGTATGCGCAACACCTACCGCGAAAACTGCGCACGGATGGTCGCCGCCATCGGCAAGCATTTTCCCCAGGGCACGCGAGTGTCCCGCCCAAAAGGCGGCCACCTGCTGTGGGTGGAGATGCCCCGCGGGGTGAACGCCGTGGAGCTGTTCGAGTACGCCGCCGAGCACCACATCTCCGTGGCCCCGGGGGTGTTGTTCTCCGCATCGGGGCGCTACGACAACTGCATGCGCCTCAACTTCGCGCTGACCTACGACGAGCGGGTGGAGGCGGCCATCGGGGTGCTGGGGCGGTCTTGCATGGACCGGTTGGCCTGAACTCGGCTCCTCGCACCGGCCCTGGCTTTCCCCCACCTCCCACTCCTGGAATAATCGTGCGCACTCCGGCGTCTTGCGCCGGACGAGAAAGCACATGGCCGACACCCGCAAGCTGACCCTGGATACCGCCCTCGACCCGACGGCCCTGCGTCCCGACGCCCTGCCGGTGGCGACCGACCTCTACGCCCTGCAGGGGGAGACCGAGGAGCGGATCGGCGACAGCCCCTTTGCCGAGCAGCTGGACTGGCGGAGGGCGGTGGCCCGGCGGGAGTACCGGGACGAGGTGCGCCGCCTGCGGGCCGGTGTGCGCGTGGGGCTGGTGATCTGGCCGGCGTTCGTCATCGTGGATCTGCTGGTGATGTTGTGGATCGAAGCCTCGTCGCCGGCCTGGTTCGTCGTCTCGCGGATCATCGGCATGCTGGTCCTCGGCGCCCTGGCGCTGGTGCTGCGCGGCGATCCGCCGCCGTCGATGCGGGTCGTGCGGCCGCTGGAGGTGGGGGGCGTGGCCATCCTCGCCGCCCTGGTCACGGTGATGTCGCTGCCGGCCCAGAACTACGGCGGCAGCTATGTGGCGGGCATCATCTTGCTGATCCTGACGCGGGCGGTGTTGATCCCGGCGCCCTGGCGCCGCGGCGTGATCCCCGCCCTGTTGATCGGGATGACCTACCCGGTGGGGCAGCTGATCGGTGCGCTGGTGATCCCCGACTTCGCCGAGCGCTTGATGGACGCCCGCTCGGCAGCGATGGTGGCCGTCAACGTGGGCTATCTCACCGGCGCCGGCGCCCTGGCCGTGCTGCTGAGCAACGTGGTGTGGCGGACCCGGAGGGCGTCTTTCGCCATCCAGGATCTGGGGCGTTATCGGCTGGTCCGCCGCATCGGATCCGGCGGCATGGGGGAGGTCTGGCAAGCGTACCACCGGGGGATCAAGCTGGACGTGGCGCTCAAGGTGCTCAAGCCGGAGCGGGGCGACTCGGCGGAGGCGGTGAAGCGCTTCGAGCGGGAGGTGCTGGCCACCACCCGGCTGTCCCACCCCAACACGATCCGCATCATCGACCACGGCATCACCGCCGAGGGCCTGTGGTACTACGCCATGGAGCTGCTGCAAGGTGAAGACCTGGCCCAGCTGATCGGCCGGGGGGAGCGGCTGACCCCGGAGCGCACCGTGCACCTGATACGCCAGGCCTGCGCCTCCCTGGCCGAGGCCCACGGCAAGGGATTCGTACACCGGGATATCAAGCCCGAGAACCTGTACGTCACCGAGCAGGGGGGCATCCCGGACTTCGTCAAGGTGCTGGACTTCGGTATCGCCAAGGTGTCGCAAGACCTGGAGGACGAGCAGCTGACCCGTGAGGGCGTGGTCTCTGGCACGCCGCTGTACATGTCGCCGGAGGCCATCGCTGCGGAGGGGGTGGACGCCCGCAGCGACGTCTATGCGTTGGGCTGCGTGATGTACACCGCTTTGTGTGGCCGCGCGCCCTTCGACGCCCCCTCGGCGATGGCCCTGCTGGTGGCCCACTTGAACCATCCACCAGAGCCCTTCTCCACGCACACCGAGGTGGAGGTCCCCGCCGAGCTCGAGGGGATCGTGATGCGCTGCCTGGCCAAGGATCCGGCCGATCGGTACGAGGACGCGCAGGCGCTGGGGCAGGCGCTGGGAGACTGGGCAGGGGGATCGGCGGTCAGCCCTCCACCGCCACTTCGATGAGCGGCCTCATGATCCCCACAGTTCACGGTCTTGCGCGTCAGGACGGATCCAGGCCCTCGCCGTACATTCCATCTGGCCCCAGGATTCCGGGATACTTGGGCCGGAGGGCCTTGCGGGCCTCGTAGCACAGGTGGCAGGCGTCCGCGTAGGCCTCGCGATGGCTCAGCTCGTGCTGGCGGACCAGGGCTGCCGGGCCCCCCGCGATCAGGGGGCCGAAGACCGGATCATCGGCCGGCCGGAATTCTGCGACGATGTCCGGCAGTGAGCGTTCGAACAGGTTCCCCATGCTCAGGCCCTGGCATACGTGCAGGTTCCCCGCCGGGTCCACGTGGACTCGCCTGGGGTCATCCAGACGCTCGTGGGGGCAGGCGTCGAACTCGTGCCAGGGATGGAGTGGGACACCCTCGGTGAGCTTCTCGGCGGCGCGGCCCTTGAAGGCGACCTCGCCGCCCTCCTGGGGCAAGCCGCGTTCCCGATCCGGCCCGTCACCTGTGTGTTGGGGCCGCTCACAGACGAACGTCTCCACCGCCATGCCCAGGGTCCGGGCTGCCCGATGCGCGTTGCGGGCCTGGACGGCTACCGGATCGTCCCCGTGGAAGTCATCCGCGGAGATGGACATGGAGTCCACGATGCCGACGAGGGGACGCAGCCACAGCCGGGCGTCCTCTTCCGCCGTCGCCCAGTACTGGTTGGAGACGATACCCACCTTGAATCCCATCTCGTGGGCCAACTCTGCTGCCCGGACCAAGATGGGGTAATGCAGGAACGGTTCGCCCCCTTCCAGGAAGATCCAACCGACCGTTCCGAGCTCCTCACCCTGGTCGTAGATCGAGCGGATCTGTTCCAGCGTCATCGTCCCCGACTGACGCGGGCTACCCCAGACGAAGCAATGATCACATTCGTAGTTGCAGGTATTGGTGAGCAGTAGGTGCAAGCCCGTCAGGCTCATGGTGTTCCCCGTATGTTGCCAGCCGGGGTCGGGATCGTGTGAGTCAACTCCGCCACGGTGCCGGCCCGTTCTCCTCCCCTGGATGCAAAATGATAGCAGTTCGTTTGTGGTCTCCGCACCCTATCCGTTCGATGGTGGCTCTGTAGCGTCACGAGGAGAGATCGTGATGAACAAGATCGTCCTGATGGCCGGGGCGACGCTGCTGGCAGCCTACGCCCTGATTTCTTATCGATCCGGCTCCCACACCTGCTACCAGGACATGTCGGCGACGGAGCTGCACGACCAGCTGTCTGCTGCCGGTGATGGGGCGTTGTTGCTGGATGTTCGTACGCCAGCGGAGTTCAACGCCGGCCATGTGGCTGGCGCCCGGCTGCTTCCCCTGTCCGAACTGGCCCGCGATCCCTCCCAGCTGGAGGCCCACGAGGGCCAGCCGCTCTACGTGATCTGCCGCAGCGGCAACCGGTCGGCCCAGGCCAGCCGTCTACTGTGTCAGGAGGGCTGCGAGGAGGTCTTCAACATCTCGGGAGGGATGAACAGCTGGAGTCGGGCGGGATTCCCGGTCGTACGGGAATGAGCAGGAGAGGGGGGATCAGGTGTTGCGGCGGCGCAGGAGGGCCAGGCCCAGGCCCAGGGCGGTGACCAACAGCCCGGAGACGGGGCTGGCCGGACCAGCGGCCGTGTTGCAGCCGGCGGATTCGTCGTCGATGGGGTCCAGCTCCAGGTTGCCGGTGCGGCCGGTGCCGGCGATGTCGTCGGAGTAGTCCTCGTCCTCGGGCTTGTCGTCGTCGTCGTCGTCACCTTCCGTGTCCTCGTCCACGTCGTCGTCGTCGTCCGCGGTTTCGTCCTCGTCGATCTCGGGGCGGCTCAGCTCGATGTCGGTCAGGGCGATGCTGATGTCGCTGTGATCCCACCACCACAGCTGGTCGGTCACCGTGCCGCTGATCTCCAGCCAGTCCAGGTCGAAGGACTCGCCCTCTTCGGCCTGCATGACCAAGAAGTACTCGTGGTAGGCGTTCTGATCCTTGCGGTCGCCGGTGTTGAGGTACATGTCCCATTCCATGGTGCCGGGGGTGCCGTGCACGTCCATCTCCCAGCGGTACAACGTCACCTGGTACAGCGCCTTCACCTGGAAGCTGTTGTTGGCATAGCCCTTGGCCTGCAGCGTGCCGCTGACCTTGTTGCCGTCCTCGTCGTAGGACTCGGAGACCATCGCCGACCCCTCGGCGTTGGTGTCGATGCCGTAGCTGGTCTCCATGGTGACCTCGCCGTAGGAGTCCATGCCGTAGTTCTCGAAGGGCACGGACCAGTCCCAGCGGAAAGCGCTGGTGCCGGAGGACAGGTCGGTGTCGGCCACGACGGACAGCACCGGGTAGTCGTCCACTTCCAGCTCCCAGTCGGCCAGGTTGGGGCTATTGCGGGCCTTGATGACGGCCACATAGAAGTCGGCTCCCCGGTCGATGGAGGACTCGAACCAGAAGAACTCGGCGATCATGTCCACGGTGTTGCCGAACTCGTCTTCCGAACCCGCGTACAGGGTGTTGCCGGAGAAGAAGGCGTAGGTCTCCTGATCCAGCTCGCCGATGGTGCCCACCTCGGAGCCGCCCAGGGTCACGTCCGTGCCGGCCTCCAGGATGACCGCCCCCGTGTAGGAGGTCTCGGCGTCGCTGAGGTTGGTGTCCTCGTCCGCGTGAGCATTCGAGGTCATGCCGAGGGCCGTGATGGCCAGTATGGGGAGTATCGTCAGGGCCTGGGTGGTGTGTCGGTGAGCCATCTTTGCCTCCGTGTCGGGGGTGTTTTGTTTTCTTGCCCCCTTCCTTGAGCAAGGTTGATGCCAACTTTTGGAAATGCAGTAATAACAAATAGTTAAGGCGCAGTGTGTCATTGTGGCACACTGCGTGCCCCCCAGTTTCTTGACTGGATCTGTGCCATGACACAGGGGTGTGTCACACCTTGGTGGCCGGGGGATCTTGGATTTGCAGGGAGCAGACGATCTTTTCACACGTTCCGCGTCGGTCGTTGTGGTAAATGCAAGCACTGCCATTTCCATTCTGGCCTTCGTGGCCAGTTGCGGAGGCGAGGACGGACGATGGAGACCCCGAGCTTGGACAACGAACAGATCGAACGGCGTTTCACCGGATTGCGGCGGCTCATCGGCAACTCACCGTTGCTGGCCATCGACTTCAAGTACCGGGGGGAGGAACGCACGCTCTACGCCAAGTCCGAACAGCTGAACATGACCGGCAGCATCAAGGACCGCATGGCGCTGCACATCCTCCAGGACGCGTACGAGAAGGGGGACATCAAGCCGGGGGACCGCATCGTCGAGGCCACCAGCGGCAACACGGGGATCTCGTTTTCCGCCATCGGCCGCGCCCTGGGGCACCCGGTGACGATCCTGATGCCGGACTGGATGAGCCGCGAGCGCGTGGAGCTGATCCGCAGCCTGGGAGCGGACATCATCCCCGTCTCCCGCGAGGAGGGGGGCTTCCTGGGCAGCGTGGCCCGCGCCGATACCATGGCCGTGCAGGACGAGCGGGTGTTCCTGCCCAGCCAGTTCTCCAACGACGCCAACGTCCAGGCCCACGCCCGCACCACCGGGCCGGAGATCTGGTGGCAGCTGCACTTCAATCAGCTCAGCCTCGACGCCTTCATCGCGGGCGTAGGTACCGGCGGCACCATCATGGGTGTGGGCGAGTACATGCGGGCCCAGGTGCCCGGCGTCAAGCTGCATCCGTTGGAGCCGGCCAACTCCCCCACCATGTCCACCGGGCACAAGGTGGGGACTCACCGCATTCAGGGCATCTCCGACGAGTTCATCCCGGAGATCGTGCGCCTGAATCAGCTGGACGAGATCATCGACGTGTGGGACGGCGATGCCATCCTGATGGCTCAGCGGCTCGGTGCCGAGCTGGGGCTGGCTGTGGGGATCTCCTCCGGCGCCAACTTCCTGGGCGCCCTCAAGGTGCAGAACGACCTGGGCGCCAATTCGGTGGTGGCCACCGTCTTCGCCGACAGCAACAAGAAGTATCTCAGTACCGATCTGCTACGGGACGAGCCGGTCAAGGACGGCTATCTGACCCCGGATATCGAGCTGTTGGGATTCAGCGCCTTCAAGCGGGTTTGCCACACCTGCTGCGACCTGTCGGATTGCGCCAACCGGCTCAGGCCCGACCCGCTGCTCAAGTACAACTACGACCGGCACCACGACTGGGATTGCACCGGCTGATCCGAACCCGAGTTACCGCCGCCGGCGGATCGCCATCAGCAGACCCAGCAGCAGCGGCCCCAACGCGCTGGACATGCCGCCGCCCGACGAGTTACACGAGCACTTCACCGCGGCGTCATCGTCGTCATCATCTCCGTTGTCATCGTCGTCATCGTCCCCGGACGCGCAGTCGGCGTCGAACTCGTCCGTGATGCCGTCACAGTTGTCGTCGATGCCGTTTTCACAGTCCTCGTCGGCGTCGGGGTTGATGTCGGCGTTGTCGTCGTCGCAGTCCTCGCCGAACTCGCCCCCGTCGTAGCCGTCGCCGTCCAGGTCGGTCAGGTCTTCGCCATCGCAGTCGTTGTCGATGCCGTCGTAGGGGATCTCCTCGGCGTCGGGGTTGATGTCGGGATCGGTGTCGTCACAGTCCTCGTCGTTGCACGATGAGAAGCCGTCCAGATCGCCGTCCAGGCCGTCGTCGACCAGGCCGTTGCAGTCGTTGTCGACGTCGTCACAGACTTACTTGCCCCCCGGGGTGGCGTTGGCGGTGTAGTCGTCGCAGTCGTCATCGC
>CAZDDH010000287.1:0-10396 GCA_964504165.1 uncultured Rickettsiales bacterium | reverse complement strand
CTTACGTCAAACCTGACGCGGCTTTACCAGCGCCCCCTTTCCGCCGATGCGCCCCTTCGTCATTTGCATCATATGAATAGTAGATTGTATCGTCAATTATCTGATCCGCCCCGTCATCCCAATTTTCTTCAACGATATTATTACGCAAATCATAGAGATAGTTAACCCGATATTCGTAAAGTTCATCGGCACTTTCGTCCCACGTTTTCGACTGGAGGTTTCCGTTTGCATCATATTCATAAATGAACCGGAAGTAGATGGAGTCACTATTCCCTCGCCCTTTTTCTTCAAGGGACAAATTGCCGTCATCATCATAGGCATAAGCAGTCCATTCATCAACTATTCCGTCTGCGTAGACTCCTTCGTCACATTCATAGTCTTCTTCCATCAGAACTAAAAGACCATTTTCGTTGTAATGATAATCAACATGAACATCGATGATTTCATCAGCAAGATAATCTTCATCGAAAGTCAATATCTGTCGAGAGTCATTATACGTCCAGAATGTCTGTGTATTCGGAGTGCCGTCAGCATCAAAATCTTCCATATAATATATGAGGTCTTTATTCTCGTCGTATACCCAATTTTCTATCTCATCTATCACTCCATCGGCATCGACATCCGTTTCTTCATGTGTCTGGAGACAATGCACCGTGGTTTCAGGTGCTGGTACAGGGACGGGATCTTCGCCCGAGGAACATCCATACATAAAAAAGAGACTAAAGAAGATAACAATTGAACGCATGTGAATTCCCATATTCATGGCGTTTCTCCAGTCACTATACCAATCCCTTGTGTAGGCTGATAGGCGTAATCAAGGATAGCTAATTCGCCCGTATCCTCGCTGATGCTGATTTCCGCCCATCCAAAATATTGAGAATCATTTATTGATACTTGCATGCCAAGGTAGCCACCATCCTCAGCCCAACATCCAGCCCAATATCCCATCCAGCCACTCCCTCTCGTCCAGGTCGTCGATGCGAGTGCCATGTCGAAATTACTCCATGAGGTATAGCTATCTAGAGTCTCGCCGCCTGGAAATGGGCAGTGAGAGTTACCGCCTGAACCTGTACGCAAGTTATCCTCTTGAGGAGCTAGGTATAGCACATTGCTCGTCACATTATCTATAGCGTCATCCGGTTGCTGGTCCCTGTAATCAAAAACGTAATCAGTTAATCCATCTTCATTGATATCCAACTCATAAGCAATTCCAGTCAGTGGAGAGTCCGGGAATCCGCAAGAGGACACCGGAAGAATTAAGTGGAACAGAAGAATCGCCAGAACTGATTTCATGTAGAGCATCCTAGATATGACAGAAGGATTTTGCAAGAAGCGAGCCAAGGCGGCGGGTGAAAACAACTCAAAGAAAACTGTGCACAATCTGAGCGTCCTTTCTTTGCTGTCGATTTGTTTTGGCGCCAATTCGATGAATTCAAGTGTCTCGAAACGGGCGAAAGAGGAGTTCAGGCCGGAATGACTCTTCCCCACCCGGCCCCAAAAATCATCCTGACTGAGAGCCCCTTCTCCCGTCCCGATACCTTCGAGAAGCGCCCGGCAACGCCCTGCCACACCACGGTCTACTCGATGCGCAAGGCTTTCATCGCAGGGTACGTGGCGTTCGTCGATGCCTACACCGAGGGATCCGCAATACTCCGCGCCGGTCAACTCGACACCGAGTACCCCGCCGACTGCTTTCCCCCACCCCTCCCCTTCTACGGGCCGGTGACCAGCTACGCTCCCTCGTAACGGACATGGCCCTCCCGCTCAAGACTCCCCACTTCGACCACCATTCCCGATTCTGTCTCCTTCGACGCACACCTGCGCTTTGCCTTGTCCCAGCTCCAATTGGTGTAAATGCGCGTTGAAGATTTCTTTAAGAAGAGGGTGGCAAAAAAAGACCAAAGACCTGTCACTCCTCCAACCACTGAAGAGACTCATTGAACTCCTGCATGATCTTGGCGTCTTCGTCCCACGCCTCGTCTGGTGCCTTGCGGATCACATTCTTGGCCTCGATCACATCGCTCTCGTCGCCCAGCAGGAGTAGCGCATCGGCGGCCGCCCAGCGGACACGCGCCTTGGGGTCATCGAGGGCTGACCGCAGTTGTTCGACGACAAAAGGTGTGCTGATGCCGATTTCTATGAGCGCCCGCGCCGATGCCCGACGCAGATAGTCATCGTCCCCGTTGGACAGCGCTTCGGCCAGTGGGACCACGGCATCGGCGGCGGCGGGGCCGAAGGTGCCCAGCGCCTCGGCGGCCTCCTCGGCACCACCGAAGGACCGCTTCTGGCTCAGCATATCGATCAGGTCCGGGATTGCCGGATGCGCAGCCTCGCCTATCTTGCCGAGTGCTTCAGCCGCGTTCCTACGTACCCAGGGTTCGGGATCGGTCAACGAGGCACGTAGATCCTCCACGGCGTCCGCGGCATCCGATCCCATCAGGCCGAGAGACCACGCAGCCCACTGGCGGGTATCCTCGAATTCGTCATCCAGAGCCCGGGCCAGTGCCGGTACCGCAAGATCCGGCGCTGCGCGTAACGACCCGAGCTGATAGGCAGCCTGTTCGCGAATCTCGCGGTCCTCGTGTGCCAGGGCCTCGATCAGATACGGCACCGCCGGATCACCGATGGCCCCGATGGCGGAACCATGGGCACCCATCGAATAGCCCCGTTTGGATGCGGCAAGCAGGTCGGGTACTGCTGGAGCGGCGATTGCACCCATCCCCTCCAGCGCGGTCGCAGCGGCGTCGATGGCGGCGCCTCCTTCGCGCCGTAACTCCTGGCGAAGCAACGGCAACGCTCGCTCGGCCTGGGGTGCGAGCCCGGCGATCATATCGCCCCGCGCCGTGGGATCTTCTTCCGTTTCGATGGCCCGTTTCAGCAAGGGCCAGGCTCTCTCTCCGTGACGGGCCAACACAGTGGCAGCGCCGGCGCGCACTTGGGGAGACTCATCCTTATGCAACAATCGCTTGAGTGCCTTGAAACTGTCCGGGTTGGCGTCCAATCCGGCGAGTCCAGTCAACGCGGCGGCCCTGATCTCGGCTTGCGGATTCGATATCGAATCCTCGAGCGTTCGACGACCAGCTACACCGCAACCAGCCAGGAGTCGCGCCACCTCGTCCCGCTCCCATTCCTCCTCCAGGGCCAGCATCGGCACCCCTCTTCGGGCCACCTCGGGGCACTTCGACTCCGGAAGAATGGCGATCAACGCCTCCAACGCCACACGGCCTGTCTCCGGGTCTTCGAGGGCGGCATAGATGGTGGGCACCGCCTGCTTGGCTTTGGGTCCCATCTCTCCCAGGTCGACGATGTTGAGATACCTCGTGTAGGAGGGCGCCCCCTCCATCTCGGCCACCAGCAACGCCACCTGGTCCTCCTCGTCCGGTGGATCGATGCGTTGCAAGGCCCGATCGATATCGTCTTTCACCCATTCACTATGAGTACGTTCCCGCAGTTCCGTGAGCATGGGGACGGCCGGCAGGCCATCAGGACCTAGCGAACCGATGGCTTCCACGAGACAGGACTCGAAATGGCCCCCCCCCTCCATCTCGGCCAAGGAGAGCATCAGGATCGGCAAGACGGGTTCACCCAGCCCACCGATAGCCTCGGCCGCTGCCGCACGGTTGAAATCGTCCAGATCACAAGCCAGCAAGATCAACGGTTTGGCAGCCCGCTCCAGGGGTGGGTTCATCCGGCCCAGCGCCCATGCAGCGATACCCCGCACCCGGCCCGGTTGGGGGGATTCGATGAGCTGCAGCAGGACAGGTACCGCCTGGTCTCCTGCCGGTAAACCGATCTCGCCGAGGGTCCACAGCGCGGCCTCCCGGACCGGCGTGCTCGAGTCTTCGCTTGCGATGCGAACCAACGGTGCGACCGCGCCTTGGGATGCCGCTTGGGACGGGTAGTCCTTGAGCTCCTCCGCGGCAACCAGCCGGTGTTCCGCATCTTCAGAGGACAGCGCCGCGACGAGCTGGTCCACCAGCTCGCGGTCGGCCAGCGTTTGTTTGGCCTGCTCTTCGACGACCAGGGGCTGGGACGCGACGGGAAGGGTGACGAACAGCGCTACCGAGCCGATCAGGGCAACCGGGGCCCAGGCCCTCACTGAGACCCCCCCGGGTCCAAATTGACGGTGAAGCTCCCCGAGACCGGCGTTCCGGGAGCCTCGCCGAGCCTCCCGCGCAGGGAGTTGGTCACGCAGCGGTGGAGAGCGGCATCGCCTGCTCCGGAGACGCCACCCACGGTCAAGGAGCCCTCGGCGTCGGCCTCCAGGGAGACAGACAGGGAACCCGACAGGCCCTCGTTGTCTGACAACGAGTTGGTATAGCAGCGGGTGATGCGGGCCATCCTGCGCTCCATGTGGCCACGCAACGCAGGATCACCCCCACCCGCGAGGGTCGCCGTCGCCGGCTTGTAGCTGCTGCCCCGCCCTCTGGTGCCTAGGCCGCCGATCCCTGCTACGGCTCCTCCCCCTCCTCCTCCGCCGCCGCCGCCACCGCCGGCCAGGCTACCCCCACTACCCCCGAATCCGGCCATGCCCAGTCCGCCGTATTCGTCATAGTCACTGCTGCCGATGAGTCCCCCGATGGAACCCATCTCGATATCGAGGCCCGAGCTGCCGAAGATGCTGTCCATGTTGCCGGAATCGCTGAGGGCCCCCAGGATGCCTGCGTTCTCGGCTATCTGCAGATCGAGGGTCTGTTTCGCCAGCACCTTCATCATGGCGCTCTGTCCCACCTGAAGAGATCCGACGTGGCCACAGTTGCCCGCGGGATCGCAGGCCTGGATGGAGTAGTAGCCCTCCAGTTCGTCCTTGTCCTCGGCCTCGACCACGAACTGCCGGGAATCACCGGGGACGGTGGCCACCTCATCGCGACCTTTCTTGATTTGGAACCGGTCCACCCGATCGTTGTCCGTCACGTCGCACCAGGACAGCGTGACCGCTTTGTCCTCCGAGCCGGGCATCTTCGGGTCAGCGTTGATCTCACATTCTTCGGCACGCACAGGTCCCGTGACGTCCAGGGTCTTCACCGCCGCGGACAGCGGCAACGACTCGTTCCCCGCCTCGTCCAGCGCCGTCACCGCAAACGTGTAGTCCGTGAATTCGGCGAGTTCGGTCGCCCCGAACCGATGCTCCAGGTCGATGGAAGCCAGCAACACCTCGACGCCGTCCTGGCTGACACGGTAGGCGACGATGCCGTTCTTGTCCGTGGCGTCGGGCCAGGTGATGGTGGCCGAGGTATCGGTCACGTCCGAATAGGCCAGCGCAGCCGCCCCGTCCCACTCCGGCGCCCGGCGATCCCCGCAGCCGGTCAACAGGCCAAACAGGACGCTCCCCACCCAACAAACACCGATGAATCTGGTCATGATCTCCCGTCCACGTTGAGCTACGCAGCCTCTTAACACGGGAACTAGCAACGCATTCCTCCATTCTACAGTCAGCTCATCAAACAGGCATGTTGCTTTGCAGCATTTTTGTGGATGGACGATGCCGTCAGCGAACGACACTCTATTCCACATCACGCTAACTCCAGCGCACTATTCCTCGTTTGTTGCATTGCAGCATTTTCTCCCTTGACACATTGTGCGACCGCACTTACGTTGGGTCCGAGAGACGGGGGGGAACAGAAACAACGGGCCCGCGAGGGCCGCGACAAGGAGAGAGACAATGACCACGACCGAAATGATGACCCAGCTGACCGATCCCAAAACCTATCTGGAGCTGCAGCGTAAGAGCGCCGCCGCGACGATGGAGAGCCTGCTGGCCCTGCACGATGAGAGCCGCAAGCTCACCGAGGATAGCTGGAAGCGCGGCGCCGGGGACCTGGACGAGTGGTTCAAGCCGGTGCGCCAGGCTGGCGAGGAGATGCGGGGCGCTGGTTTCGACCTGTCCCGCCGGGCGTTGGAGAGCACGGGGGCCGAGGTCGATCGCTGGTACGGTACGTTCCTGCCCGCCGAGTAGTACTGCCCACCTTGCGATTGCGCGCCCGGTCCGCCGGGCGCTTTTTATTTGCCCTGATGCCCCAGCCGGCTACGCCGACCGCAGCCAATCAAACACCCCGGGCCAGTACTCGGCCAGGGCTTCCCGCCCCATGAACGTACCCACGTGGCCCGCGGGGATGTCCGTCTCCAGGATGGCGCTGCTGCCCACGTGATCCCGCAACGCCCGGGTCTGGGCCGGCGGAGTGATGTGATCGCGGGTGCCCATCACCAGCGCCAGCGGGCAGCGGATGCGATCCAGCTCGACCCGCTGCCCCAGCGCCACGAAGCGCCCCCGCACGAGCCGGTTGTCCTTGAATAGGTCGCGCACGGCGCGTAGGTAGGCCGGGCCAGGCAGATCCTTGGGGGTGCGGTACCAGTCCTCGAGCTGGTGGAAGCGCTCCATCCAACGCCCGTCATCCAGGTGACGCCAGACACGCAGCCACTTGAGCCCGTGCCGCTCCAGCGGCAGCAGGTTGTCGAATCCGCTGGCGATGAACTCGCCGCGCATGACCCCGCCACCCGCCGCGACGAACGATTGATAGGCAGCCATCGGCATGGCGTCGACCACATGGCGCAGCGCGCCATCACCCGCATGGAAATCGATGGGGGCCGCCACCAGGGTCAACGACGCGGTGACCTCCGGCCGGCAGGCCGCCACCAGCGCCGACTCCCAGCCCCCCTGGCACAGGCCAATGAGGTGGACACGCCCCCCCAAGATGTCGATGCAATCCAGGATCGACGCCAGCGAGTCGTCGATGTCCCGACCGCCCGTTCCACCGACGCCAGCGACCGCGCTGCGCCAGTCGATGGCGGCCACCCTGGGGTACCCCGCGGCCAGTGCCGCGGCCACAAGGCTCTGGCCCGGGCCGAAATCCACGATGTGAGAGGAGTTGACCTCCGGCGGGACCACCAACACGGGCAGCCGCCGCCCATCGCGGAAACGACGTGAACGGCCCACGGCCCCGGGACGCGAGAAATCCCGTAGCAGGAACGCCGGATCCCGCGCCAAGATCTTGTGAGGCGTGTGCCACGCCGGCTCCGGGCGCCGGCGCAAGACCGTGGCGTCAAGAAAGCGGCGCTGTTGCTGGATGAGATGTAGGGCGGATCCGTCGGTGGCCATCATCGTGTCGTTCGTCTCCATAGGATCAGCAGGAGGCCCAGCAGGGCCGAGACCGCCCCACCCACCGGCGCCGGGACGCCGGCCGTGCGGCAACCGCAGTCCGACGCCCAGGGGTCGTCGTCATCCCCGGCGGCGGCGTCGTCCGCTGTGTCGTCGTCCTCGCTGTCGTCGTCCGCCGTGTCGTCGTCGTCGTCATCGTCGTCGTCATCGTCGTCCCCGGCCGACTCCCCCTGGGCCAGGATCTGCTCGTACCAGCTGAAGGTGTCCTCCTCCAGGTAGCGCTGCCCCAGGGCCCGCAGGTACACCGCGCCCGGGTCGGCGTTGCCCTCGTCGACGAGGAACTGGCCCATCTCGCTGCCGGCGAACAGCAGGTCCATGTGGGCCAGGTCCACGGTGTGGGAATCCAGCAGCGTGGCGCCCCGGGCCAACAACCCGCCGGAGGCCGAGGCCGAGGCGGTGAAGATGACACCGTCGCTCTCACCGGAAATCTCGCCGAACATCAGCCCGCCGCTGCTGACCCCGATCCGCTCGTCGTCGGTGAGTTCGAAATCCGGGAAGCGACCCTCGATGACGTCACCCAGGAAGGTGTTGTAGAAGCCCGATGACTGCCCGAGGAAATCCACCAACCCCTCGCCCCAGACGTCCACCAGCTCCTCGCGGCCGTCGATCCAGATCAACGGGTTGGTGCCCGCCAACACGGCCAGCTGGACCCCGGGGTCAATCCCCTCGGCGGCCAGCTGGCCCAGCAGGCCGCCGGACGCCGCGATGGCGTCGTCGATGCCGTCGCCGTAGGAGTACAGCCCCAGCCCGCCGTGGTAGGCCGTCCACCAGTCCTGTTGCATGGCGTAGATGCCCAGCTGAGCGTCGCCACCGGGCAGATCGTGGACGTCGTCCCAGGCCCGCAACAGCTGGCGCTGGCCCGGGAAGGCGTCCCCGTCGTCCGGCCACAGGTCGATGGCCCGCAGGTCCTCGTACACCGCCATGTTGCCGGTGGTGTAGGGGTAGAACAGGGACCAGGGGCAGGCGGTCAGCGGATCATCGCCGTACCCGGTGAGCAGGTGGGTCGAGGTCCAGCGAAAGGGGGTGTCCATGCCGTCCAATGGCGCGCCGGCGGTGATGAACTTACGCACGTCGCCGCGGTACTCGGTGCCGCGGGCCGCGTAATTTGCGCCCCGTTCGTCGTCCCCCGCGCCCCAGTCGGCGCCCCCGTGGTGAGACAGATAGAGGGCCGCAGCGATGGCGCCCTTGCTGTGGCCCAGGATGTCCACCTGGGTACAGCCGGTGACCTCGCGGATGCGGGCGATGGCGTTGGCCACCTGTTCGGCCTGCTGGTAGTTGTCGCCGTGGGGGTGGGCGAAGGTGATGGCGAATACCGAGCGCCCCTGGGCGGCCAGGTGCCGGGCCAGGGGTGGCATCACACCGGTAGCGGCGGCGCCGGCTCCGGGCACCAGCAGCACGGGCGTGCCCTTGTCGGCGTTGGACCAGCCCGGGGCGAAGTGCAGCACGAAAATCCCGCTGTGGGGCTCGGCCGTGCCAAAGGCCGTATCGATGTGGGGGGAGACGGGTGACCCGCCGTCCCAGGCCCACCCCGGGGGGAATTCCTCGGCGCGGAACAGCGTGGTGTCGCCGTCCTGCTGCCGCTCGACCCGATCCCACACCGGCAGGCCGTCCAGGTCCTGGCAGACCGTTTCGGCGGCGTCCCAAGCCTGCTCGGCCGTGGTCGCGTCGAAGTACGAGGTCGCCCCCGCACGCGGGATGGACAGCGCCAGCCACGCCAGCCCAACCAACCCTAGGGCAATCCGGCGAAGGCTCCGGGCCGGGCTACGAGGCATCACGCCTCTCCCCTACCCTGTTCGCCCGCCTGCACGACCTCCACCAGCTGGCTCATGCTCTCCGCGAGGATCCGGACCTTGTCGTCCATATCGTCCAGCCGCTTCTCCACCAGCTCCAGGGCTTGCAGCACGGCAGCCAGATCCTCCCGGCTCACCTCCCCGGCGCCGGGAGTGCCGCCCATCCGTTCAGCCAGCTGGGACAACCGCGCCGGGTCCCCCAGCATGCTGGCCCACCAGGCGTCCATGGTCTCGGTCCAGGCCCGCATCAGCTGGCCGCCCATGTCGAAGTTTGGCGTCTGCGTCTTGGTCATCATTCGACTCCGTTTGCTGCATTTGCGATATACGTCGCCCAGAAACCCTAGAACAAACCCGGGCATCGGTCAAGGCACTTTATTGCGCTGCAACATCCCATGCCGATTGCCACAAATCGATATTTCCGGTACGTTACGCATACACAACACAATCACCCGCGAAACGATGGTGCAATGGCGAACGAAGGCCCGATCCTGATCAAGAAGTACAGCAACCGCCGCCTCTACGACACCCGCCGCAGCGGGTACATCACGCTGGAGGACCTGGCCGGCATGATCCGCGACGGCGCCACGGTCAAGGTGGTGGACGCGGCCAACGGCAACGACCTGACCAGGCAGGTATTGACCCAGGTGATCCTCGACGAACAGGACCGGCTGGACCTGATCCCCGTGGAGCTGCTGCACCACATCATCCACGTGCAGGGCACGATGATGCAGGGCCCGTTCGCCGCCTTCCTCAACACCGCCATCTCCCAGTTCCTCGCCAGCGGCAACGTCTGGCAGCAGCAGGTGGACAAGATGATGGGGGGCTGGGCTGGGTTCGGTGGGACGGCAGCCGCCGGCAAGAAGGCCGAACCACCAGCCGATGAGTCGCCGGCTGAACCTCCGCCAGAGCCCGAGGCACCCAAGGCCGGTGGTGATCTCGATGAACTACGCGACCGAATGGATGCCCTGCTAGGGCGCCTCAACAAGTAGCTGCCGCCCCAGATCACCGAACAGGTGAACTCGGCTGTTGACAGATCCAGGCCTTCTCCTGGAAGCCTATGAACGACCAGAAGGGGGCAAGGGGATTCATCCCCCTCCCAGCGCAGCGAGCAAAGCGAGGCCGTAGGAAATTGCTTTCGCTGGGTCCTCCGTGAGCCGCATCCGGCTTCCCGTGGACCCTCAATGAACCATCACCAGCGGGCCATCGAGAGGCGAAAATCCGCGCAAACGGCGCTCGTTCGCATCGGCCTGGTCCCTCGCGACCCATCGGACCTCCTCGGGAACGAGGTTACCACGGGCGCGGTACCGTCCTGGAGGGGAAAGTGGGGGTTCGAACAGGACGTTCCTGAACCCCCGTGGCGCAGGGCGACCGCGCCAACCTTCTGAGAACAAAAGGGTAACCGTCCGACCCGCCACACATTGACGGCGTAGATCCGCGACGCCGTTGCTCT
>CAZDDH010000286.1:0-10399 GCA_964504165.1 uncultured Rickettsiales bacterium | reverse complement strand
GGTTTCCGGTGATTCGAATGGGTCCGGAGGTACGCTCGCGGATCAAGTCTGGCCCCGGAATGACCCCGGAGCTTGACGATTTATCATTTATCGTCAGTAACCACGGGGAATCACGATTCTGCAGAATCCATTGCAAGGCCAACCCGCAATGGTCAACGGTGGGCACTCCAGGCTCGTAAGGCCCCCATCTTCCGATCACAGCTGCCACGACATCTTGATGTGAGTGTCCGTTTGACCGGTCTTCCTGAATCCAAGTCGTTCGTAGAACTTCACCGCCCGTGGGTTGGTGCGGAAGACTCCAAGGTCGAGCGTCGCTTCTTGCTGCATAGCGGCTCTCTGGATGTCTTCCAGTAGGCGGGTTCCGATGCCACGGCCCTGTGCATCCGGGTGGAGGGCGATGTTTTGCAGGTACACGCGGTCATCTCCGGAGGCGACCTGTGTGTACCCCACGGTGCGGCCATCGATCTGGACGACCGAGACGGTCGATGCGTCGCATTCTTCCTCAAACCTAGATCGCTGCCAGGCCTCGTCCCAACCCCAGATTTCTTGGATGTGATGGCGGAAGACCGTGCAATGCAGGTCGAACAGCGTGTCGAGGTCCGCAGGTGTCGCGGCCCGAATGTCCATGGGATGTGCTCCAGGCTCTCGGCAACAGCTTACTCCCCCGTCATTCTTACTGGGAATCGAGATCTCCGAGCTTCGGCCAGAAGGTGCGATACCACCTGGCCAATAACCACGTTATCCTGGATTCCAGGAGGGTGTGGCGGTGGTCCAGGTGGCGCACAACGACCGCGATTCATCAGGGAGGTACGAGCCAGGTTGAGTGAGGCGGCCCCCATGTCCCCGGCGCGTTGGTGGCCTGTAGTCCTCACCGTCGTCGCGGTCGTCGTGTGCGGGGTCACCGGATACGGCGATTTCGTCTACCCGGGCGACCTGCCGACCGGCGATGCGGGGTACTACACGATCCAGGCGATGGAGCTGAGGGACCTTGTCTTCAGGGGCGACCTATCGGGCTTCTTCAGCCGTGCCTTCCGCGCCGAGGTCCATCCGTTCGTACATCCCTGCGTGTTGACCGCGTGGATCGCGTGCCTGGGCGATTCACAGGACGCCGTCCGTAGCTACGGCGTCTTCGCCTATTCGCTGTCGTTCATCTTGCTCGTCTGGCTCTGCCAGATCGTGGACCCGAGGCGAGGTTGGATCGTGGGCCTCGTGGTCGTCTTCCTGACGGCGACGAGTACCTTTGTCCGGAGCCATCTGTTCACCGCCATGACGGAGCCCACGTCCCTGATCGTCTGGTTGTTGGCGATGGGGCTGTTCATCCGCTACCACGCCGATCGACGGCCTGGTCCACAGCTCGCCATCGGCTCGGTGCTCCTGCTCGCTGCGCTCGTCCGCTACAACCTGTTCCCGATGCTCGTGATTCCGTTTTTCGTCCACCACCTCTTCGAGCATCGGAAGGCGATCCGCTCGGCCTTCGATTGGCGTCTACTTCTGTGGATCGCCCCCACAGCGTCCTTTTTTGCGATCTGGTTGTTGTGGGATCCCGACGTGCTCACGGCGCTCCAGATTTTCTTCTTCAACCGAACCGTGGACGTCCCCCTGTTCGACGTTCATTCCCTGACGTGGCTGCCCCGCACGGTCTCGATGCGGTTTTTGTATTCGCCCGCTCTCGCGATCGTCTTGTTCGCCTGCTTTACGGCTGGCCTGCTGGCGCTCGCCACCACGATGGACCATCGTCGCACCTTCCATCTGGGCAAACTCCGCCTGGTTCTCCACGTCCAGACATCACCAGGCCTGCGCCTCCTGCAGTTCGCGACGATCGTGGCCGTGATCGCGACCACGGCACACCCATACAAGATCCCGCGCAACCTGATCATCATCGTCCCGTTGCTCTATGCCTGTGCCCTGCTTCCGTTGACCCGCTGCTCGCTAGTCCTCCCCGGTTCTTGGCGTCGTTTGGGTCGGTTGGCCACGATTTTCTCCGTCCTCGCCCTGCTCTCGTTCCAGGGTTACCGCCAGGTCCTGTCCTCCGAGCGTGACCTCGTCATCGACGATGCGGACTACTTCGCCGATCCCGTGTTCCACGAGGTTCTCGACGTCGTCACGCCGTACGCTATGGAGAGCCGATGGCTGTTCGTCGATGGCATCGGATACAGCATGGCCCTCGTCCCCCTCTGGGCTGGCGAACTGGAGGCCGACACCGAAGTCTTCCAAGGTTGGGACGAACAGGTCGTTGCCGACGTTTCTTCCAGCCCCACCCAACCCGATGGCGGCCAGCTGGGTACGGCTACCTTCGTGGTCATCGTCCCGCCTTCAGAGTCCCTCCCACCTTCAGATTCCCTCAAATCGGGTGATCTGGACGATACGGGGGCAATCCTCGCCGCCCTCGACGCCTCGAGCCCGCAGTTCGTCGAAGAACGAATGACCCGTCATGGATGGTCTGTCCATGTCTACCAGCACCGTATCGACCACGTCGACGCCACGCTCTCGGCTTGGCCGTACGAACCCCTCGACATCAAGGACTATCGTAGAAAATAGGGGACCGTGACCCCCGCTAGAGCACCGAACAGGTAACCTCCCGTCGTCAGACTCGCCCCTGAAAACACAGGCTGCGTCGTTCGTCGGTCACTTGCCCCCGGCAGGCTCCCTTCTCTCTCCTTGCCTGTGATTCCAGGTACTTCGCCTGACTCGGTCCGGTTACCTGTTCGGTGCTCTAGTCACACACCACAAAATCCCCCCCATCCCGCGAGGGATCGGGTAGCTCGATATACGACGCATGATCGGCCCCATGATGGAGCTGCACCGTGACCGGCAGGGGCGTGCCCTCCAGATGGTCCGGGTAGTCCAGGCCGTTGTTCATGTTGGGGGCGAAGCGCGGGTCGTTCGACGAGGTGACGGCGACGCGCAGGCGGTGGCCGGGGGCCAGGATGATGGAGGTGCTCCAGAGGTCCACGACGGCCTCCACGATCTCGCCGGGCTGGAGGTGTTCGATACCGGTCGTCAGCCCCCGGGCGGCCAGGCGAGCGGTGCCGTCGGCGATGAGCATGGAGCGGCCGTCGGGGTAGACGTCGGTCATGCGGACCATCAGGTCGGTGTCCAGCTGGTCGATGTCCACGAACAGGTGGGCCTGGACCCGGCCGGTGATCTCCATCGCCTCGGCGAGTTCGGGGGTGGAGAAGAGCAGGTTGTCATTGCGGGCCTCCACGGAACGCTGGTCGCAGGGGCCGGCGGGGATGGTGAGGTTGGCGCCGCAGACCGTGGGGGAGGGGTCGGCGGGGTCGTAGAGGTAGGTCGAGGAGGCCGGGTCGCCCGCCGGGCAAGCTTCGGTGAGGGTGCCGTCGGGCTGCAGGTGGAACCGGACCGGGGCGGCGACGGGGGGCCAGTCGTCGGCCGTCCGCCACTCGTTGCCGGGGGCGGCGGGGTCGTCCACGTCACCCATCACGTAGTACTGGACCGCCGGCACGTCGTCCGGGTGGTCGGCGATGTCCGGGTGGCCCAACTCGAGGTAGTGGTTGAACAGGGTGTTGAACGCGTCGGCATAGGGGGGCTCGTCGGCGTTGTCGGGGTAGGTGAGCTCCCCGGCTTCGCGGGTGTAGAGGCCGTGGGTCCAGGGCCCCATGATCAGCTTCTGTTGCCCGCTGGCACCGGCGGCGCCCTCGTGTTGATAGCCCCGGAAGGCGTCCACGTTGCCCTGGCCGAAGATGTCGTACCAGCCGCCCTCGTGGATCCCCGGGACGGTGACGTTGGCATACTGGTCATGGGTCTGGACGGAAGCCCAGAACTCATCCTCGTAGGGGTGCTCGACGGCGTAGTCGAGGAAGTGCAAGCTGCCCTGGCCCTCGAGCCAGCCTTCCGCCAGAGCGCGGCGGAAAGCGCCCCCCTGGAAGAGAGCGTCGCTGTACAGGTTGGGGGTGGCCACCTGGGCGTCGATGACCGCCAGGCCCGGGGGGGTGGCCGGGGTCTGCATGTACTGCACGATGCCCCGCGCCGACCCGCCGAAGGTGCCGATCTGCCCGTCACACCACGACTGCTCGGTCGCCCATTCCAGGGTGTCGTAGCCGTCCTTGAGATCGCCGTCGCCATCGCTGGTGAAGACCAGATCCTCCCCTTCGGAGTCGAAGCGGCCGCGCATGTCCTGATTGACCACGGCGATGCCGTAGGAGGCCAGATGCTGGCCGGCGGCGTCCGGATTCTTGCCGTAGGGAGTGCGGTAGACGACCGTGGGCCACGGGCCGTCGCCGGACGGCAGATAGACGTCCGTAGCCAGACGGACGCCGTCGCGCATCTCCACCATCTCGGTGAACCGTTCGGTACATCCGCCGCACCACAGCAGGGCGACCACGGCGGGGAGACACCATCCGATCCTGGGTGGGAGTAATTGCATATCGAAAGAATGGCGAGGATCGACCATGATTGGAACCTCCATCCATCAAGACACGCCAGGCTGACGCGGCAGCAAACGATTCGGAAAGTTACATCCAATGAGCCCCTCTCATTCCCCATCCTCCCCGCTCCTGCAAGAACTCGAAGCCCTTCACGGCAAGGTGGACCGTGCCGTCGAGGGGCTGGTGCAGCTCCACGGGGACCGGCTGCGCTGCGGGCTCGGCTGCACGGACTGCTGCGTCGACGAGTTGACCGTCTTCGAGGTGGAGGCGGACCGCATCCGGCAGCACTGTGCCGACCTGCTGGGCGGGGAGGCGCCCCACGGGCCAGGGGCCTGCGCGCTGCTGGACGAGGACGGGGGATGCCGGGCCTACGGGGACCGCCCCTACGTGTGCCGCACCCAGGGGTTGCCGTTGCGCTGGCTCGAGGAACGGGATCCGGGGCAGTACGTCGAGTACCGCGATATCTGTGAACTCAACGAACCGGGAACGCCGGTGGAGTTGATGCCCGATGAGGCGTGCTGGTCCATCGGTCTAGCGGAGCAGCGCCTGGCCGAGTTGCAGTCCCGCCATCCGGCGGGGAAGGGGACCCGGGTCCGGTTACGGGACCTCTTCGACGGTCAGTGATCCAACGCCAATACCGCCTCGACGGAGTCGGCGATCAGGTCGATCTCCGCCTCGGTGATGGCGAAGTGCGGGGTAAAACGTAGCCCGTTGGTTCCACCATGGATCATGACGATCCCTGCCCGCCGCAGCCGCTCCTCGATACCATCCACACCGTGCACGGTGTGCCGCAGCGGGTCCAGCTCGGCGTTGACCATCAGCCCCGTCCCCTGCACGCCGAGGATCGAGCCGGGTAGCCGGGCCGCCACCTCCTCCAGGCGCTGGGCGAGCTGGGCGCCCCGCTGCCGGATGTTGATGCGCAGGCCATCGGTGATGCTGTCGAGGACCTGGCAGCCCACCTCCAGGGCGCGGGGATTGGTGGTCATGGTGTTGCCGTAGAGGCCGGTGACGTACAGCTCGGCCGCTTGCGGGCTCAGCGCGAGCACGGAGAGGGGGTATTGCCCGGCGTTGAGGGCCTTGGAATAGGTCTCCATATCCGGCGGCGCGCAGCCCGCGAACCCCGGGTAATCCACCACACTGAGGCAGCCGGTCGCCCGCAACCCGGCCTGGATCGAATCGACCACCAGTAGGGTACCGTGGGCGGCGGTCAGTTCGCGGGCGCGGTCGTAGAAGGCCCGGGTCAGCGACAGCCCCGGCTGCCCCTCCCCCAGCACCGGCTCGATGAACATCGCCTCGTAGAAGACGCCCTTCCGCCGGGCCCGCTCGAAGACGCGGCCAAGCGCGTCGATGTCGTTGGGGGCGACCGTGTCCAGCGTGTCCCGGTCCCGGAAGGAGGCCAGGTGTTGCTGATAGATGGCCGCCGTGGCGTGGGACGCCCGCGCCGCCCGGGCAGTACGGCCGTGGAAGCTCCCTTCCAGGCTGAGTGTACGGATCTGCTGGCCGTGATGGGGGGCGCCCGCGACGGTCTGCCGATTGGCGTGGATGTCGCTGACGCGGGCGGCCATCGACACCGCCTCGGAGCCACTGTTGAGGCAGACGAACCGGGTATAGGGGCAGGCGTCGCGTGAGTGCCCGCCCCGGGTGTGGCCGATCTCCCGGGTGAGCCGGGAGGAGAACCGGCGCTGGCTGAAGCTGGGGGTCATCACGTTGGCCATCACCCATGGAGTGGCCAGGGCTTCGGTGAGCTGGGGAGGAGCGTGGCCGAGCCCCAGCATGCCGTAGCCTCCCGAGTCGTGGAGTACGGCGCCGTGGGCCGTCACGATCCAGGGCCCGGCCGCCGCCAACGGCACATAGGGGCTGGAGGCCGCCGGGCCGTAGAAGCTCAGGTAGTCCTCCTGCAGGAACTCGCACAGGTCGGCTTCTGCCATGCACACCAGCGCACCATAGTTCTGCACGAGCTCGCCGTGGACCCGCTCGGCGACGGTGATGGCCTCGGCCAGCCTCGGGTCCGTGGCCAAGAAGCGCTTCACGATCCCATCGCCGAGGCCACGGGTGGCGGCCTCACCGGCGAACATTCGGATGCCGCGTAGCCGGCACAGCATGGACGACGCGGTGGACGGTTGGGCGAAGGGTTCGTGGGCGGTGGGTTCCATCTTGTCCTCCCTGGGTTCGAGCGGGTTCGAGGGGAACGAACCTAGCGGCCGGGGAATGTGTTGAATAATGAATAAATAATCGATATTGATAAGAAATTATGATGATGCTCAGCCCAGGCTTGACCGCCTTCGTCGCCGTCGTCGAACACGGGACCGTGCACGCCGCGGCCCGCTCCATCGGACTCTCCCAGAGCGGGGTCACCCAGCGCATCCGCGCCCTGGAGCGCCAGCTGGACACGACGCTGTTCACCCGCTCGCGTAAGGGGATGCGGCCCACGGCCGAAGGGGAGGCGCTGCTGCGATATGCCCAGAGGGTGACGGACCTGGAGGGGGAGCTGTTGTCCTCGTTGCAGGGCCAGGACGATGCCCGGGAGATCCGGGTCCAGATCACCGGACCGTCCAGCATCATGCGTAGCCGGATCATTCCGGCGGCGGTGCGCGTGCTGTCGTCCCACCCCCACCTGACGTTCACCTTCGAGCTGGACGACGACCGTTCGGGGCTGGACGCCCTCAAGGCCGGCCACTCCCAGCTGGCCGTCCTGCCCCGGCGTGAGGTGGTGCACGAGCTGGACTCCCGGCTGCTGCGCCCGGACCGTTACATCCTCGTGGCAACGGCCGCCTGGGCCGGCCGGGACGTGGAGGATATCGTCGCCACCGAACGGATCGTCGACTTCAACTCCGGGGACGACGCCACCCACCGCTACCTGGAGAAGCACGGCCTGTTGCCCCTGGCCCGCCGGGAGCGGCACCTGGCCAACAGCACCGATGCGCTCGCGTCGCTGGTGGCACTCGGCCACGGCTACACGGTGCTGTCCGAGGCCTTCGCGGCCCCGCGCGTGCAATCGGGAGAGCTGATCGACATCCACCCGGCAGGGGAGATCCGGTTCGAGTTTGCCCTGGCGTGGTACCCGCGCCACGAGATGCCGGCGTATTTCCGGCAGCTCATCCAGGAGATCGGCTGACCCCCCCCTTGCCCCAGATGGGCAGGTATCGCACGCCGAGCCCACCGAGGATGAACACGCCGCCCACCACCGTCGCGCCGGCCACCGGTTCGTGCCACAGCAACAGCACCCACAGGGGGTTGAGCACCGGCTCCAGCAGCGTGATGACGCCGGCCTCCTGGGGGCTGACGGTCTGCATGCCGCGGGTGAAGACCAGGTAGGCGGCGGCCACCTGGATGATGCCGAAGGCGGTGATCACGCCAGCCTGGGGGAGATCCGGGACAGCACCACTGACGACGACCCAGGGGATCAGGACGGCGGCGCTGACGGCGAAGTTGAGGGTGACCAGCACGATGGGATCGTGGTCCCGTAGCACCCGCAAGCAGACCACCACCCCCGCGTACGCCACTCCGGCCCCGACACCCAGGCATACTCCCAACGCCTCGGCTCCCCCGAGGAACGACTGCAGGATCACGATGACCCCCACCGTGCCCAGCACCAGGCCCGCCACGTTGCGGCGGTCCACCTTTTCGCGCAGCAAGGTCACCGAGGCGATGAACATCCAGATGGGGGCCGAGTACTGCAGCAAGATGGTGTTGGCCGCGGTGGTCAGGGTCATGGACGAGATGAACAGGATGTTCATCGCCGCAAAGCACAGCACCAGCACCGGGAGCACCGGGTGCCAGCGGAGACGGCTGGGGCGGAAGAATGGCAGCAGCACCAGCGTGGCCGCCACCGCCCTGTAGAACGCGATGGTCGGACCGGCGGTGTCGCGGGGCAGCGCCTCCAGCGGTGGGCTCTTGACGAAGGCGCCACTGGAACTCCACAGCACCGCGGCGAGCACGATGAGCAGTCGACCGACGGTTCCCGGCGAGAGCTTGACCATCGCCGCAGAGGTACCATATCCGTGAATTCCCTGTGATAAGTTGCCACAGAGGATTCCTGGGAGGTGCGCCATGAGACGACTCGGGTCTGTTCTGTTCGTGCTGACGATAACGTGCCTGGTAGCGTTCCCCGCCGGCGATTCGGCGGGCTGGTCGCTGGGTACGGATCTGGGCCAATCCGAGGGCTCGTTCCTCGGCGAGGCGTCGGGGGATCGGGCGGGCAACCACGTGGCCGGTGTGGGCGATCTCAACGGCGACGGCTACGCGGATTTCATCATCGGTGCCTACGGCAACGACGAGGGCGCGAGCTCCGCTGGCCAGACCTACGTCATCTTTGGAGGAGCGGGCGGCTGGGCGATGGATACGGATCTGTCCCTGGCCGATGCCTCCTACCTGGGGGAGGACGCGGACGACTATTGCGGCCTGGAGGTCGCCGCCGCGGGCAACGTCAACGGCGACAGCTATCAGGACTTCCTCATCGGGTCCTACACCAACAGCGAGCGCAGCACCGGCGCGGGCCAGACGTATCTGATCCTCGGGAGCAGCGGCGGCTGGGCGATGGACACCGCGCTGACCAACGCCGATGCGTCGTTCCACGGCGAGGCGATGAACGATGGGGCCGGCCAGTCCGTGGCGGGCGTGGGCGACGTGAATGGGGACGGCTACGACGACTTCATCATCGGTGCCCCGGGGAACGACAACGGCGGTGACTCCACGGGCCAGACCTATCTGATCCTGGGGGCCTCCGGAGGATGGACGACGGACGAGGTGCTGGACACGGCTGACGGTTCCTTCCTGGGCACCGATCAAGGGGATCGGGCCGGTACGGTGGTCGAGGGCGTGGGCGACGTGGACGGCGACAACTACGACGACTTCCTCATCGCCGCACCCAACAACGATGACGGCGCGGCGGAGGGGGGCTGCACCTACTTGCTGCTGGGCCAGTCCGGCGGGTGGGCGATGGACACGCCCATCGCCAATGCGGATGCGTCGTTCCTGGGAGAGGGCGCCAACGACCAGGCCGGCATGACCCTGGCGGGCGTGGGCGACGTGGACGGGGACGGCTATGACGACTTCCTCATCGGCTCGCAGACGAACGATGACGCGGGCCCGGACGCTGGTCAGGTCTACCTGATCCTCGGCCGGTCAGCGGGCTGGTCGCTGGGGGCCGACCTGGCCAACTCGGACGCCTCGTTCCTGGGCGAGGTGAGCGGCGACGCCGCCGGCCAGGGGCTGGCGGGCGTGGGTGACCTGGACGGGGACGGCTACGACGATCTATTCATCGGATCGGTCAACAGCGGCCTCGGTGGGTACCAGGCGGGGCAGGCCTACCTGATCTTCGGTGACGCCGGTGGATGGGCCATGGATCGTTCCCTGGCCACGGCGGACGCCTCGTTCATCGGCGAGAGCAGCTACAGCGCCGCCGGCATCAGCACGGACGGCCTCGGTGACGTGGACGGAGACGGGCTCCAGGACTGGCTGATCGCCGCGTCGTGGAGCGGAGAGAACGGGTCCTACGCCGGCCAGACCTATCTGCTGCTGGGGCCCGAACCGTGCATGGACGCCGACGGGGATGGGTTCGGCGATCCCGGCATGGCTTCGTGCTACGGGGGGCTGACCGACGATTGCGACGACGGCGACGCGAACGTCTATCCCGGCGCCGACGAGTATTGCGACGGCGTGGACAACGACTGCGACGGCATCACCGACGAGGCGGACGCCATCGACGCGATTTATTACCACCTGGACCTGGACGGCGACGGCTACGGGTCCCGCGCCCTCGGGCTACGTCGCCCCCGGCACGGACTGCGACGACACGGACCCCACCGTCTTCCCCGGCGCCGACGAGGTCTGCGACGGGTTCGACAACGACTGCAACGGCCAGGTCGATGACAACGCCGTGGACGCCACCACCTGGTACGAGGATCTGGACGGGGACAGCTTCGGCAACCCGGCGGTGACCATGGTCAACTGCCAGCAGCTCATCGGCTATTCAGCTGCCGGCACGGACTGCGACGACACGGACGCGGACGTCT
>CAZDDH010000285.1:0-10421 GCA_964504165.1 uncultured Rickettsiales bacterium | reverse complement strand
GAGTGGTGACCACAACATGTAGGGGGTGGAGGCGCTAACCGTCTACCCCCCTTCACGAGTTTGGGCAAGGAACCACTCGGTGTCGAGATAAAAAAAGAAATCACGAGCCGTAGGGACATGTGGACCATGTTACGTTGTCCCAAGGTTCGTGGTTCGCTTGCGTGACCGGGTAACGCGGCTGAACTACCGAAATATCTGAAGAAGAGGGGATCGACAAAGGCCACGGCACCCAAGAAGATGGGGTTGCGACACATAAAAAACTTCCTGGATAGACCCTGGCCAACACCGACCATACTTCGCCAGAGACCTTCCTGCATAACCTCGTTTCTGCCTCGGCGATCCTGCAAGAAGCCGTTCGCCTTGGATTCGTCCAACGTCGCCCGAAGATCGGCCCTGTCGGTTTCGTTGTGGCGGCCGTGCTATCGGTGGGTCGCCGAGACGACCACAGCATCAATTGCATGCGACAGGCCATGGCCTTGCACGAGGGCACCCACGTGGTGCGGTCATCCTTCTGGGATCGGTGGACCGAGTCGTTCGATCGGCTGGTGGAATGGCTCCTTGGACGGCTCGAGAGCGCGGCGATCGAGAGGCCCCCTCAGCCCACGGGTTTGCTCTCCATGTTCAGCGATGTCGTGGCCACGGATGCCACGGTCGTGACCCTTCGCAGTCAGCTTTCAGGCCTATGGCCTGGCACTCGCAGCCAGGCTCCCGCGGCGATCAAGGTCCACACACAGGTCCGTGCCCTCACCGGCGAGATCCTGCGGCACCGCATTACCGGAGAGAGGACATACGAAAAACAGGCATTCGGCCCCGGTCAGTGGCGCGAGCTGGTCCGATACCTGATGGACCGCGGCTACACCGATGTCTCTCTGTGGCACACCAACGAGCAAGCCGGTGCCTTCTTCCTCATCCCCCTTCACGGTCGCTTCAAGCCCGTCATCGCGGCCAACAACCGCAAGCACCGCGCAGGCCACTTGGTCGGATGTCCCATGCGTGAAGCCCTGCCCGCCATGCCCAGCAAGACCATCGAGGTGAGCTGCCGTTTCATAGTCCGAAGGCCACCTCACCCAAATCCACTCTTCCACATCCACTTCCGCACTGTTGCCGTCTAGAACCCGCAGAAACGATGCCACCACCCGTACATCACAAACGTGCCCGAGGAATGGCTCTCCCCCGATGAGTTGGCGTTCGCCTACCGCTTGCGGTGGGAGGTCGAGACCTTCTACAAGACCGCCAAGAGCGGACTTGGCCTGAACCAGATCACATCGACCAGGCCGCATATCGTCCGGACGATGGTCGCCGCCGCCCTTGTGAGGGCGTCGATCACCATGCGGGCCAAGCTACAGGCAGAACGTCACCTACCCCGGGACCGCCGGATCAATCCAGGAGCGTGGGTCCATCTGTGGCATGAAGTGCTCGTCGAATTGGCTCATGACCGCTTGGCGGGTGGGGTAAAACGCAGATTGCCCTGGCAGCAGCTGGCAAAGCTGACCGAGGACCCCAATCGAGCCCGAATGCCCACTCGACAACGAGTCCACAGCACCGAGTCAGAAACCTTCCTACGAGACGTCAGGCGTTGGCGATCTCGCATGGCGGAGGCTGGATAGATGATCACGGCGGCGGAGCCTGTAGGCTTATCCGATCACGAATGCGTGGTTCGTGGTTCATGGTTTCATAGTCCGGGATCTTGAGCGTGGCTGCGACCGTGAAAGTGACCGTGACCGTGACCGTGACCGTGACGGTGACCGTCTACTAAAACGTCTCCATGAACGCCTTCAACCGAGTCTCGGCGGGCCCCCGCGCATAGGCCCGCGGATCGGCGTGATCCGCGTCCAGCACCATGGCCTTGAGGCCGTCGGCGGCCAGGCGGTCGCGCATCTCCAGCTGGCCCACCGAGTAGGGCTTGCAGCTGCGGTCCGAGTGGAACAGCACGCCGTCGCAGCCGAACTCCTCGGCCATGCCTCGGATCAGCTTGAGGCGGTGGTCCAGATCCCGGTTGAGGATGACCTGGGAGTAGGCCTGGGCCATGCCCTCCCACGGCTCGTCCGTGTCCAGCTGGGTCGCCGTCTCCGCCCAGGCATTGGTGTACGTCGCTGCCACCATGGCGAAGCCCTCTTCGGCCAGCAGCGTGGACAGGCCGCGCATCTCGAACCACATGGGCAGGTTGTCCCACAGCAGCCGGTGCCGCTCCTCTTTGACGCCCCCGATGCCGGCCGCCGCCCGTTCTTTGAGTTCGGCCAGCAGCGTGCGGTAGTAGTTGTTGCAGGTGTCCGTGCCCCGCATGGCGACGATGGGGATCATGTGGATGAAGCCGTCGAAGGCGGTCCACGGCGCCGGGCGGGACTTGTTGGTCGCCAGGCACTCACCCCACAGGGCGCAGCTCTCTTGCGCGGACCGCACCGCCACCTCGAAGTGGTCCTCGTCGAAGGCCTTGCCCGCCACGGTGGCGGCCTTGTTGGCGGCCTCGCGCATCTGGTGGATGACGTAGTCGATGTGCTCGCGGGTGGGTTCCCCGTAAACCTGGGGCGTGTCCACGACGATCAGCGGCACGTCCAGCCTGCGGGCCAACTCCCGGTACCAGTACATGACGGTCTGGCAGATATTGGTGCAGCAGAACAGCAGATCCGGCTTGGGGATGCGTCCCACGGGCGTCTTGCCACTGATCAGCGTGCCGAAGTCGATGCGGGCGTAGCTGCACAGATCCTGGGAGAACAGGTCGTCCTCCGCCGCGGCGATGGGCTCGGGGGATTTGTGCCCCGCCCCGCAGATGGCGCCGTGGTTCTCCGGGTAGACCAGGTGGAACCCCAGGGGCCGCAGGATCTCCACGGGGGAGCCGCTGGTGACCCAGGCCACCGGCACGCCGCCGTCGGCGTAGCGCGCTGAGAAATAGTGGGAGGTGGTGATCTCCTTGAGCAGCCGGGTGGTCTCGGGCGCGGGCCCCAGCGGTGTCTCCCGCGGGGTACGGTTCCGCCTCCGCCACCAGGAATTGGCCCGGTCCACCTTGGCCAGCGTCGGGCCCACCAGCGAGCTGGCCAGCGAGTATTGCAGCTTGCGCCCGGCGCTCACGAGATCATCTCCACGAAGGCCTCGAGCCGGGTGACCAGCGGGCCGGGCATGTCACGCTCCACCTCGGTGTCCACGAACAGCACGGGGATCTCCTCGTGTTTCATGCGTTCCTTGATGGCGGGGTAGTCGAACAGCTCCGGTTCACAGAACCGGACCGTGTGCACGATCAGCCCCGCCGAACCGGTGCGCCGCACCAGGTCGACCAGATAGTCCAGGCGTATCGGTAGGTCCGCGGCCAGGGTCGGGCAGGGCGGCCTACGCCGCATACGCTCGGCGACGGTCTCCAGCGGTGCGCCGATCTTGCTGCCGCCGCCATGACGCCGCCCGGTGCTGGCGTAGTCGTCACCGACGAGGACCGCGCCGGCTTCCGAGAGGGCGTCCAGTAACGTCATCGGCTCGGGCACGATCCCGCTCACGGTGACCCCCGGGCCCTGGTGGATCGGTTCGCCCGCCAGGGTCTCCAAGGCGGCCTCGAGGGCCGCCAGGTGGTCCCGGGCGGTCTGCCAGCCATCTGCGCGCAGCAGTTCCATCAGTTCGCGCTCGCTCATGGGGAGCTGGCGGCGGTGCTGGCGCAGCTTGCGGTGGGCCGCCTCGATGGCCTCACGGCGCTCGATGGCCTCCAGCAGCGCGTCGTTCTTACACGGCCGGTCGAAGGCCTTGCCCAGCGCGTGCCACAGGCGCTCGATCTCCCCCTGCAGGAACGGATTGGCCGTGGTGGGGTCCTGGGAGCGGGGCTGGTGGAAGTGGAACAGGGGCCGGTCCCAGTCCCCCATGTCGGCGACCATGGAGGCAAAACCCATCATTGCATCGCAGGTATTCGGGATGAGGATCCCGTCCACGCCGTCGGTGCCGCCCCCGTCGATGAACGCCAGGGCGTTGCGGATCAGGGAGCAGACATAGGGCTGGATCCGTTCGCTGGGGCCATCCGGGAGCGGGCCCGGCGGCCCCCACAGCTCCACGCCGAGGATGTCCAGCGAGTCCAAGATCTCGCGGGGATAGTGGATGGGCATCACCGCCAGGACGGGGTTGCCGGCGCGGCGGTGAGCATCGATCGCGTCTTGCCTGATCATGACCGCCGATCGTATCAGCGTTGCCCGGGTTGCCCAAATCCGCGGCCAGGCTTTGTTGTGCGCCCGCTGCAAGGCTGCTGTAGAATTTGAACCCAGGAGGTCGCTCGTGATCTGGAACAAACTGATGATGGTCCGCTGGTTCGTGTTGTTGGGGCTCTCGCTGTCGCTGGTTATCGCTACGGGTTGCGCGCCGGAAGACGACAACCAGTTCAACAACGACGATGACGATGACGACAACGGGGATGACGACGACAACGGGGATGATGACGACACGGGTTGGGACGGCTGCCCCAACAGCTGGGGTGGGATCCCCGAGGGCCACGACCCAGCGGACACCGCCGCCATCGCTCTGATCGCCCAAGGGGGCGCGGAATTCAGCTACCAGGACCGCAACTTCCACAACTACGATTTGCGGTACTACTACTGGGACGAGGACGACGAATTGTACCGGACCGACTTCGACACCGGGTTCTGCTTCGACAATGGCGCCGGTCTGTTCCAGGGCGACGAGATGGACTACGACGAGAACATCTACAGCGTCAGCGTCACGCTGGACGCGGACGACGGCTGGGGCGGCACGATCCAGGTCTTCCCGTCGTCGGGCCAGGAACCGTACCCCCTGGGTGAACCCGGAACGGTGCGCGGGCTGGCCATCGAGGGGGATCAGGAGGGGGGCTTCGTGGTGTGCGGGTCCACCCACGCCACCGGCGAACACTCCATCATCTGGCTGGACGATGACGGTACGGTCGAGGAGGAGTACCCACTCCCGGACGGGGACTGCTACGACGTGGCGCTGGCCGAGGACGGCACCTACTGGGTCACCGACCAGGAAGAGTACAAGGTCTACAACTTCGACCTGGGCGAGGGGGAGTTCACCGAAGTGGGCGACCTGCCGCACAGCGAAGGTGTTTTTGCCGTCGAGCAGCTGGACGGCGATACGCTGATGGTGGGTGCCTTTGGTTCGGTCTACACCATGGATATCGAGACCGGGGACACCGCCGGGTTCGCGTCCCCCATCGGGACGGACAACAACGGCCACACCCTCGCGGCACTCCATTTTTCCGAGGAACTGGACCGCATGACTGGCGTCTTTACTGCCCACGACTACAACGTCACCGGCTACCAAGGACCGACCAACAGCTGGGTCTACGACCTGGTCGAGGGCAGCAACCCACAGGGCCTCATCGCTACCAATCTGGAGGGGGAGGTCGTGATCGACTACGTGCTGCTGGATCTGAGTGAATACGACAACTGGGAGTAGAAATTAGGCGGGGGGCGTTCGGTCGGACTACCAGTCCTCACCCAGGTCGTAATACAGGTCTTCACAGTCCCCATGGTCGGGGAACGACAACATCGCCAGGCTCTGATCCGGGGTGTTCGCCGGTGCGGCGACGATGCCGCCGGAGGCGACGCCGTACAGCACGTCTTCGATGATGATGCTGCGGCGGACCTGGGCGCAGTAGTGGGCGTAGTAGCCGTCCATCTCCGGGTCGATGAGGTCGGTGGCGTCCATGGTGCCCGCCAGGGTGATGCCCTCTTCGAGGGTGACGTCGTAGACGTACAGGCCTGAGAAACCCACGCTCTCCCAGTCGTAGTCCTCGATGGTCATCGGCACGGCCAGCATGTCCAGCGGCTTGTAGTAGTTGAACGCATGGTGGTCGAACAGGGCCGACGAGGTGGACCAGCCGTCCCCCACCACTTCGCGGTCGGACATGACCGGGTTGGTCATGTCGGTGACGTCGAAGAGGCTCACCTGGACGCCGAGGAACTCCCAGCCGTCTGCGGAGATCTCCTCGCCGATGGCCAGCAGGTGGTCTTTGTCCATGGGGTGCAGGTAGGTGGAGTAGCCGGTGACGTGCAGCTCACCCATGACCTCGGGGTTCTTGGGATCCGTGAGGTCGATGGTGAACAGCGGGTCGATGACCAGGAAGGTCACCACGTAGGCCGCGTCGTCGGTGAACCGCACGGCGTAGACGTCCTCGTTGGGGGCCAGGTCCGCCACCGAGCCGACCACGTCCATCTCGTTGCCGGTTTGCTCCAGCACGAACACGCCGGTGAGGTTGCCGGTGGCCTGGCCGGTGTAGCGGGTGGTGGCGATGCGGAAGGTGCCGTTGGCCTCGTCCATGGCAAAGGAGTTGTGGATCCAGCCGTCCACGCGGCCGCTGGCCTCGTAGATCGGGTGCTCGGGGCCGCCCTCCAGGTCGAACTTGTGGACCCGGGTGCCGAAGCCGCCGCTGGTGACGCGGAACGGGCCATCGTCCGGCTCGTAGACCGCCATGTACAGGCTCTCGGGCGTGGCGTAGACCTCGCCGGCGCCGGCCAGCACGGAGGTGCCGGTGACTTCGCTCTCCAGGTCGGAGATGTCCAGGGCCAGCACGGACATCATCTCCAGGCCCGCCTTGCGGTTGGGCCGGTAGACCGCCTGGCAATCGCAGACGCTCTCCTGCTTGCTCTCCCAGGTGGCGTTGATCTTGGTGTTGACGGCGCGCTTGGGCATCCATTCGGGGAGCGCCAGCGCCTGGACCTCGGTTTTGACCTCCTTCTGGCTCATGCCCTCGGTCTGGGTACGCAAGGAGCGTTCCGCCAGGTCGCGCTGCGTGATCAGGTACAGCCGCTCGTCCACGCGGCGGGAATCGTAGAGCATGCCCTCCACGTAGACCTCACGGATCGTCACCGGCGCGGTGCGGTCCGCCACGTCGAGCAGGGTGATCTTCACCGAGTCCTTGTCGATGGACATGGAGATGCCGCCCGTGGAACTCGCGTCCTCGTACAGCTGCGAGAGCACCGCCACGACGTCGCCGTCGAGGTACATCACCAGCGGCTCGCCTTCGATCCACTGGCGGGAAACCTCATGGAGCTCGGTGGCGGGCCAGGCGTCGATGATGGCCAGCTCCTGCCCGTTGAGGACATAGATGTATTCGCCGTCGTTCTTGACGAAATCAGCCTCGTCGACGCCCTTTTCCTGGGTATTGGTCGTCGAATAGCTGTTGTCGTTGCCGCCGCCATCATCGTCGTCGCCGGCCAGCTCCATGTCCTGGCCCATACCGGGCGTGGGGGGGCTGAATCCGCGCCACTGGTCGCCGCTGGACCCGGACCAGGTGTATTCGGTGATGGCCAGATCGTGGATATAGGCTTCCAGCTCGTCGCAATCCTCGAAGGGTGTAAGGGCGGCCTGCTTTGCGCAGCCGCCGAGCCCCAGCAGCAGGCTGCCGCCCGCCACCAGTGTGGAACCGAATTTGAACATGGGTTTCATCGTGATTTCCTCCGCCGTGGATCGCCCCGTTGGTTGCCTGGTGCGCTTTTATGCAAATGGCATGCCGTTGGGTGCGGGCACGTTGGGACCCGATCTGCACCGCGGTCCGGGTGGCGGACCTGGTACCCTCGGTGGGACCGTGACAACGGGAGTGGATATGGGTGTCGTGCTCGAAGGACAGGTGGTCACCTCCAGGGGCGAGGAGCTGGCGTTGAGCTACCACCCGGCGGGGGAGGGGGCCCCGGCGGTGGTGGTGTGCCACGGCATGGAGTCCCACCGGCGGGGCAAGGTGGCCCGCATCGCCGAGGCGCTCCAGCGGGCGGGTATCGCGGCGGTGCGGTTCGATCACGCGGGCTGCGGCGATTCGGCCGGGCCCCATCACCCCATCTGCGTCCATCGCCGCGGCGACGATGTGGACGCCGTACTGGGCTGGCTGGAGTCCCGGGCCAAGCCCGCGGCGGTGGGCCTGGCCGGATCTTCGATGGGGGCGGCGGTGAGCCTGATGGGCGCCGCTCGCCACGGGATCGCACGCTGGGCCGGCATCGCCACTCCGGTGGGCCACTGGCCCGAGGTGGGGCCGGCGGCCGCCTCGTACCGGGGGACGTCGTTGCTGATCTGGGGCGACGCCGACGAGGTCGTCCCGCCGGCGGATTCCGAATCCCTCGTAGAACGCTGGGGGGCGCGGGCCGAGACGATGTGCATCCCGGGGGGAGACCATCGCCTGGCGCCGCATGTCGAATCGATGGCCGACCGGATGGTGGGCTTCTTCGAGGGATTGGCCGTCAAATAATCGCTTGCCTGGTCCCCGCCGCGTACCTATGTTGCGTCTGCCGAAGGAGGAACCCATGGCACTGACCACAGAAGCCGTAAATACCGTGATCGATGATATCCGACCGCACCTGCAGGCTGACGGCGGGGACATCGCCTTAGTGGACATCACTGACGAAGGTATCGTCCGCGTACGCCTGTTGGGCGCGTGTGCCGGCTGCCCAGGAGCGATGATGACGCTGAAGATGGGCGTCGAGCGTATTCTCAAGGAGAAGCTGGAAGGCGTGCACTCCGTCGAGGCCGTGCCTTTCTAGCGCATCTTTCTGGATTTCCTTTGAAGAAATCCCCGCCTCCGGGCGTCCATATTCCAGTTGCCAAGCAATCGCGTACTGGAGGAAATCATGGGCGTCTGGACTCGCATTCTTCTGACCCTCTTCATCGTCAGTATTCCGGCCACTGGAGCGTTCGCTGCAGGAAAGCCCAGCCACGTTGTGGACAAGAGCGACAAGACGGCGGCCGAGGCCACCAAACCCGCCCCACCCGAAGAATGCCTGGACATGACCAGCGTGGAGCAGCTCCGCGCGGCCAGCTTCGATGATCTCAGCCCCAGCCAGCTCAACACACTGGACCGGGAAGTGACCCGGATGCGCGCCCTGCGCGACAAATACGCTAGCGACGGCAACTACTCCGACAAGGACAAGGAGCGGGTAGCCAAGCAGGCGGTCCGCTCCTGCCAGAAGATCATGACACCGGGGCAGGTCACCCAGCCCGCCATGACCGAACGCGCTCGACGGATCACGACGAACACCGGCCGGGCACCCCTCCGCCGCTGATTCCACCCCTCACGCCCACTATTTCACCGTCCACGGTTCGTGTAGGATCGGCCCTCGAGCGAACGATGGATACACTCCGCAAAACTTACCTGTTCGTGCTCGCCGTCGGGATGATCGTCCTGATGGTGCTCCGTCCACCCCTGTCGCTGGCCGGTTCCCTCGGGATCGTGGTGACCGTCGTGTCGATGGTGGGGATGGGGGCGTTGGCCTCCGGTGTCACGTCGCTGCACGGCCGGTTCTGGCTGGTCTGGTTGGGCCTGCAGCTGGTGACCGACGCCGTCGCCTTCTCCCGGGAGACGGACAACATCTGGGCGACCGTCGGCTGGAACTGGGGTGGGCTGGCGGCATTGGGGTCGGGCCTGTTCTTCTTGCCGCTGTACATGGCGCTGCTACGGCTGGGCCGGGGGGAACCGGACCGGATGAGGCCCCGGGCAGCCGAACCATGATCCGGACCTGCAGCGACTGCCAGACTCCGTTCTCCATCGAGCCGGAGGAGGAAGACTGGTTCCGTCGTGAGGGGCTCTCTCTCCCCAAACGCTGCCCCCGCTGCCGTACCGCCCGCCGCAGCGTGCGGGAACGGTACCTGACCTGCTCACGCTGCGGTCGCACCTTCGCCTATCCCAAGGAGCTGCAGCTCTATGCCCGCACCTATGGATGGGGCGCGCCCCGCCGCTGTATCGGGGGCTGCGAGGGGCACGCCGACGAACCGGAGACGGCCGAAGAACGGGGTATGCGCGAGTTCATGGAGCAGCTGCGGGAACGGCGTTCGAGGGCCGACGCGCCCCCCATCGAGATGGTGCTGGAGACCCAGCGTACACGGCGGGAGAGGCGGAGTTCTCGGGCTGCCGCGAAGGATCCGGCCGCCGGGTCGCTGTTCGCCGGCCTGGACGAAGGTCCGGCGGAGGACGACGACACTCAGCGCCTGCGCGAAAAGCTGTCGGGGTTCACGGAGTCCCGCACCGGGCTCGGGGACCTGTTCGGCGGCCTGGAAGAGAAGCCCCGGCAGCCGGGCAAGAAGAAGCGCCGCAAGAAGCGCCGCCCGCGGCCACGGGATTAGGTTTCCGGCGGGCTGGACTATTGTTAGTCTAGTCTCCATCCCGAAAAGCGGGACGGGAACTAGTCTAGGCGGCAAGGAGGAACGAGATGCGCAGGTTATGGTTCGTGTCCCTGGGGGTGACGTTGTTCTTCTTCGTCACCTGCGACTCCCCGCCGTGGGATATGCCCTGCCCCGAGGGCTGGGTGATGGATGCCGAACAGAACTGCTACGACCCGGCCACCGGTGCCTCTGACGACGATGATTCGGCCGGTGACGACGACGACGCGACCGACGACGACGATGCGGGCGACGACGACGACACGGGCGACGACGATGATACGGGCGACGACGACTCGGCCGACGATGACGACTCCGCGGACGACGACGACACGGCC
>CAZDDH010000284.1:0-10439 GCA_964504165.1 uncultured Rickettsiales bacterium | reverse complement strand
CATGGAGACCTCGGACGACGGCCACGATATGACGCTCACGGAGATCCAGGCGTCCCTGGAGGGTGGGCTGCTGGCAGAGATGCAGGCCAACGGGATCGACGCCGGGGACGAGCTGGCCTACGCCTACGACCTCTATCCCCTGTTCGAGTGCGATGCGCCATCCACCCGCTTCGAGTGTGCCCCCGGGGACGGCGCGCAGGCGGGTGACGGCGACGGCGATGGCATCGCGGACGGCGAAGATGACTGCCCCGACGCCTACGATCCGGAGCAATGGGATCTGGACGGCGACGGCGCGGGGGATAGCTGTGATCCCTGCCCGATGGATCCGGCCGACCTGTGCAGCGGCTTCACGCCGGGCGACACCGACGGCGACGGCGTGGCGGACGAGGACGACCTGTGCCCCCACGTGTGGGACGACGGGACGGACAGCGACGGCGATGGCAAGGGCGACGCCTGCGACCCCTGCCCGCAGGAATCCAACCCGGGCAGCGATCCTTGCACCTACACCATCCCCCAACTTCGCAACCCCGCCGACGCCGGGCATCCGTTCTCCGGTACCCCGGCGCGCATCGCGTCCTCGGTGGTCACGGCGATCTACGAGGACACGGGCTTCTACGTCACGGATCCAGCCCACGATGAGTGGGGCGGCATCTACGTGTACACGGACGCCACCGTGACCGTCGCGCTGGGGGACCAGGTGGAACTGGACGGCGAATACCAGGAGTACTACCACCTCAGCGAGCTGGGCTGGCCGGACATCGACGTGCTGGGATCCCAGCCCGTACCCGCGGCCTGGCCCATCGCCGACCCGGCGGACGTGGCCACGGGGGGCGCCCTGGCCGAGGCGTACGAGAGCCAACTGATCGTGGTGGGCCCGGTGACGGTGGTGGACTCCAACCCGGACTCGCCGTCCGACTACGGGGAGTTCGCCGTCGATGGCAATCTGCGGGTGGACGACGCGCTGTGGGCTGAGCTACCCGATCACCCGGCCGTGGGTACGAGCTACACCAGCATCACCGGCGTGCTCACCTATTCCTACAGCAACTACAAGCTGATGCCGCGGAGCGCCGACGACCTCGTCGAATGAGCACACAGGTAACAAGACCGTAGTTGCTCCCCCGGCCGACATTCCGCATCTTGAAAACGTGGAAGGCAGCGCGGCTGCCGAGGGGTATTCGGGTTTGGTTTGCCCGATCGGTTCCACACCGGTTCTTCGGTGTGTGAGAGGAGTGCTGGCTTCATGAAAACTCGTATCTTGGCCTCGTGGGCTTCTATTGCTGCTTCGCTGCTGCTGATCACCGGCTGTCCGGATCCGGACCCGGATCCGGACCCGGAGGCCGTGGACGCGGATGGGGACGGCTTTGACGCCGACGAAGACTGCGACGACAGCGACGACACCGTCTACCCAGGCGCCCCTGACGTCTGCGACGGCATTGATGACAACGACTGCGATGGCTCCGTCGATCCCATGGAGGAGGACGGCGACGGCGACGGCGTCTCCACCTGTGACGAGGATTGCGATGACGCGGACGCCGCGGTCTACCCGGGAGCCGAGGAGGTCTGCGACGGCATCGCCGACAACGACTGCGACGGCGTGGATGATCCCCTGGAGCTGGACGACGACGGCGACGGGACGAACGACTGCGACGGCGACTGTGACGACGAGGACGCCGCGCTCAACATCGATGACGCGGATGGCGACGGCTACAGCACCTGCGATGACGACTGCGACGACGACGAGGCGTTGACCTATCCGGGCGCTCCGGACGTTTGCGACCTGGATGACAACGACTGCGACGGCAACGTGGACGCCGGCGACACGGATGACGATGGCGACGGGCTCAGCGAATGCGACGGGGACTGCGACGACGGCGACGCGGCGATGAACCTCGACGACCTCGATGGGGACGGCTACACCCCCTGCGACGGCGACTGTGACGACAACGACGATCGGTACTTCCCGGAGGAGGGCGTGACATCAGGCTGGGTGCGGGACTGCGCCGCCTGGTTCGAGGCCGACACCGCCGAGACCGCCTGGTTCAGCCACCGCATCGAGCAGTCCCGCTTCGTCGATGACGGCAACATGCTGGCCATGTATTTCCGTTCGGGCCATGGCGCGGCGTCCATGCAGATCGGCCAGTACTACACCCTCGACGGCGTCAACTGGATCCACGGCGGGCCCGTGTTCCAGGGGTCGGGCGAATACGGTGAATGGGATTACTGGGCCGTCGAGTTCCCCCACGTGGTCTACGATCCCAACGACCTGAACGCACCGTACAAGATGTACTACGCGGCCCAGGACACCTTCACCAGCCCGGCCACCCGTAGCATCGGCGTGGCGACGAGCACGAACGGCGCGGACTGGACCCGGTACGCGGACGCCAACCCACCTTTCACGGCCTTCGAGATCGTACCTAATGGGGGGGCGCAGGAGGCGGACGAGATGGACGCCGGTTCACCGTACGTCTACCTGGACGGTGCCACATACGTGATGCTCTATTACTGCAGCAGCGCCGCCTACGAGTGGCGGACCTGCATGGCCACATCGGTGGACGGCGGCTACACGTTCACCAAATACGATCCCGAACCCGGCGTGGGCCTGGACCCCCAGCCCATCCTCGAGCTGGGGAGCGTGGGCGAGATGGACGAGGTGGCGGCGGTCTATCCGATGTTCGCCAGCAACGGCGACACGGAGATGCTCTGGTACACGGGGGCGGATGCGTCGCTGGAGCTGTCTTTTGCCGCCGCGCACATCCCCTTTGGAGTCACCGAGGCCAGCCGCCTCTATGACGTGGGGCCCACCTTCGGTCGCTCCACACAGCCAGGCCGCTGGGATGACACCATGGTCTACGTCACCGACTGGTACGAAGAAAATGGCGAGTTCCTGCTGTACTACAGCGGGTTCTACGAGGACCTGGCCTTCGAGGGTGAACAGGTGGCCCAGATTGGCAGGGCGGTCAACACCGCGCCTACCCTCACTCTCACTGAGCCGGCGCAGGATCCCCACGTGATGGATACGGGGGATGCGGTGACCTTCGCGGGGACCGTTTCCGACAGCGAGGCCCTGGACGAGTTGGTCATCGTCATCAGCAGCGAAGCGGACGCGGGCATCCAGCTGGTGGGGGTCTCCGACGCGGCGGGTGACTGGAGCGTCACCGCTCCCGGCGGGACCTTCATCGCTGGCGAGTACGACGTCGTGATCACCGTGTACGACGCCGGCGGACTGGCCGAATCCACCACCTTGGTGTTGCAGGTTTCCTGACGTTTTCCCCGCCCTCCGTCCCCGTACAATCCCGTAGTGCCCGTGGCCTGGCCTTCTCCTGCTGCTAAGATGGTTCTGAATCTATCCGGAGAAGAAGCTGATGAAGGTTTATCTGACGATACTATTCTTTAGCGCGATGCTCGTAACGGCGGGGTGTATCGATCCACATCCCTCCGCCGGGGACGTGGACGGCGATGGCGTCTCCACGGACGAGGGGGACTGCGACGACTACGACGTCTCCGTCTATCCAGGGGCCGAGGAGATCTGCGACGGGAAGGACAACGACTGTAACGGCATCGACGACGATCCCTTCGATCTGGATGGCGACGGCATCTCCGCACCCTGTGAAGGGGACTGCGACGACAACGACGCGAGCATCTATCCCAACGCCGAGGAGATTTGTGACGGCGTGGACAACAACTGCTCGGGGCGCATCGACGACGCGGAGGGCGCCGACTACGACCAGGATGGCGTCTGCGAGGAGGACGGGGACTGCGACGACGACGATCCCACCGTGTACCCGGGAGCCACCGAGTATTGCAACGGCCTGGACAACGACTGCGACGGCATCATCGACAACGGCTATGACTACGACGGTGACGGCTGGAGCTCCTGCGGCGACGACTGCGACGACACGGATCCGGACATCTACCCCGGTGCCCCGGAGGATTGTGACGGGCGGGACGACGACTGCGACGGCCTCATCGACGAGGACTTCGACAACGACGGCGACGGCTGGGCCGGCTGCTCGGGGGACTGCGACGACACCGACCCGGACGTGAACCCGGACATGCCCGAGCAGTGCAACGGCATCGACGACAACTGCAACGGCCAGATCGACGAGGAGGTGGACGAGGACGAGGACGGCTACACCCCCTGCGGCGGTGACTGCAACGACCTCGACGCCGATATCCACCCTGGTGCCCTCGATGGACCGGACAGCATCGACAACGACTGCGATTCTGACGTGGACGAGTTCTACGGCTACGACCTCGACGCCGCGGTCCTGCCCGTCTACTACGAGGGGGCCGCCAACGCCCGGGTGGGCTCCAGCCTGGCCGGCGGCGGTGACATCACCGACGACGGCCTGGACGACTTCACCATGGGGGCTCCCTTCGACGACGGGACCGCTGCCGACTCAGGGACGGCAGCCGTGGTCGAGGGCGACGCAGCGGACTGGTTCACCAATCCGCCGCTGATGAGCCTGGCCAGCGAGATCGACGGGACGGTGACCGACTCCCAGGTCGGCGCGACAGTGGCCATGGGGGATCTGGACGATGACGGCGTGACTGACGTGATCATCGGGGGGCCCTACAAGAATTACAGCATGGTGCCTGACGGTGAGGTGTACATCTTCCTGGGCGGCTCCATCGGCGCCGGGCCCGATGTGGACGACGCGGACGTGGCCCTGCGGGGTAGCTTTGCCGGCGAACACGCCGGCGCCGGGTTGAGCTCTGGCGGCGACGTGGACGGCGACGGCCGCGACGACGTCCTCATCGGTGCAACGTGGAACAACGAGGCCGCCGGTGGTGGTGTGGAGGGGGCCGTCTATGTCCTGCTGGGCCGCCCGGTGTGGTCCGGCTTCGACGAGACCTACGACTGCGACGCTCAGCTGGTGGGCTCCAGCGATGACGAGTTGCTGGGCGGGGCGGTGGCCATCGTCCCGGACATGAACAGCGACGGCTACGACGAGGTGCTGGTGGGCTCGGAGGACGGGGACAACGGCGACGGCCGGGCCTACCTCATCTACGGGAAGAGCTCATGGTCCGACATGGACCTGGACGACGCCGATGCCCAGTTCTACGCCAGCGGCGCGGACCACTGGGGTATCCGCGTCGGTGGGCTGGAGGATATCAACGGTGACGGCCGCGGCGAGATGTGGATCGGCTCGGAGGACTATTCGTCGGGCGGTGGGGTGGCCCTCTACTTCGGCTCGAACTCCGAATTCAGCGGGAACGTCAACCTCACCAGCAACGCGGACGTGATGTTCCAGGGTGCGGGCGGGGACGGCGCATCCCTGATGGCGGCCCCGGGGGACATGGACGACGACGGCCACCCGGACGTGCTCATCGGCGCTCCGCTGGCCAATGCCAACGGCAACGAGTCCGGCGCGGTCTACTTCATCGACGGCCCCTCTAGCAACTGGGGCTCGACCTACACGCTCACCTCGGCGCCGGTGCGCATCGTCGGCGCCGCCACCGGTGACCGGCTCGGCACGGCGGTGGTGGCTGCCGGGGACCTCAACGACGACGGGTACCCGGACGCGGTGACGGCCGCGCCCTACAACGACGATGGCGGTAGCCAGGCGGGCACGGTCTACGTACTGTACGGGTATTGATCCGAATCAAGGGAGAACGATCGATGAAACACCGGATCGGGGTTGGAATCCTGGTGGGGTTCCTGGGGATGGTGGGCGGTTGGCTGACCGGCTGTGATCTGTTCGATGACGTTCCGGATGACATCGAACCAGGTGTCATCGTACTGACCGACACAGGCAGCGTCGTCGCATTTGATGAGGACGGCAAGACCGCCATCTGGGACGCAACGTTGGCGTCCGGAGCGGCCGGCGATCTGCTCGTGGACGGTGGCTCGGTTTTTGTCATCAACAGCCAGTCCTCGGTGCTCGCGCTGGACGCATCGAACGGAGCGGAGCTGTGGTCTGCCAGCGTCGGCGGGACGACACGAGGTCGGTTGGAGACGCTGGGAGATGCTGTGTTCGTCCAGACAGCGGACGAGGTGATAGGACTCGACGCGGACAGCGGCGCGGAGCTCTGGAGCCAGTCCTTCGACGGACTCTCCGGTGCGCTGACGACCGGCGATGGAGCCCTCTTTGTAGCCGGCGATCCCGTGCGCCGGCTGGATCCCAGCAGCGGTGACGAGGAGGCCAGCTACGACATCGGTGACTCCTATGTGCCGGATATCGTGGTCTCCGGTGGGATGGTGATCGTCGGGGGGCGGAACGAGGTTGTGTCGTTGACGACCTCCCTCGACGAAGAATGGGCCTACCCACTGGACGACACGTACACCTCCGGGATAGCCGTGGATTCGGGGGATTTCTATGTGGCTACCGACGCTGAAGGGCTGCTGGGGTTCGACACGACGGACTCCGAGCCGTTCATGGAGGTCCTGGCCGGGGAGGCCCTGGATGTCCCGACCGTGACCAACGGCAAGATCTACGTGACTATCAGCTATGGGGATCTGATACGGATCGACGCCTCGGACGGCACCGAAGACTGGGCCTGGAGTACGACGAACGAACACATGGGCGGGGTGCGTGCGTCAGGGTCAAGCGTCTACCTGGCGGACGGCGAGGCGCTGGTGGGGCTGGAAGCCGACAGCGGCGTCGCGGGATGGGAACAGAGCCTCGGGGGAATGATCCTGTCCATTGATCTGATCTGACCCTTTCCCTGCTACGTTTTCGAGCAATGTGAGGCCGTGATCCAGCGGCTGGCCGTGGTTGCTTGCCACACCGCTAGCACACCTACATAATCGTCGGAGTCTCCGCCTTCGTTGCGGGGGAGCTGGGTCGCGATTTCGTCCATGGAAAAAGCGAAGGATTCGCCCCGATGAACGATTCTGGATCGGACACGAATGCTGAAAGTTCTGAGTATTGGCGGGCAGTAGCCGCCCTCAGAATCCTGCTCGAGGAGTTGTTCCCGGAGGGGGGCGCCGTCGGTGTGAGGGCGCTGGCCGATCGGCTGGAGCCGCTGCTCGACCTGATGGCCGAGGTTCCCGACGAGATCCCGACGCTGGTGCCCAAGGCCGGGCCTTCCTCCACGCTGATGGAGCTGGAGCTGGAAGGGAAGGGGAATCAGCTCTCCCGCATCCGCCTGCCTCCCGCCACTCGCAAGAAGGGCGCGACCCCGCGGCCGTTCCCCCGCAAGGACGAACCCGGTGGGCCCAGCCTGGGCATGCGCTACGCGTATCAAGCCGAGATCGGGCGGGGTGGTCAGGGCACCATCATCAGCGCCTTCGACCGGGATATCGGCCGCACGGTGGCCCTCAAGATCATCCGCAAGGACACGTCCCAGTCCCTCAGCTTGCTGGAACGATTCCTGGGCGAATCGCAGGTCACGGGCCAGCTGGAACACCCCAATATCGTCCCGGTCCATGATCTGGGAAGGCTCCCGGACGGGACCGTCTTCTACACGATGAAGGAGGTGGAGGGCCGGTCCCTGGACCAGGTCCTGCGGGGCATCCGCAAGGCGAACCAGGACATCGTCGCCCGCTACAGCCAGATGAGGCTCGTGGCGATGCTGCAGCAGGTCTGCCTGGGCATGGAGTACGCCCACGCCCGCGGCGTGATCCACCGGGATCTGAAGCCCGCCAACATCATGCTCGGGGATTTCGGTGAGGTCCTCATCCTCGATTGGGGCCTGGCCAAGGTCGTGGGCTCGATGAAGGAGGGGCACGAGGAGATGGACCAGCCGCTGGAGCTGGAGCCGGTGGAGCTCTCGGACGGCGCCCAGCTCAAGACGCGTGATGGTTACGTGCAGGGGACGCCGCCGTTCATGGCCCCCGAACAGGCCAAGAACCAGCGGGACAAGATCGGCCCCTGGAGTGACGTGTACGCCCTGGGCGGCATCCTCTACCAGATCCTCACCCAGAAGCTCCATTTCCACGGCAAGAACCCGCGTGAGGTGATGATCCGTTGTGTGGAGGAGGATCCGATCCCCCCCATCGAGCGGGCTCCTCACCTGCGCATCCCCGAAGAACTCAGCGACCTGTGCATGCGCGCCCTGCGCCGGGATCCGCGCAAGAGGATCCGTACGGCGCGCCAGCTCTCCGAGGAGATCGAGGCCTTCCTGGAGGGCACCAAGCGCCGCGAACAGGCGCAGAAGCGCGTCGAGCAGGGCCGGGAGGGCATGGAGGCCTACCACGCCACCCGCCTGGAGGTCGACCGCCTGCGGGAGGAGGCCCACAAGGCCGTTGCCAACCTGCGGGGTTGGGAGAAACTCTCCGAGAAGGCGCCGGCCTGGGAGCTGGAGGATCGGCTGGAGGAGGCGGAGCGCGAGGTGGCGGTCGCCTTCCTCAAGGCGGAAGGTTTCTTCGAGCAGGCGCTGGCCTACGACGAGCATAGCGACGGTGCGCGGGCCGGCCTGGCCGCCCTGTACTGGACCCGGTTCCGCGACGCCGAGGCGCGGCGCGACGTGGCCGACCAGATCTACTACGAGGGACTCATCAAGCGGTACGACGACGGGCGGTACGTGGAGCGACTGCGCGGCGACGGCCTGCTGACGGTCACGTCCCAGCCGACCGCCTGCGAGGTCTGGATCTATCGATTCATCGACCGGGGGCGGGTCAAGCGGGCCGCCGAGCCGAGGCTGCTGGGCAAGACACCGGTCAAGGACGTCCCTGTCTCCATGGGTAGCTACCTGCTCGTGCTGCGCAAGGACGGGTTCCGCGACACCCGGTACCCCGTCCTGATGGGCCGGGGAGAGACGCGGCGGCTCAAGGTCCGCATGCTCACCGATGAGGACGTTGGCGAGGGATTCGTCTACGTACCCGCCGGATCGTTCGTGATGGGTGGGGACGTACAGGCACCGGGATCATGGTCCCGTACGCTCAAGCGGGTGGATGGCTTCCTGATTTCACGATTCCCCATCAGCGTCGGGGAATACCTGGCGTTCCTCCGGGCGGTCGGAGTCGCCGCTGATGAGCCTGCTCATTCGGCGTGCCCGCGGCCACACACGGGGGCCGATCCTTCGTGGCCTGTGGATGCCGGCGGCAAGTTCAGCCTGCCCATGGGGGATGGTCCGGGCGGTCGCCTGGATATCCGCCGCAACGCGGGCGGGATCGACGTGAACGCCGCCATCGCCTATGCCAAGTGGCGCAGCAAGCGGGACGGGCGCACCTATCGTCTGCCGAGGGAGGTGGAATGGGAGATGGCTGCCCGCGGTGCGGACGGCCGGTTCTTCCCGTGGGGTGATCGTTTCGATCCAACGTTTTGCAAGATGCGGCTCAGCCGGCCCGGCCCCCCGCGGCCCGAGGCGATCGGGACATTCAGCGTGGATACATCGCCCTACGATGCGCGGGACATGGCCGGCACCTGCCGCGAGTGGACCCTGACGGGGGAGGACGAGGAATCCGACGCCGTGCTGCGCGGCGGATCACTCAACAGCCCGACCGAGGACTGCCGCTCGGCCAGGCGATGCCCGGAAGCCAGAGAATACCGATCCATCGATGTGGGCTTCCGGCTGGTCTGTGAGCTCCCCGCCGCCAAGGAAAATGGTGGCTGACAGCCCGCCGGTTTCCTGTGATATGAGCCTGCATTTCATGGATGTAGAGGGCCTTTTCTGCTAGTATTTGTCCCCTTATGACGAAGCAGGAGCTACTCGGCGAGTTTCGCGATGCTCGCAAAGCCAAGGATCGAGCGAGGCTGTTGATGCTCGCCCGAAAAGCCGTCCAGATGGATCCGGGAGACCGCGATCTTCGCGCCTCGGCTGCCGAGGGATTCCTGCGTTCGAGTCGTCTGGAGGAGGCCGAAGGGATCCTGGGGCCGCTGCTCCGCGAGATCCCCGATGATCCGTGGCTCCTCACCCTCAACGGCGATCTGCTGACGGCCAGGCGGCGGTGGGACGAGGCATCGGGGCAATATGAACGAGCCCTGGAGCTGCGGCCCGGTTCCATCTTCCTGTACCGGCGGCTGGCCCGCTTCTTCGTCCGCCGCGGAGAGCCCCGCAAGGCGATCCACTGGGCCCAGGAGGGCCTCGAACTCCGCCCCAAGGACGCCGGCCTCTCCGACGCCATCGAACGGGCCGAGCTGGCCATGACCACGCGCTCTTCCTCGCAAATCGCTACCTAGCCACTCTCAGTACCGGGGCCTTGTCGTTAGGCGTACCTGCGTCCGACCACCCAGAAGAAAAGGGCCGTCCGTCTAGGACGGCCTTCCGCAGAGGCCGCAGAGCGCGCGTCCAGCGCGCGCAGAGGCCGCGGAGGGGGAAGGAGAGGGGGATTGGGTAGGGAACGAAGGAAAGCAACCCGGATTATGCGCACTTCCTTTTTGGTCTTCTCCCTCCCAAAAAAAGCCAACAGGCCGGCGAAGGATCTCAACCGCCTCGAATAGCCACGGAATGCCCACTCTGCGGCCTCTGCGTTCCGCCCCGCGGCCTCTGCGCGTTTTTCTTCGGGGGGGGGGGGGGGGGGGGGGGGGGGGGGGGGGGGGGGGGGGGGGGGG
>CAZDDH010000283.1:0-10516 GCA_964504165.1 uncultured Rickettsiales bacterium | reverse complement strand
CCGTCGCCAACCCCTCTTCCTTTCCCGGACTCCCCGAGGTTTGCGACGGCGTGGACAACGATTGCGACGGCAACCTGCCCGCGGACGAATCCACCGACGCGGACGCCGACAGCTACGCCGAGTGCGAGGACTGCGACGACCTCAACCCCGACACCTACCCCGGCGCCCCCGAGCTGTGCGACAGCGAGGACAACGACTGCGACGGCCTCATCGACGAGAACGTCGGCGACGACCTGGACGTGGACGGCTACACCGCCTGCGACGGCGACTGTGACGACGGCAACGACGCCATCTGCCCCGACGCCGGCCAGTGCCCCGAGGTCTGTGACTACGACGACAACGACTGCAACGGCACCGTCGACGACGGCTTCCTCAACGGCGGCATCTACGACACCTTCGACAACTGCGGCGCCTGCGGCAACGACTGCAACACCTACAACTACGACAACGCCGTCACCATCTGCGACGACTCCCTCGTCGTCCCCGAGTGCGTCCCGGACTGCGACGCCGGCTACTACGACGCCAACGCGGATATCTCCGACGGCTGCGAGTGCGAATACCTGGGCGCCGACGACGAGCCCTTCGACGGCGTGGACGCCAACTGCGACGGCGACGACGGCGATCACTCCGACGCCATCCACGTCGCCATCTGGGGCGACCCCGCGGGCTCCGGCTCCGAGCTAGACCCCCTCAACTCCATCCAGGACGGCATCGACGAGGCCGACCTGCAAGGCCTGGAGCACGTCCTGGTCAGCCAGGGCGTCTACTACGAATCCGTCGAGATGATCCCCGGCATCACCGCCGTGGGCGGCTGGGAATTCTTCTTCAGCACCTTCGACCCCGGCACCTACGAGACCACCGTCGACGGCCGCGCCATGACCGCCGCCGTCCCCGGCACCTTCACCCTCACCTGCGACCTCAACTACACCCAGCGCATCCAGGGCTTCAACATCCTGGGCACCACCGCCGGCAACGAAGGCGAATCTTCGTACGGCGTGTGGCTGGAGGACTGCGAAGACAACATGGTGCTGTCGGACAACGACATCGACGCCCGGACAGGGGCGGCTGGGGATGATGGGATTGCTGGTGGGAATGGGACGGATGGTGCTGATGGTGATGATGGGGTGGATGTGCAGATGACGGATTGCGCGGTGACACCTGCCGGCGGGGCCGGTGGTAGTCATTCATGCGATTTGGACGATGTGAGCGGCGGTGTTGGAGGCAGTGTTGTGTGTCCAATCGTAACTGCCGGTTTCAACGAGGATGGTGCTGATGGAGCAGGAGCATCTCCTGGAATTGGTGGACTCGGCGCCGCGAACGCCTACCACCAAACTGGTAACAACTGTGGGACTTGCTACATCAATGCCGACTGGGGGACGGGAGAGTTGGGAATGTCAGGCTCGCCCGGTAGTAGCGGAGTTGGTGGCGATGGCTGTACCGACATTCAAGGTCTCATCGTCGGCGGTCTCTATGTCGGCAGCGACGGTGACGCAGGCTCCGAAGGCGAAGACGGATCTGGCGGTGGTGGAGGTGGAGCTGGCTCCGGAGCCTACTACCCATGTGATGCGTCGGAAGACGTAGCTGGCGCAACTGGTGGCGGGGGCGGAAGCGGTGGCTGCGGAGCAGATGGCGCGGGCGCCGGTTCGGGTGGCGGCGGCTCTTTTGGTTTGTTCCTGGTCTACAACGCTGCACCCGCTACCTACCCAAGCCTGGCCGACAATGTTCTTGTGACAGCAACAGGCGGGTCCGGTGGAACAGGCGGCAGCGGCGGTGTAGGTGGTGATTCCGGCCTCGGTGGTCTGAGGGGCACAGCGGACCACGTGGGCGACTCCTTCTGTGGTCAAGACGGTGGCTACGGTGGCTCGGGAGGCGACGGCGGACACGGCGGCGGCGGAGGCGGCGGATGTGGTGGCCCCTCCTACTCAATGTACGTCTACGGCGCCACACCCGACCCGGCTTACGGTGACGCCGACAACACCTTCAGCTACGGCGGCGGAGGCGCCGGCGGCGTCGGCGGCTTCGGCCCCGGCGGCACCGACGGCGACGACGGCGACGACGGCGAGGAAGGCAACAAGAACTTCTAGCCCGGTTGACTCCCCCGCTGTCTGCAGGCAAAACACGCCCCAGCAGGGGTGAGCATCATGCAGATAGCGTCCGTTCGTTCGTTCAAGCCAGTCGTTCTCTCGTTCCTATTGCAAACCACGGCAGCGCTTGTCGTGCTGGGTTGCCAGGAGAATCCCGAACCCGTCGATGACGACGACGACACGGTCGAAGAGGAAGAGGACCCCGGCGTCGGCGGCCAGATCTACACCATCCTGGACCACGACTATGGCTGCGTGGATCTGGGAGAAACGGTCACCGCAGACATCGAGGTGCGTAACAGCGGCATCCAGCCCCTCCAGCTAGATGCCGTCACCGTCACCGGTTGCGAACTAGGCGTCTTCGACGTCACAACCAACGCCCCCGTCCAGATCCCACCCAACACCCTGAACATCTACGCCCTGCTGCGGGTCACCTTCACGCCTCCCGAAGCCGGTTCCTACGAGGCCCAGGTAGAGCTATTCTCCTCCGACTATCGGCACGACAACGACAACCCCTTCACCATCCCGCTCTACGGCATCGGCATCACCGATGCCGACGGAGACACGAGCCCGTCCGCCGACGGCGGCCCGGAGCAAGAATCCGATTGCGACGACGGCGACCCCGCCATCCACCCGGGCGCCGACGAGGTCTGCAACGGCGTGGACGACGACTGCAGCGGCAGCCCAAACGCAGACGAGGTAGACAACGACCAAGATGGCTACCTGGTCTGCGAGGGCGACTGCAACGACAACGACGCCCAGTGGAACCTCGACGACCTGGACGAGGACGGCTACACCACCTGAGACGGCCACTCCGAATCCGATGAATCGGACCACCACCCCGGATCACGCGGAGTACGCCGACAGTTTCGACAACGACTGCGACGGCGTGATCGATGAGGGCACGGCTGCCTACGACGACGACGGCGACGGCGCCTGCGAGGGCGTCGATCTCTACGGCAACGGCCCTGAATGCACGGACGGCTCCATCCCCGGTGACTGCGACGACACCGATCCCGGCATGAACCTCCTGGACCTGGACGCCGACGGCTACACCACCTGTGACCAGCCCGCCGATTGCGACGACGCGGACCCGGCCCGCTGGCCCGGCAACCCCGAGACCTGTGACGGCATCGACAACAACTGCGACGGCCAGCCCGCCACCGTCGAGTACGACATGGACGGCGACGGCTACATGGAGTGCCAGGGCGACTGCAATGACAACGACCCGCTCATGAATCCAGAAGACAACGACGGCGACGGCGACAGCCCCTGTGACGGGGACTGCGACGACACCGACGCCGGCCTCAACCTGGAGGACAACGACCTGGACGGGTACTCCACCTGCACGGGGGACTGCGACGATACCTCCTTCGAAGTCAACCCGGGCATGCCCGAACTCTGCGACGGCGACGACAACGATTGTGACGGGGCGATCCCAGCCGATGAGATCGACGGGGACGGGGACAACGTGTTCGTCTGCAACGGGGACTGTGACGACTCGAATCCGCTGGTAAGTCCTGCGATGAACGAAGTTTGTGGGGATGGGCTCGACAACGACTGTGATGGGGATCACAACGGATGTTTACTCGAGGGGATTATCACTCTTGATGAGGCGTCAGCGAGATACCTAGGGGAAGATGTTGATGATCGATCAGGAAACGCAGTTAACGGTGCTGGCGATATGGACGGAGATGGCCTTGACGATATCCTGCTCGGCGCTCCATATGAGGGAAGCGTTTTCGCTGGTGGAGGCGCTACCTACCTGATAGTCGGCGCGGTTCCCGGTGACTACGAACTCGCAAATGCGGACGCCAAGTTCACGGGAGAAATAGAATGGGAGTTTTCTGGGCAATCAATAGCGGCCGCAGGGGATACCGATGGGGACGGCAATAACGACCTGCTGATAGGCGCATACTGGGCCAGTATCGGTGCGTCGGCTACGGGCGCAGCCTACCTCCTTCGGGGTCCGACCACGGGTACGATTACTCTGGCCAATGCGGACTCGCGTATCATTGGTGATGCGTACACGTATCTTGGGCTAGTTGTGGACCATGCCGGAGACGTGAACAACGACGGACACGACGATCTCCTGATTGGCTCACAAGGCAATGAAGCCTACGTGTTCGACGGACTCGTGACAGGTGATGTCACCACCGCTGACGCATGGACTACATTCACTAGTGAAATCATTGGCGACTACGCTGGACGAGCAGTCACCTACGCGGGTGATATGAACGGCGATGGTTTCGACGATCTTGCCATCGGCGCTGACCGTGAGTCTTCCGCTGCCCATCAGGCCGGAGCAGTCTATGTTGTCCAAGGACCTTTCGCTGGTTCATTTCCCCTTTCCAATGCTGATGCGAAGGTAACAGGCGAGGCCGAGGGAGATTGGGCCGGGACTGCGCTCTCCGGAGGCGTAGATGTTGATGGCGATGGTTTCGATGACCTGATTATTGGAGCTCCTTTCAATGACGAGGGGGAAGAGGATGCCGGAGCCGTTTATCTGCTTCTGGGGCCAGTCTCAGGCAACGTGAGCCTGGCGAATGCCGAGGCAAAACTACATGGAGAATGTTTAGATGGACACGTTGGTTTCTCCGTCTCCATGGTAGGAGACATGGATGCGGACGGCTTGGGTGACTTCTTGATTGGTGACTCTGTTTCCGATGTAGGAGGGCTGGACGCTGGTGCAGCCTACCTGTTCTACGGTGGAGTTACCGGCACGATCCCTGTTTCTGATGCGGACGCTCTGTTCTTGGGCCAGTCACCCGGCGACAATGCTGGAAGAGTCGGCAGCGCTGGCGACGTCAATGGCGATGGCTTCGACGACATCCTCATCGGCGCGACAGGAGAAGACAGCGGCGCAGACAACGCCGGCGCCACCTACCTTCTCCTCGGCGGCTCCATCTAATTAATCCCCCAACGCCCTCGATCAGCGATACGCTGGTCTCGTGAATCCGAGGGGAGCCCACCATGCCCAGACCATCCCTACGCAAAGCCCTCACCCGAATCGGCCGCGCCGCCTCCCTGGGCAGTTTCCCCATCATCACGTTCTTTGCCGGCGTCGGCTGCCCTGACTACGGCGCCCAGCCCGTCTACGGCCCGGTGGCCGAGTACGGCGTCCAGGACTGCGACAACTATCCCCCCACCGCCTGCGTCGACGACCAGGAGTGCATCGACGAATACGGCGAAGGCTGGTACTGCGACGACGAAGCCCTCTGGAATGACGGCTGCGACACCTACGAACACCCCCAGTGCATCGACGGCAACGAATAACCCCCCGTCCATTCCCCCTCTTTTCCTCGTCCCGAGGCTCCAGCCTGGGACGTCCCTCCCCGGACGCTCCAGCGTCCCTCCCCCTCCCAATCCTCTGCTACAATCCCCCAGCGGCACAAGATGAGGATTCCCCCATGATCCGGCCACGCATGCGCAAAGCCCTCCACCGCGCCAGTAAGCTCGCCTCGATGGGCGGCGTTCCGGTCCTGGCCCTGCTGCTCAGCCCCGGCTGCGTGGCCTACGGGCCCCAGCCCGTGTACGGCGTTCAGGACTGCGACGACATCACCGACCCCCCGGAGGCCTGTGTCTACGACCAGGACTGCGTGGACGAACACGGCGACGGCTGGTACTGCGACGAAAACGCCCTGTGGGACGACGGCTGCGAAGTCTACGAACACCCCCAGTGCGTGGACGGCAACGAAGAATAACCCCAACCATGCTCACCGCCATCCGCTCCACCATCAGCTGGACCGCCGCGCCCCTGTTCTACCGGGGGTTAGCCCTCAAGCACCCGCTCAACTACCTGTTCTTGGAGGTCACCCGCCGCTGCAACCTGTCCTGCGCCTACTGCGGCAGCGACTGCACCCCCGCCGCCCAGGCCACCGAGATGCCCATCGAGCGCTGGATCGAAGCAGCGCAGCAAGTCGCCGCCGACTTCGATCCCCCCAAAGTAATGATCGCCGTCACCGGCGGCGAACCCCTGCTCAAGCCCGGCATCCTCGATCTCCTGCGCGAACTCCACCGCCTGCGCTTCCCCTACGGCATGGTCACCAACGGCCAGCACCTGGACGCCCCCATGGCCCGCGCCCTCGTGGACGCCGGCCTGCGCTCCATCGCCCTGAGCCTGGACGGCCCCCCGTCCGTCAACGACGCCCTGCGCGGCCCGGGCACCGCCGCCGCCGTCGCCCGCGGCGTAAAGGCCCTCCAGGCCGCCGGCTACCGCGGCAAGCTCGAGATCATCACCACGCTGACCACCCCCGCCATCGAGGTCCTGGACGACACCCGCCGCCACGTCGCCGCCCTGCACGTCCCGTTGTGGCGCGTCTGCCCGGTGATGCCCATCGGCCGCGCCGCCGAGGACCCCGCTCTGGTCCCCACCGCCGAGGATCTGCGCGACGTGCTGCATTACGTCAAACGCTCCCGCAAGGACGGCAAACGTCCGCCCCCCGAGTTTGGTGACGAGGGCTACCTGGGCTGCGGCTTCGAGCACAACGTACGCCCCTACCTGTTCCATTGCCGGGCGGGCATCACCACCGGCGGCATCCTCGCCGACGGCAGCATAGCCGCCTGCCCCGAGCTACCCCGCTCCTTCATCCAGGGGCACCTGGACCGGGACCGCTTCAAGGACGTGTGGGACAACGGATACCGGGTGTTCCGTGACCGCCGCTGGACCCGGCGGGGCAAGTGCGACGGCTGCGATGCCTACAGCCGCTGCCTGGGGGGCAGCCTGCACCTCTACGACGGGCCGGATCAGGAGATCAGCCACTGTAACTATCACGACTGGAATCGGTAGGATCGGGGCGGGTTCACTCCGGGCAGAGATCCGGCTGGAACGGCAAGAACCACTTCTCTGTCGCCCCCTTCGCGACCTCGATCTGCTTGGTCACGGGTTGGCCGCTCCCCATACACCGCAGCGTCACCGTATGCGTACCCACCGGCACCGTCAGCGTCACCGGCGTCTCCCCCTTGGATTTCTTGTCCAGCGTCACGGATCCCCAGGGATCCGAATCCACCCGGATCGTCCCCGTCCCCTTGGCCTTGGGTTTGGGTTTGGGCTTGGCCTTCACCGGCTCCGGCTCCGGCTCCGGCGTAGACTCCGCCGGGGTCGCCTCCTTCACCGCCGGAGTCACTTCCTCCTTCACCGCCGCTTTCTCGACGCCCTTGGCCGCCTCTTCGGCCTTGGCCCGTATCGATCCACCGTCCGTTGGTGTCGCGCTGCGTTCCCGCACCTCCGCTGGCGTCCCCACCTCCGCCGGTGTCGCACGTTCTACCAACGGCTCGCTCGCGCTCCCGTCGTCCACTGCCGTGTGCCCAGGCACCGGCCCCCGCGCGGCGTCGCTCGCGCCCGATCGGCCCTGACCCGACAAAAACACTCCCAGCCCCATCACCAGCCCCACGACCACCAGCACCACCAGCGGCACCGCCAGCGCCGCCACGATCCCCCAGTTGCCCCCCTCCTGGGTCGCGGAGATGCCCCCGGTCGTCCCGCCCGTCCCCACCGACATGGTCCCGAAGCTGGCCGTCGTCGCCGCCTGGGACACCGGCTGTTGCTGCCGCACCACGGGGCGCCCCACGTTGCCGGTCACGCTCTCGTACCCGGCGCCCGTGCCCGTGCTGTGCCCGGTGGACGGATTGCTCGGCGCCGACTGCGGGCCGATGCGCTGGTGCTTGCCCGTGATCAGCTGGTGCGGCCGCGGCGGCAACGGGATCGTCGCCTCCGGATCATCGGCGTCGGGCAGCAGCTCTGTGGCCGTCAGCAACGACGGCGACGACTGGCGCTCGGACGCCTCCTCCCCCGGCTCCCAGCCCTCCGCGTATCCCGGTGAGAAGAACGACGGGATCTCCTCCTCCTGGGACTCGGCCTTGTACTCGTCCACCAGCTCCGTCAGGTAGATCTTGGCCCGCGCCGGGTCCGCGTGCTGTTCCAGCAATACGGTCATGTCCCGGGCCACCGCCTCGGCCGTACCGTACCGCAGGCCCAGGGGCCGGGCGATCAGCCGCTCGAACACCCGCCCCAGACCGGCGTGGCGGTTCTTGACCTCCTCGATGCGCTCGTCCAGCGGCATGTGGATGACCAGATCCGTCGGATCCCGGCCCGGCTGGGGGGCAAACAGCGGCCGCAGCGTCACCAGCTCGTACAGCACGCTGCCCACCGAGAACAGGTCCGACGCCGGCGTCACGTTCAGGGGTGTCTCGATCTGCTCGGGGCTCATGTAGCGGGGGGTCCCGCGGATGGCGCCGCTGGTCTCCATCCCGCTGCGGTCCAGCGACGCCCGGGCGATGCCGAAGTCCAGGATCTTCAGCCGCCCCTCGGGGGTGATGGCGATGTTGGAGGGCTTGAGATCCCGGTGGATCACGTCCAGCAGCGAGCCGTCTTCGTTGCGGGCATTGTGGGCGTAGTGCAGCCCCTCGACGATCTGCTCCAGCAGAAGCATGATCACCGGCGTGGGGATGGTGTAGCCCACCTTGCGGTGCCGCTTGACCATGTAGGACAGGGACACGCCGTCCACCAGCTCCATCGCCAGGTAGTAGCGTCCCTTGTGTTGATTGAACTCGTAGATCTCGACGATGTTGGGGTGGTGTAGCTGGCAGCCCAGCAGCGCCTCGGTCACCAGCGCCCGCAAGAACTCCTCGTCCTCCACCAGCGACGGCCGGATGACCTTGACCACCAGCCGCTTCTCGAATCCCATCGGCCCGGGTAGAACCGCCCGGTAGACGGTGGCCATCCCACCTTCACCGGCAACTCCCACGAGCTTGTACCGCCCAAAATCGGCGGGAAATTCGAGCACTAGTGCCCCCTGTCGCGCATCGGCGCTACCTAAGATGGTAGCATCTGGACTACCAGGGAATATAGCTGGCACGCTGGGTATCGCCGTTGCTTTCAACACACCAGCCGGGTCGTCATCGACCCTCGGAATTGAGCCATTCCACGGTAGGACTGTTGCTGGCGCTGATGTATTCAGTGGGATTTGCCGGCGCCGCTCACGCCAGCGACATCCTGTTCATCTACGGCGGCTACGCCGACGACAACGCCTACAAGCGCACCGTGCAGCGGGCCAAGCAGGACCACAACCACGACCGCATCGTCCACATCATCACCGGTGACGAGCTCGAGCGGCGCTACGCCGATCTGCTGATCATCGAGGGGGACGCCGAGGTCATCGACCGCTGTGGCGGCGGCCGGCCACCGGACCTCAAGCTCCTCGAAGAGGACATGGCCGAGCTCAAGCGCGAGATGGATCTGGAGGGCCAGATCTACGCATACGACGTCGCCATCGACGAGCTCGTCTGCGCCGGGGACCGCCTGCCCCGCGAAGAGGCCGCGGCCCTCTACATCAAGCGGGGCATGGTCCACTACAAAAACGGCGAGACCGACGCGGCCCAGGACGACTTCGAGGCCGCCTTCATCCTGGACCCGGCCCACGAGTGGGACAACCGGCACACCCCCAAGGCCAAGAGCGACTTCGAGGCCGCCAAGCTGGCCGCCTACGACACCTACAACCACAACGTCTACGTCGCCGAGGACGGCCCCAACAGCAGCGGCATCCGCATCGACGGCCTCTCCGTGCGCCCCGGCGACCCCCTCAAGCTCCTGCCCGGCGAACACCTCATCAGCTGGTGGGGCAAGGACGGCGGCGAGGACGGCATCCTCAACACCTGGGGCACCGCCACCCTCATCGGGCCCATGGGGCTCTTCGATTTCCTCTTCCGCGAACCTCTCGACCAGACCGAGGAGTGGCTGTTGGAGCAGGTCCTGGACGAGATCGCCTACATCGAGGACGTGGACCGGGTCGTCCTGCTGGACCCGGTCATCCCCGAGGGCTCCCTGGCCCGCGCCGGCCGCTACGGATCCCCGGCCCGCGCCGGCGTCGGCACCGGCTACGCCCGCATCGGTGATTTCAACTACGGCAGTGCCTACCTGGACTTATGGCTACGCATCAGTGGCATCGTGCACGCCGAGCTCAAGGTGGAGTTCGACATCACCAGCGGCCGCGCCACCGGCGCCTCCGCCACCGAGGATGGGCTGGACGAAGGGGTGGACCCCGCCACCCTCCAGATCAGCGACTACTACTACCTGCCTTCCGTCCAGGTGGGCATCGGCTTCCGCGAGAGCCACGGCCCTGTCCAGCCCGGCGGTGGCCTGGCCGCCCGCGTCTACTTCACCGGCCCCTCCCTCATCGTCATGCCCGCCATCGTCGGCTACGGCGGCATCGATATCCGGGCCTGGGAGGCCCCCGTCGTCGCCCGCATCGGCGTCCTCGCCGGAGGCAACCTGGCCAGCGGCGGCAACGACGCCCTGGGCCGCTCCCTCGACGAATCCGCCGACCGTTTCGTCTTCGGCCTCAACATAGGCGCCGGCTTCATCCTCTAGAGCGGCCCCCGCTCTACCCCTCCCTGCCCCTGCCCCTGCCCCTGCCCCTGCCCCTGCCCCTGCCCCT
>CAZDDH010000282.1:0-10660 GCA_964504165.1 uncultured Rickettsiales bacterium | reverse complement strand
CCCCCCCGCGCCGCCGCCGCCCCCCCCCCCGCCCCCCCCGCCGGGGGGGGTGGGGCGGGCGCCGCGGGGGGGGCCCCCCGCCCGGTGGGTGGGGCGATCAGCCTGCTGTTGCTGGGACTGTTGGGCCTACGGCGCCGGCGCTGAGTCCATGAACACGTGTGAACTCTGCCGCGGCTCTCTGTCCGGCCAGGGCGGCCACCGCTGCGGTGGCCTCGACCTATGTGATTCATGCTGGCACGGCGATTCGACGGCCATCGTCAAGAGCCGTGGGTTCGAGATCCGCGAACGTACATGGCAGACCAATATCCGTACGGGCCAGCGTACGCACCGGTACTACAACCTGCAGGTCATTGGCGCCTTGCCCAGGATCATCGGTATCGAAGCGGTTTTCCAGCGCGAAACCCTCGAGCACAAGCTGATCAAGCTGTTCGCCAGGGAGATCCAGGTGGGGGACCCTCTGTTCGACGACCACATCTATATCCGTACGAAAGACCGGGAAGAGCTGTCGGGGCTGCTGGCCAGCGAGGGCTTCCAGTCCGTGGTGATGGAGCTGGTCACCGGCATGGATCGGCTGAAGATCACGGGAAACGAGGCCCGGGCTACCGTGTCCAGTCCCGAGGAGATCGTCGAAGCGCATCCTGCGCGGCGCAGCATGGCCGTGGCGTTGCACTATCTGGACGCCTACCTGGATTCCGCCGCTGCGGGCCCTACTTCCGAACCACCCCGATGACGTTGGGCACCGCCCATGCATAGTGGTTGCCGTCGTTCTCCCAGAACCCCGTCTCGTAGCTGCCCACCCGCTCCAGCTCCACGTCGCCGGCGTTGACGTACAGCTGGGCCTCCGGCCCTCCTTCGGAGTACTGGAGCTGCCGCAGATCCAGCGGTAGCTGCAAGAGCAGATCGATGAAATCGTGGGTGCTCCACGGCGACCGGGCATGGATCAGCAGGGGCCGGCCCTTGCCGTCGATGCCGATGCAGGCGTGGCTCCAGATGCGGGGCTGCTGGCTCCAGGTGTTGGCGCCCTTGCACGACACCATGCGGATGGACTGCACCAGCGTGCCGTAGTGGGGGCGCAGGGCGTCCAGCTCCTCGCAGCCCCGGTCGATGATGCGCACGGAGGGCAGGCCTTCCGGGGCGTCCGGCTTGGGATCGAAGGCCAGCACCGCCTTGTTGCCGCCGACGCGGGCGTTGTTGACGTGGCCGCCGGACACCATCAGCTCCACGGACGTGCGGTAATCGGTCTGGAACATGGAGGCGTTGATGCCGGCCAGCAGGCCCTCGCGGTAGGCCCACTCCTTGACGGTGAGGTTCTCGCCCAGGCCTTCCTTGCTGGACATGCGCAGGGCCAACGAGAGGTGCTCGGGATCGACGCGCACCACGTGGATCTTGGAGTCACCGATGGCGCTGGGGGAGGGGGCGCGGAAGACTCCCAGTTCCAGGCCGGGCTCCAGCGTGCGCCAGGTGTCCAGCTCCTGGTCCACGGCGGCGGCGGTGGGTTCCTCGGGGAGGGGATCCTCTTCCACCTCCTCGACCGGTGGAGGTTGGGGCGTGGCCGTCGCGGCGATGGCCGCCGCCGGTGTGGCGTTCGTCGGGGCCGGGGCGGGGCAGCCGGTGGCCAGGGCTGCCATCAGCACGCACAGGTTCAAGGGGCGCATGGTGTTCTCCATCGCACTAAACGTAGGCAGCGGGGATTCGGTAACGGAAGATCTCCGTTATCTTTGAGGCATGATCTGGTTGAAGCCATCGCGCGGCTCCGTCTGGTGCTCCGTGGCCCTGGGGCTGGCCCTGGCACTACACGCCGGGGCCCGGGCGGATTCTGACCCGCGCCAGGCCCGGATCGAGGAGGCGGAACTGGCCTTTGGCCAGCAGCGCTACGAGGCCGTCCTCCAGCTGTGTGAGCCGCTGGTGGCCCAAGACCCCACCGCACCGGACGCACCGCTGCTCCAGGCGGCCATCGTGCTGTCCCTGCTGGAGTCCGGGCGGCTCGACGGTGCGGACGAGGCGTTGCGAACGCTGCAGGAGCGGTACGGCGGCCGCACGGCGTGGTTCCGCTCGGCCCCCGCGCCCTACGGATCCCTCGCCGCCGAACAGCTGGAGTACTGCCTGTTGGCCGTGGCTCATCGTCACTTCAGCGTGGCCAGCGATGGCGCGGAAACCGCCGCCGGCCATCGACAGAAGTCCAGGGCGCTGTACCAGACCCATCTGGAGGAATTCCCCACCGCCGCCGATTCGCCGCTGGTGCGCCTGCGCCTCGGCGAGCTGCTCTACGCGGCCGCCGAGTTCGACGAGGCCCACGTGCTGTGCCTGGCCGCACCGGAACACGAGGATGCCCACACCCGCAGCTGCCGGGAGCTGGCCATCCGGGCCGCCGAGCGGAAGGGGCATGAGGCCGGGGAGCGGGTGCCACCTGGCGGCGGCGACAAGGCGGCGTCCCCCCTCGAGACGTGGGAGCGGAGGCAGATCGAGGCCATCGACCACTATGTGGCCTCCTCCCCCACCGATTTCCGCACCCAGGGGTACGCCTACCAGGCTGCGCTGTTGCTGGGCCGCCACGGGCAACACATCGAGGCTATTCCCCGCTTCGAGGCGGTCATCGATCTGGATCCAACCGCGCCGGTGGCCGAGCAGTCGGCCGCCCGCATCCTCGATGCCATCACCGCCGCCGGTGACTGGCAGCGCCTGGAAGACACCGCCCGCCGCTTCGAGGAGCGCGAGGGCCTGGGCACCCGCGAGCGTAAGCGGGAGTTCCACGCGGTCGTCGAGCGCGCCGCCTACCGGCGCATCGAGGTGGAGCACGTGGACCGGCGGGACTGGTCGGGAGCCATCCGCGAGTTCCTGGCCTACGCCACCCGCTTCCCCGATGGCGCCCACGCCGATTTGGCCCTCTACAACGCCATTGTCTTTTGCTACCGGCTGGAGGACCTGCAGCGGGCGGCCATGCTCACCGCCGAACTGCGGGAGCGGTTCCCCCACAGCCCGTATCTGGACCGGCTGCAGCTCTAGAGGGCCATAATGAAAGCCGTGGAGGGAGCCAAGTGACCGAACGATTCCCCCGGCCCGTCAAGTGCCTCGTGCTGAACGTCGATATTGGATCCGGGCACCGGATGGCGGCCAAGGCACTCTGGAGCGCCATCGCCGAAGCCCGGCCGAACAGCCCCTGCCAGATCGTGGAATCCCTCGACTACCTCGGCCCTCAGGTCGGGAAGCTGGCCAAGGACATGTACCTCGGCGTGTTGGAGCAGGCGCCGGAACTCTGGGGAGCCATCTACGAAGGGCGTGGCCTGACCAACCTTTTCCGGCCCATCGCCGAGCTGGCCGACGAGGTACGCATCGGCTCGATGGTTCCGTTGGTCCGACAGATCGATCCGGACGTGGTTTTGGCGATGCATCCCATCGCCTGCGGCCTCGCCGGGGCGCTGCGGCGGATGGAGGCCACCGACGCTCCGCTGGTGGCCGTGTTGACCGACTTCGACGCCCACCCGGCATGGATCGCCCGGGGCATCGACCTCTACTTGGCCCCCACCGACGAGGTCGCCGCCGGACTCCGCGCGGAGGGCCTCCCCACCGGATCGGCGGTCACCACCGGCATCCCCCTCCGCGCACCCTTCAGGGACATCCGTTCGTCCAGCTGTCCCCGTTCCCAGCTGAAGCTGGACGACGAGCGCTTCACCGTGCTGCTGCTGGGTGGTGGTCTGGGGCTTGGCCCCATCGGCGAGACGGCGCGGATGCTGATCTCCCACGGCCTTCCCATCCAGGTCGTGCTCATCGCCGGCAGCAACCTCGAGCTGGAGGGCAAGGCGCGCCTGTGGGCGCGTGAGAGTGCGGTACCGTTCCACGTCATGGGGCGCGTCGAGAATATCTGGGACACCATGCGTGCCGCGGACGTGGCCATCGGTAAGCCGGGCGGGCTGACCTGCGCCGAGCTGATGGCCGCCGGCGTTCCCCTGGTCGTACTGGCGCCGATTCCCGGGCAAGAGCAGGCCAACAGCCAGATGCTGGTACGCCGTGGTGCGGCGCTGGAGGTCGACAACCCTCGCGGTGCGTGTGAAGCGGTGGCGGAGCTCCACGGTGCGCCCCAACGGCTCGCATCGATGCGTGAGCGGGCGTTGCGTATCGGCCGTCCGGACTCCGCCCGCGAAGCGGCCCGGCACGTGCTCGCCCTGGTGCCGGAAGCGGCCCGTCGCCCCCGGGCAAGCTCGGATGGTGCCGATCTGGATCCGTTGAATCAGATCGGTGGGGTGGTGGCTTCGGGGATCGACGCCCTGTTCCGCGCGGCAGACGACGCGAAGCCGTGGGACGCTGTGGACGATCTGTTCGGCATGGGGAGGCCCCGCAGGCGGAGCCGCTTCTCCGACGAGGCAGCCAGGGATCCCGATGTCCAGGCCGAGCTGGATGAACTGGAGAAGAAGGGCCGCAAGTAGTCGGCTATCTGGCCTGGTTGCAGCGTCGTGGTCCGGGCTCTGCCGCCGCCGCGCCGAGCGACCGCCGGACCGAGCGGGCCATGGCAAAGACGATCAGGTGATGGAACGGCAGGATCAGGTTGAAGTACAGCGGCCCCGTCCAGTCCCGGTAGTGCACGAAGGTCACCAGATGGTAGCGGGCCGGACCCTCGGCCATCGGTTCGGCGATGAACGCCAGCTGGGCGGCGAGGTGGCGGTCTTCTGCCCCCGCCACCCAGTACCGGCCCTCCTCACCGCCGTGCACCGTGAAGAAACTCGCCGGCGCGCCGGGCTCGTAGCGCACCTGTTCGGGGGGCAACTCCCAGGCCTCGGCGACGCCATCGTGCTGGAGCCGCAGCACCCGGGCCACCACCCCACGTACCCGGAACAGCACGTCCACCCACCAGGGGTGGTACGACAGGGCGGCGGAGATCACCTGGCTCAGGGACGCCTCCACGCGCACGGTGTAGGCGTCCCAGTGGTCCGCGCTGGCGTGCAGCGCCCGGATCGCCTCGATCCGGCTCAGGGACTCTGGTAGGGGAGCGCTACCCATGGTGCCCTCCTGCTGCCCCCGCCAGCGGTCGCGGGGCAGCCCGGCTGAGGAACACGGGCACGAGCAACAGCGCGCCAGCAGCCACGGCGATGTAGGCAAAGGGATTGCTGGGGATGATCCACACCCCGCCGAGCCCGACGAGGGCCACGTAGATCCCCGTGGACAGGGCCACACGCCGAGCCAGAGGCTCCCCTTGGCTCAGCGCACGGGCCCCCATCGCGGTGAGCAGGCCCAGCACGATCAGGGAGGTGCCCGTCGCCAGGAAGAACAGGTCGCCCGCGATGGCATCGTCAGAGGGCAGCTGGGCATAGATCTGGGCATGGATCATCGGGGTGGCCAGGTTGTGGATCAGCCCCACGAGGGCGATGACGATGGCGGACGCGGACGTCCAGCGGCGGATGAAGTTAGCCGAAAACATTGGGTTCCCTTTGTTTGGAAGGTTCTGAAAAAATTGAACTTGCGGGACACACGACCATTCCTTGGCACTCCTTTCGTGATTACTTACCGGGGGTGAAGGTGGTGAAGAACTGGAACACGTTCTTGCTGGCCCGCTCGTCGGAGAGCAGCCGCCCGAAGGTGCCGTCCATGGTCGACAGCAGCTGTTCCATCTCGGCGAGGCGCTGGTGCACGGCGGGGTTGCTCTCCGTGTCCGATTCCCGCAGCAGGTGGCGCAGGGAATTGAGCGCCGGGTCGAACTCGCGCTTCTTTCGCTCCACGGCGATGCGGAAGATCATGGCCCACATGTCCTGTTCGCACACGTAGTAGTCCCTGCGGTCACCGGGCTGGTTGAGGCGCTGGATCACGCCCCAGTTGCGCAGCTCCTTGAGGGACATGGAGGCGTTCCCCTTGGAGATGTTGAGGCCCTGCGCCACCGCGTCGAGGTCCACCGGCTTGTCCTGCAGCAGCAAGAAGGCGTGGATGCGCGCCAGGGAGCGGTTGATACCCCACAGCACCCCCATCGACCCCCAGGACTCGATGAATCGTTCTGCTTCGTCATGATCCATACTGTCACCTATCGTTCAGAATTAATTGAACGATAGGGTTCTCAGACGGGAGTGTCAAGCACGGATTCCGGGACGGGAGTGGGGGCGGGTTGGGGGCCGCGAGTGCCCGAGGGGCGGACCCGGCCGGTTTGCGCCGCCCACAGGGCGTTCCAGGGCCTGCGTACCATCAGCGTCGGCTCCAGGTGGCAGGGTGCAAAGCAGACCGCGGGGCAGGGGCCTTCCAGTCGGTGACGCTGCAGCGCCGCTGCGACCTCGGCCCAGGAACGGACGGCCGTCAGGTCCAGCGGCGTGTGAGGCAGCTCATGGCAGGGGAGGGGGAGCTTGCCGTCGGGCAGGACCCGCAGGTTGAGTTCGGGGAGGCAGCCAAAATCTCCCAGCGTCTCGTAGACCCGCAGCGCGCCGGGGCTCGAGCCGAGGGTGGAATCGCCCCGTGCCCTCCGGCGACGGAAGCTGCGGTACAGGTTCTGATATCCCTCCTCGTGTTCGGGGTGGATGCGGACTCCGTCGGCAGACGCCTGCCGGACTGCGGTGAAGGAGGCCCCTACGGATCGTGCGAGGGACTCCACCTGGGCCGCCGCGGAAGACGACTGCCCGCCCAGCACGGCGTTGAGCACCAGCTTGAAGCCGTACCGACTCTGGGCTTCCCCGGCCCAGCGCACGGCAGCCAGCAGCCGGTGCAAAGCCCGGTCGCTCAACCCGGCGGGGGAGACGGCCCCCTCCAGGCTGTCCACGCTGATCTGCACCACGTCGATGTGGTGCAGGATCTCGCGGCGCCGTGGCAGCAGCAGGCCGTTGGTGGTCAGGATGAGCGGGGAGAGGCCCAGGTGGCGCGCTTCGGCGGCCAGCCTGGGCAGATCGGGACGCATCAGCGGCTCCCCGCCGGTGAACCCGAGGGCACCGACACCTTCGGACAGCAGCCGGATCACCGCCAGCGCTCCCGCCGTGTCCAGCTCGTCATCGTCGGAGCGGTCCGCCACCGGGAAGCGACAGTATGTACAGCGCAGATTACACCTCCAGGTGACGTGATAGCTGGCGAACAGGGGGCGCATGGCGCGGCCTCTGCGGAGTCGCAAGCCGGCGATATTGCTAAGTAAGTTCCGCATGAAGCGCGGCGACAGGGATGACATTGGACCACCTCCGTGGGGTTTGTTGAGCGGAGGTGTCGCAAGGGCCGTGCCAGGATCTTCACCTCGCATGGCGCGTAAGGCGTTGTAAGTGGAGATTTATCCAGGGTTTTTTTAGCCTCCACTTCGGTTTATTGGGGGGGATTCGGCGGGGAGCGCAGCGCATGTGGACCAACGGGGTAGGGTGGATGATTCGTGCCGCAATCGTGCTGCCGTGCCTCCTGGCCGGGGGATGCGGGGACGTGGGATTCCAGCGGGACGTGGTCAAGGGCGAGCCGCCGGAGGGGCCGGACGACGACGATTCCTGGCCGGGGGACGATGACACGGGCGACGACCCAGGGGATGACGACACCGGCGGCGAGCCGCCGGGCGACGACGATACGGAGGACACCTGCGACGACAACCTGGCCGATGAACTGCGGGACATCGTGTTCTTCTTGGACCTGGGAGACGAGAGCTTCGAATTCGTGGAGCCCGCTGGCCTTGGTCCCTTGCTCCAGGCGGAGATCCCGCGGGACGACGGCGCCATCTTTTCGACGGTCGGCATGGAGGCGTGCGATGTGGAGATGCTGTTCGGCGCCGGTGTGGTGACCAATCCCGAATCGCCCCAGGCGGACTGGGTCTGGGAGCAGACGGATCAGACGACGGTGCTGGCGTACGGCGGACGTGCCGGCCCGCAGTTCGAGATCGGCCCCTTCGCCATCACCACGACCATCAACGATCTGGACGTCTGGATGGGGGACGCGCTGATGCTGGGCCGGTTCCTCCCCGATGGCACGGCCGTCGAGGATGCCGTGCTCGATTTCGTGCTGGACACCACGGAGTTCGAGCCGATCCTCGGATTTGACCTGTGCGATCTGGCTTCCTGCGAGCCGTGCCCAGCCAGCTGCCCCCACCAGGGACCGGTCTGCCTACACGTGGTCGCTCAGGGGGGGACCTGCCCGCGTATCGAAGGGATGGTCATGTTGCCTTAGCCACCGAAGAGGTGCGCGCCACACCGGATGAGGGGGTTACCGCCCGCCCGGGGCCGGGCGGGGGAACCGCCGCCACAGCACGAGCGCGACGGCGACAATCCAGCCGACGGTGCACAAGACAAGAACCCACTCGGCGATGGGCGGGAGCCACCAGTCGGGGCGACGCTCGTCCAGGGGTAGGTCCGCCAGATCCATGTCCAGCGTGAACAGAGAGGCTTGCATGACCACGTAGCTGACGATCGGAAGCAGCCCGACGCCGATCAGCCAGCGGGGCAAGACCGATGATCGTACTGCCACGATGCTGAACAGCACGACGGCCACCATGCAGGTGAGGAAGAACGCGGCAGCGACCACGATGTGGGGAATCAGGATGTTCACCGGGAACAGGCCCACCAGCACCGCGAAGACCCCCGCCAGGCCGCCCACCCGTGCCGCCCATCTCATCAGCACCCGGTCTTCGACGGAGGCCAGCCCGGCCATGAAGACCCCGAAGCACGGCCCGCACAGGATCAGCCCGGTGTTGAACAGCCACGCACCGGGGGTGATGCCCACCTCGCCCAGCTCGGAGACGAAGTGGTTGAACGGCGAGTACGGCTCGCCGATTCGTCCGCTGTACAGCAGGGCGGAGCCGGCCATCGCCAGCCCCAGGACGGCGCAGCCGATCAGGCCGAAGAAGGCGGCGGTGCGGGGTGTCAGTAGCAGCTTGCGGGGGGCGGGCATCGGCTCATTATGGCGCGTCTGGAGGGGTTGCGCGCAGGGGGACCTTGGTAAAGCGCAATATGAGAAAAGCATTCCCAAATTGCGCTATCGGCCAGGCCCAGGCCACAGCCGCTCCATGGGCACGTACCGGATCCCGTGGTCGAGCTGGGGTTCGGAGGTGGCGGCAAACCCCAGCCGCCTGTATGCAGGCACGGCACACAGAGATGATTTGACCGTCATCGGGGCTCTCGCCGCGGGCCCGTCCACCGGCCAGCGCAACACCTCCTCGAACAACGCGCGCCCCATGCCCTTCCCCTGGCTGGCGGTCTCGACGAAGAACTGGGACACGTGGGTGCGGTCTCGCACCTCGATGACGCCCTCCAGCCCGTCCCGCTGAGCCACCCACACCACGCAGTTGTCGCGGCAGCGGGCAGCCATCGCCTCGGCGTTGGCGTATTCGAAGAAGATCCGGGCGCCCTCTCGGGTGCAATCGGGTGCAACGTGGGCGTTGAAGCAGCGCTCTACCAGCGCACAGACGGCCTCTTCTTCGCCGCGGAGCATGGGGCGGATCAGGGGAGCGCCGGACGGATCCGGTTTTGCCCAGCGCAGCATGGGTAGCGGCCGGGATGTGTCCGGGGGGCCGAACAGGCGGTCCACCTCGGCGCGAGGGACCGCAACGGGACGGAAGCCTGCTTTCTCATAGGCCCGCACCGCCCGCCCGTTACGCTCGTCGGGCTCCAGCAGGAACTCCCGGGCGCCCAGTTCCTCTTCCAGAAGCCGGCACAGCAGGTCGATGGCTCTGGGACCGTTGCCCAGGCCGCACGACACTTCGGACCGCATCCAGATGTCCAGCTCCATGCGACCCCGCCGGGGCTCGAGCCGATCGTGGTTGATCTGGCCCACCGCCTCCCCGTCGGCCTCGATGACGAAGCAGCGGCCCAGCTCGGGGCGGGAGCCGTCGAAGAAATAGTCCCGGTAGTCGTCGCAGAACTCCTCGTAATCCGGTGGTGCCGCCTCGGGCGTGGTCTCGCCGCCCATCATGGTGGCCCATAGGGGCTCCGCGATCATCGATTCGTAGATCCAGCGCCGGTCACTGGGGATGGCCTGGCGCAAGGTGACCCGGGGTTCGGGCGGCTTGATGGGCATGGTCCGCATTCCTTCCTACAACGCCACGACAACACGGCGGATCCACGGGGTCAAGAGCGCGATCCTCCACGTTTCGAAACCGATTTTCCGTCCCCACCATCTCCGGCACGGCACTCATGAAGGCAGGTGTGGAGAGGATTTCACGCCGGCGGGAGAAGAAAGGACGAGAGGATGCGATATCTGTCACTGATAGGGGTCTTGATCCTGGCGGCCGGGTGTGGAACCACCCTGGAAACCGAAGACGAGTTGGTGGGAGAAGGGGAAGATCCCATCGACGACGACGGCGACGGCTACACGACCTTCGACGACTGCGACGACAGTGATCCAACGGTGCATCCGGACGCCGAGGAGATCCCCTACGACGGCATCGACCAGGACTGCGACGGCGAGGATCCGGTCGATCTGGATGGCGACGGCTACGACGCCGTGGAGGCGGGCGGCGACGACTGCGACGACACGGACGAGACCACCTACCCGGGGGCCGAGGAGGTCTGCGACGACGTGGACCACGACTGCGACGGCGTCGCGCTAGAGGATGAGGACGGGGATGGCCACGACCTCTGTGATGATTGTGACGACGACGATCCCGATTTCTATCCGGGGGCCGAGGAGCTGTGCGACGGGCTGGACAACGATTGTGACGGCGCCGTGCCCGAGGACGAGGACGACGCTGACGTCGACGGCTACCGTGCCTGCCACGGCGACTGCGACGACTCCGACC
>CAZDDH010000281.1:0-10710 GCA_964504165.1 uncultured Rickettsiales bacterium | reverse complement strand
CGCCTTCACAATCATGTAGGTCTTCCGTTTTCTACTTGTAATTGAATTCTTCTCAGTCGCCGGCTCAGATCATGTTGCCGTCGCCGTCGCCGTCGACCTCGTCGGCGGCCGGCGCGCCATCACAGTCGTTGTCCAGGCCGTCGCACAGCTCGGGCGCAACCGGGCTGATGCCGGTGTCCCCGTCGTCGCAGTCGCCCGCGCAGACCATGAACCCGTCGCCGTCCAGATCCTCCTCGCCGGCGCCCGGCTGGCCATCGCAGTCATTGTCCAGGCCGTCGCAGGCCTCCACGGCGCCGGGGTAGATGGCGGCATCGGCGTCCGCACAGTCCAGATCACAGATGGTGTAGCCATCTCCATCGCCGTCGATGTTCTCGTCGGTGGCCGGCTCGCAGTCGTTGTCCACCCCGCCATCGCAGATCTCGTCGGCGCCGGGGTGGATGCCGGGATCTCCGTCGTTGCAATCGCCATCGGCGGTGCTCCAGCCGTCGCCATCTGAGTCCGATGGCGCGGAGTCATCATCGTCGCCGGTGTCGTCGTCGTCGCCGGTGTCGTCATCGTCCCCGCTGTCATCATCATCGCCCGAGTCGTCGTCATCGCCGCTGTCGTCGTCGTCCCCGGCACCGCAGTCCGGATCCTCGCCGTCGAGCAAGCCATCGCAGTCGTTGTCGATGCCGTCGTCGCAGACCTCGTCCGCGCCCGGATGGAGGCCGGGATCCTCCGGATCGCAGTCCACGTCATTGGTGTAGCCATCGCCGTCCAGGTCCACGCACTCCGCGTCGTCCACGTCGACGGCCCCATCGCAGTCGTTGTCGATGCCGTCGTGGCAGTCCTCCTCCGCTCCGAGGTGGATGGCGGGGTCGTCGGGGTTGCAATCCATGTCGTCCACGGTCCCGTCGCCATCGAAGTCGTTCGCGCCGGTGGTACCGCAGCCGCTGCCGATCAGCAGGCCCGCGAAGGCCGTTGCTATCCCAACAGAGCGCACTAGAGTCCATCGTTGCATCGTCGTCCCTCGGGGTTGTGCGGATAGATTTCCCGCCCCAAAGATACCAGGTGTGGTCTAGTGCGGAAGCGAAACCGTGTCCATTTTCAGATCCGGCCCGAGAGCCCCGGGCTGGCCACACGTTGGAGGCTAGATGACCCTCTCCAGCGCCCAGATCCAGTTGCTGGTCATGTGTAACGAGTGCGGCCACAGCGTCCCGGTCAACGGGGTGGCCGAGAGCGTGCTTTGTAGCTCTTGCCAGCACCCGATTTCCATCGAACCCCACCACTGGCTGGGATTCCTCGACGACTTCGTTGAGCAGGCCCTGCTGGGGCAGGAGGGCACGATCCAGGACACCAAGGTGCTGGCGCCCTACGGGGAGTACACGGTGTGGTACGGCCGCAGCCGGCCCATCTGCCCTGACTGCAAAACCAAGCTCACCGACGTGGAGTTGCAGGCCCTCGAGGATCCGGCCTTCTGCCCGTCCTGCGGCAAATCATTGCCCGTGCGTGTCCCCCCACCGTGGTTCAACGGTGTCTGCTCCGATCCGCGCCTGTTGGTGGCAGAAACACTGGAAGCGTTCCGGGCCGAGGCGGACACAGACGACGACGCCATCACGATCTTTTGCATGAGCTGTGGGAGCTCCCTGGAGATCTCGGGTGATTCCCGGACCGTCATCTGCACGTACTGCCAGTCCGAAAACTTCATCCCGGATCCGATCTGGCTGCGCTTGCACCCGGCGGCCACCAAGGCTCCCTGGTACGTCGTGGCCAGCCTGGGCCCGCTGGCGACGACATTGCCCCCGGAACTGGAGGAGTTCTGCGACGTGGCCTTCGCGCCGGACGGGGGCATGGTGGTGTCCTACATCGAGGAGTACGTCTACGACAGCGATGACGACGATAGCGATGACGACGACAGCGATGACGACGACAGCGATGACGACGATCTGCGCTCTCGCGTCGCCAAGCTCGACGAGCAGGGCGTCGTCGTGTGGAGGCGCGACGACATCGATTTTGATCGCTACGTCGAGCTGCTGTGTACGCCGGACGGCGAGACGCTGGCCGTCGTCGTACAGGACGAACGCATCGTCTGGCTCGATCCAACCACCGGAGAGACCCGCGGCGAGGTGGTGTGCCCGGACACCGTCGACGAGGAGGAGAACCTGCCGCCCCAGGAGCCACGCGTCCTGCAGCTGTACCGCTCCCAGGGCGTGCAGCTGGATAGGGACGGGACGTTCGTCGTGTTGCGCGATGGCCCGGCCGATGAGGTCCCCACCTTCACCCGCTACGATGCGCAGGGGCAGCCGCGGCCGATGTGGCCCCCCGAAGACCCGCCGCCCGCCCCCCAGGAAGTGGCCCCCGATCCCGCCAGCGGTGGTATCGGCGGCTTCTTCAAACAACTTCTTGGGGGGAACGAAAAGCCCCCGCCGCCCCCGCCGCCCGTGGGATCCGCCCGCTGGGGTAGCTTGCCCGACCGGCTGCTGACGCCGCCCGAGGGCGCGGCCTACCGCTTCGCCCCGGACGGCACGTTGGTATTGCTTTCCAAGGACGGCCGGCACCTGGTGCGTTACGACCGCCGGGGCCGCTGCCTGGAGCAGCGCCGCTACCAGGCTCTTCCGACCGGCTCGCTCGGGGATTTCGGGGTGACCGCAGCGGGGGAGGTCTTCCAGGTCTTCATGCCCGAGCAGTACTGGGAGGATGGGTCCGGCGTCCAGCTGCTCCATTATCCCGCCGACGGCGAACCCCACCTGGCACTGGGAATCCGCTCGGACAACGGCTGCTATCTCGGCGGCCACGAGATCCGTTTGAAGGTCCATCCGCAGGACCGGTTCTACATGGGGCGCGACACGGATGGGCTGCGCGTGGTCAGCCTGGAGGGTGAGTATCTGTACCGTAGCCCCGCCACGGTACGGATGGACGTGGTGGACGCGCGGCATCGTGAGGAGAAGCTGCAGGGTACATAGCCCGAGTGGAGCGTCGCGCACAACTGGACGATTTCGTCTCACGAAAGATCGCCGCACATCGGTTACACAGATGTGTATCCGGCGCACGACCAAGGAGTATGTTGACCATGATTCCAACCATGAAACTCTTGCTGTTCTCGATCTTGCTACCAGGCATGCTGCTGTCGATGGGCTGCGAAGGTGAGTGCGCAGACGACGCTTGTGATGACGACGACGTCGCAGACGATGATGACGCCTCGGACGACGACGCCTCGGACGACGACGCTTCGGACGACGACGCTTCGGACGACGACGCTTCGGACGACGATGCTTCGGACGACGACGCCTCGGACGACGACGATGCTGCCCCATCCGGCCCTGCCATCGAGATCACCCCCGACGAAGTGGATTTCGGCACGATCACCCTCGGGGATCAACCTGCACAGACCTGGACGATTCACAGCATCGGGGATGAGAACCTGGTGGTCTCCTCCCTTGGCATCGACGAGGGGTATGCGGACTTCAACGTGGAGGTGTATCAAGGCGACCTGCCCCCGGGTACGTCCCAGAACTTGCTGGTGATGGCCCTCGGCGCCGCGGTAGGGGAAGCCACCGCCACCGTCCGCGTGATGAGCAACGACCCGAACCTTCCCGAGGCCACGCTCCCCCTCCGGGCCGAGGTGGTCGAACCCTGAGCTCAGACTCGGCCAGCCGCTGAATGGGGCGCCGCCGGCCTATTCGCCGTGGACTTCGATGGAGTGCAAGGCCGGGGTCTCCCCGCCTTCTTCGGCTGTCATGGAAACGCGATATTGAAGATACCGCCCCGGTGAATCGGTGAATTCAAACGGAGACGCCGCCGGGGCAGACCAGTCCCCCAGAGCTGCGGGATCATCACCGCTGCGTATCTCGACCTCCAACGACGCGCCGTCCGGCAAGTCGGATTCCCATTCGACGGACAGTGTTTGGGGTGCAGAACTCAGGTCGACGACAGCGCTCTCGAGGGCTGCGGCCGATGCCCATCTGCTCAGTTCCCACCAGACCACGTCGTCCACATTCGTGCCGCCAGCCACCAGATCCAGGTCGCCGTCCAGGTCCAGATCCACGGCGTGGTGAGCCCAGGCGCCACCGAGGCTGTCGGTGACCAGGTGTTCGTCCCACGACAGCCCGTCCCCGTCGTTGGCCCACCAGATCACGTCGCCCCCGTCCTGAGCCGTGCCGATGACGTCCAGATCCCCGTCACCGTCGATGTCTGCCATCGAGGCCCGCGCCGCGCCGGAGACGTCGGTGCTGATGTCCATCCGGGTCCAGGCGGGTGGATTGTCGCCTGAATTGCGCCACCAGCTGACGGCGTCGGCGCCGTAGGCCGCGCCGACGACATCCAGGTGGCCGTCCCCGTCCAGATCCCCCACGTCCACGGCGTGGGCACCGGCAAAACCGGTATCGATGTCGCGTCGCGTCCAGCCGTCGCCCTGAGACCACCACGTCACGGTGCCCTCGTCATAGGACGGGGCGACGGCGTCCATCAGCCCGTCCCCGTCCAGATCCCCGTAGGCCAGGCCGGTGGGGCCGGCGAAGGCATCGTCGATGGATTCCTCGGTCAACACCAGCGGGTCGCCACCCCCGTTGTTCCACCAGCGAACGGCGTCCGCGTGGTAGGCGGACGCCAGCAGGTCGAGGCGTCCGTCGCCGTTCATGTCCACGGCGAAGACCTCCTGGGCGCCGTCCAGATCTCCGGTAACCACGGTACGTGTCCAGCCCTCGCCATCGCCCCGCCACCAGCTGATGTCCCCCGCCGACTGGGCAGCCGTCAGCAGATCGATGTGGCCGTCGCCGTCCAGGTCTGCCGTCGTGACGCAATGGGCGCCGTCGTAGCCGTCCACGATGGTCTCGGGGATCCAGTCCGCACCCTCGTGGCGCCACAGAACGACGGCGTCCGCGGTGTATCCTGTGCCCAGGATGTCCACGTCCCCGTCGTCATCCACATCGGCTCCAAACACAAAATTGATGCGCTCCAGGGCGCCGACGGCGTGTTCCAGCGGTTCGTCCCGGGGCTCCGTCGCGAGCATCAGCGGGCCGCCCGCCGCCTGGTACGAGACGCCACTGGAGTCGGCAAATCGGTCGGACCAGCTGTCCACCGGCCCGCTCTCGCCGGGGCCACCGCTCCAGTCGCTCTGTCCCTCGTCGTCCGGGGCGGCAGTCGCATCATCGTCGGGGTCGCTCGTGCAGGAGGCGAGCCCCCACGCCAGACCCAAGCCAATGGCGACCGACCAGGGCATCCAGGAGTGCTTCTGCGATATGGCTCGGCCCACGGTGTTCAGCATCATGTCCTCCCGAGTAGAGACGCGCGGATCGTACGCCACATCGTGGTAGATGATGACGTAGTCGGCCGCGTCGATTGGCGACAGTTCTTTCACCTTCCCGTCGATGACGCGATGGAGGTGGTTGGGGGAGCGGAACTATGGACCGTTACTGATTCCGGTCCTCGGGGGCGGAATCCATCGGCGCATTGCCGTAAATGAACGCCTCGAAGAACTCGTCAAAATCCATCCCTGTGGCGGACTCCAGGACCATCTGGAAGTCCTCCGTGGTCATGGTCTTACCGCTGTATTCCTGGAGGATGGCGCGCAGGATGTTGATCACCTTTTCCGCGCCGAACTGCACCCGTAGTTGGTGCATGATCAGCGGCCCACGGGCGTAGGCGGTGGCCACGTAGCGGCGGCTGTCGCGGCCGGTGGCGGACATCCACAGCGAGGTCGTGCGCTTGGTGTTGGCGCCGTCCCGTTCCTTGTGCCAGTGCGCCAGGTAGCGGTTGTAGCCGGCCGCCCCGAAAGCCGCCTCGCGGAAGAGGGCCGACGAATACTCGCAGAAGGTCTCCATCATCCAGTAGTCGTGGGTGGTGCGTGTCCCCACGTCGTGGGCGAACCACTGGTGGGCGATCTCGTGGGGCAAGAAGAACTCGCGGATGGTCGGATCGTTGACCTGGTAGACGGTGACGAGTTCGGTCTTGCTCTTGAAGGCCGCCCCGTCCATCTGGATCATGCCTGGTAGGGCCTGGGCAAAGCCGATACCGACGGGCATCTGGGCGATGTCCAGCTCGTCGTAAACGAAGGGGACGCCGAAGAGTTCCTCGTAGAACTCGATGATGCCGTGGGCGTACTCGCGGATCTCCTTGGCGCCGTCCAGGTCGGCGGGCTCGGAAAAGACGCGGATGTGGGGCCGGCGCTCGTCATCCTCCTCGTCCTCGATCATCAGGTAGGGGCCGAGGATCACCGACGCCCAGCAGGAGGGGACCTCGCCGGTGACGTCGTAGACGATCTCCTTGCCGGCCGGCTCCTCGGTTATCGTCCCGGAGGCCACCAGCTGCCAGACCTTGGGCACGTTGAAGACCCAGTGCCAGGTGAAGCGATCGAAGGTTTGCTGGGGATTGCGCGGGTACCAGTCGTAGGTGTTCAGCAGCGTGTAGTCCGAGCCCATCAAGACTTTCCCACCATATAAAAAGCGGATCGTCATGGGCTCCCCCACGCGTGCTGGCTCGGGGAGCTCCACCGTGACCTCGCCGCTGCTGTGCACGAAGGGCAGCGGATTGCCTTCGACGTCTGCGACGGCCCGCACCGTGAGCCATAGCTGGTGCCAGCTATCGGGGCCCTCTCGGCCGCCGAGCAGCGAGAACGCCGCCACCTTCACGTCCCTGAACACAGGGTGGAACGTGACCGTAACGTCCCCCTTCAACTCGGTCTCGCCGCTGTTGGGGTTCTCGGCGAACTTGAACTTGCAGTCGTAGTGCGTGACGTCGAGGAGCGTGGGATCCTTGTAGGCCAGCTGGCGGCGGGTCAGCTGTTCCCGGTCCTGCTTGCGCGGGAAGTGGCAGAGGATCTCCCGGGAGCGGACGCGTGAATCGGCCGGATTGACCACATAGCGGGTGAGGGACACCTCCTCGGGGTCCTCGTGGTCCCACACATAGACATACCTCGCCGCGCCTTCGACGCGGGCTTCGTCCTTGTCCGACTTGACCGCCTTGAGCTGGGCATCGATCCGCAGGCTGTCCAGGTGCTCCATGCCCTCGATGAGGTAGCGCGCCACCAGCAGGTCGTGGTCGCCGAGCACGCGGTCCTGTTCCTGCGCGCGCTTGGACCAGTAGCGCTTGGCCTTGCGGGCCTGCTTCGCGTCTCCGCTGGCCGGCAGGGCCCCCTCCTGGAAGCGCTCCAGGTAGTCGGGGGAGAACCGCAGCAAGGCGTCCTCGAAGGTGGTGTCGATGCTCTCCTGGCGGGTCAGCCGGGCCAGCTCTCCTTGTTCCAGCCCGGGCGGCGGATCGAACTGCCAGCGTCCTTCACCCAGGTACACCGCGCCAAACACCTGGCCGTCCACCGCTACCCGCGGGAAGAATTCCCCTCCGGTGAAGGTGACGGTCAGCCCATCCAGATCCACGGTCAGCTCCTCGACCATCCAGGCGGCATCCGGATCGATGGTGTCGTTTTCGGGGCTATTGAGCACCTCGACGAAGTGACGATCCAGCTCCCCCAGCAGCTTGGGACCATCGATCAGTCCATCGGTGATGCTGGATTCTCCGGCGCCCGCCGGGGACGTTATGAACAGGCCAAACAGTGCAGCGAGGATCAGAGGACGCATGTCCCTCCCCCAAAGTAAAAAAGGGAAACCCCCATTGTGGGGCTCCTTGGTTGAATGAACGAGGCACCGCTCAGCCCTGCTCGCAATCCGTATCCCACCCCAGAGCAGCACCTTGATGCCACAGCATAGCAATCCCTCGGACGAGTGGAAGACTCGCAGTGACTTTCTTGTCCAGTCCGGGACCCTCTATGTGGCGCCACATTGAGTACACAGGGCAGGGAACCGCACCTCTTGCAAGGGAGCCGGATCGCCCCTTTTACATGTTTTCTTTGTTTTATGTTTTTGGGGGATGCAGGTTTGGAGGTTTCGAGTGAAGACCACAGCAGAGATCATCAAGGAGCTGCGAGTAGCCCGGGAGTGGACGCAAATTGACCTTGCTTGCCACGCCGGGGTCTGGAACCGGCTGGTCAGGAGGGCCGAAGTCGGCGCCACCATCGACGCCGAGCATCTGCGCGCCATTGCCGTCGCGCTCGAGGTCGACTACGACCAGCTGTTTCCGCCGTCCCCGTTCCCGGACGCCTCCAACGAGGTCGGCCAGATCCGCATGGAGATCCTCCGCTGGGCCCTCAACGAGCCGGGCTGGAGGAGATGGAGGTACGACGATTCCCGGGAGAGCGGCCAGAGATACCGGTTCTCGATGACATGGCTGGAGCGCAAGGGCCTCATCGCGACCAAGAAGGACCCGGATGACGGATGCACGCTGATGATCATCACGGAAGCAGGGAGGCGGTTCGTGTCGGGGATGAGGCCGCTGGGCTGATCACGAAGTGCCCATTATAAGGTGCGAAAGCGGACATATTATAGAATCTAGTATTGCCCCATGACAGTGACATTAATTTCACCGGTTGGCGGGCGCTCAATACACGGTACAGCCCAGGCTGCAACCCCCGGACTCACCAAAATCCCCCGCCGCGTTCCCCTGCTGATAATTTGTGCAGCCGTTGAGGGCCACCTGGGCCGAGTCACAGGCGATGCCATAGCCCTGGTTGTCGTCGATGACGTTGTTGTTGATCTGGCCGGAGATGGCACCGGTGAGGGAGATGCCGCTACCGCCGTTGTCGCTGATCGCCGTGTTGTCGGACAGGTCGAGGCCCATGGGGGTGGCCAACGAGCCTTCGAGAGTGATCCCGTCTCCGGCCGCCAGTGTCAGGTCGTTGCCGCGGATCTCCAGGTCGGCAACGCTGGCGATTTCCATGGTGTTGCCCGCGCTGTTGACGAAGGTGTTGTCCTCGATCGTCACGACCTCGTCTCCCGGGGTGTAATCGGTGAGCGAGATGGGCGTCTGCAGCCCATCGAAGGTGTTTTCTGCAATGATCAGTTCCCCGGCAAAGGACGCGGATGAGATCCCGGTCGTGCCGCCGAGGAACTCGTTGTTGGACAGGGTGGCGGGCCCGCCCATCGCCGCCGCGTCGTAGGAGTAGAGCGTCGCGCCGGTGTCCGGGACGGCGAAGGTGTTGCCATCCACCACTCCGAAGAAGGTCATCCCATAGAACCCGTCGCCCGTGGCGCCCGTGAAATCGTTGCCGGTGATCGTGGCGTCGGTGGCGTAGGTGTAAATGGCAGTCCATCCGTTGTCCCCGAAGGTGTTGTCCTCGATGACGATGGGGTAGCCGTCCGCGCTCGCCCCCGATGCATAGATCGACGCGTAGGCGTCGTCGAAAGTGCTGTCGCGGACGGTGGTTTCCGAATCGTAGGTGTACACGCCGTACGTGTCGTGGTGGGTGAACACTCCATTCGTAACCGTCGCCTGGGAGTCGGACAGGAGCAGCCCATTGCCGCCGAAGGCGTAGGCGTTGGGGTCGTTGACGGCGGCGGGTTCGATGGCCTCCACGATATTTGTGAACGACCCCTGATCGACGGTGACTGTAGAGGAGTCGCTGTGGATCCCGTAGATCGCCAGGTCGTGGATCTGGCATCCCTCAACGGTCCCCGAGGAGCCGGAGATGTAGGCCCCCCACAACCGCGTATCGGTGATCTCGTCGTCCGTGGAGGTGAAGGCCGAGTTGTTGATGAACAGGCCCACCACGTCCACGTCGCGTATCAGGTTTTCGCTCAACGTCAGATCGTCGATGTCGAAGAGCATCACGCCGAAGCCGTCGGCGTAGGAGCCGGGATTGATCTGGCTGCCGCTCCAACTCAGGCCGTCCACCTCGTTGGCGGTGAACTCCACCTGATCCAGGTCCGTGGCGGCGATGCCGTAGAGTTCGCCATCCGTGACGTAATTCTGGCTCAAGACAGCGGTGCCTCCGGTGGGATCGGGGCCGTGAGGGTACTGGACGTAGATCGAATACTCCAGGTACCCCTCGACGTGGTTGTCCTCGATGACGAAATCGCCGTTTTCGTGGCCCACGGCGATGCCCAGCGAGCCCGCGTCCGCGTTGACGGCGACGAGGGTGTTGTCGGTGACGACGGCGTCCTGCTCGGCCAGGTAGATGCCGTACATCGTCACCTCGTCGAAGGTGTTGCCGCTGATCGTGGAGTCCGTCCCCGCGGTGCCGATGGCGAAGATCCCAGCCGACGAATCGGAGACGCTCGAGTTGGTCAGTGTCAGGTCGCAGTCCTCGCCCTCGATGGCGGTCAGGGTGTGGTTGGCGGCCACCAGCGTGTCCATCACGACGTCGCTGGTGGCGCAGTCCAAGCCAACCCCCCCACTTTGGTCCAGGCCAACGTCGTGCAGGACCACGCCAGCGGAGGAATCCACCGTCACCGCGGCATCAGCCGTGCTGCGCGCCGTCAGGGCGGTGACCGTCACCCCTGATGTGTTGCCGATGGTCAGCGTCAGGCCGCCGGATTCGAGGAAGGTCGCCTGGGGGCCGGCGCCCTGGATCGTCAGTGCCTTGTCCACGACCGTGATCCCCGTGTAGGTGCCGGCACAGAGGTTGATCGTGTCCCCCGGCTGGGCGGTATCCACCTGATCCTGAAGCGGCTCGGCCAGCCCGTCCGGCGTGCCCGGGTCGCAATCATTGTCCAGGCCATCGCACTCCTGCTCGGCCACGCCGGGGTTCACGGCGGGGTCGTTGTCGTCGCAGTCGACGTCGCTGCTGTAGCCGTCGCCATCGGAGTCCGAAGGTGCGGTGTCGTCATCGTCGTCGGTGTCGTCGTCATCGGCGGTGTCGTCGTCATCGGCGGTGTCGTCGTCATCGGCGGTGTCGTCGTCATCGGC
>CAZDDH010000280.1:0-10716 GCA_964504165.1 uncultured Rickettsiales bacterium | reverse complement strand
AGTGGTGACCACAACATGTAGGGGGTGGAGGCGCTAACCGTCTACCCCCCTTTCTCTTTTTAGAAGGAGCAGCCCGCTCTAGTCGTTCGTGAAGACCTGGATCCCCGTCGCCGTCCCCTCGAGCGTGCCGCCAATGAAGGTACTCACCGGCTCCACCTCGACGAAGAACTCGATGCTCACCATCTGGTTGTGGTCCTGGCCGGTGACCGCCTCCCACTCGGTGATGAGGATGTAGGTATCGTCCACGGGGGCTACGGAGACGGAATCCGAGTGGTAGGTGCCTTCGAGGTCCCACTCGCCGCCCTTTTCGAAGCGCAGGCCCGTGCCCATGGTGGTGACGAACGGCATCTCCATGTCGATGACGCCGTCGGTAGTGTCCTCGAAGCTCAGTAGCAGGGCGTCTTCCGAGCCCAGGAAGCTGATCTCGTCGCAGGCCAGATCGAAGCCGGCGAGGCCGTGCAGCCCCTCCGCTTCACAGGGGGGAGGGCATCCGGCGAGGAAGGACAAGGCGAACCACACCGCCGCGATCCCGGCGGGGAATGCGTGATATTTGGGTTTGATCATGATTGTAGGTTGGCGATCCCCGATGCAGTGATGCAGACGTGAGCGACACTGAGGTTGTTGTTGGCCTTGTTGCGGAAGCCAACGTACTTGTAGCAATTAGGGCTGAACGCGGATTCGTCCGGATTGACGGTGCCACGTGTGCTGTAGGAGATGTAGGTCCCGTCGGTGATGCCCCCCACGTCCGACTCCATGGAGATGTACGGGATGTGCTTGGGGCTGCCCGGCGTGCTGAAATCGTACAGGCCGGTCTGATTGTAGTTGGGGGGGCCGCTGAACCCATCCAGCGGGATGGTCTCCCAGACGCCGTTATCGTCGTCGTATGCCTGGATATCCCACCAACAAACGGTGTTGCGGGCATCGCCATCGGCGTGCGCCGTGTCCGGGTGGTGATAGATTCGCAATACGCGGTTCTCGCTGATGGCCTGGATGCGGGTCAGGTTGACGGACATGGCATAGGCGTTTGCCACGTTCATCAGCCGGTACTTGTCTCGCATCCGGGCAAGGCTTGGCGTGGCGAGCATCGCTACGATACCGACGATGGCCACCACGACGATCAGTTCGAGAAGCGTGAACGCCGAATTACTCCGAATCGTGCGCACGACAACCTCCAGGCATGGTACATCCCACCTTTAGAGTAGCCAGTAGACTCGGCGGGAGCAAGGAATTGAACGTGCGCGTGTGGCCCAGCAGGCGACGCCGGTTGGCGATCCATCCTACCTCCGGGGTGACGTCTGCGGCGGTTTTGGTTTGCTGGCTGGGGCTGCTGAGCCTGGCTCCTGGGTGCGCGCACCGCCAGCCCCTACCCATCCCCCCCACCGCCCAGGTGAAGGCGGTCAAGGTCCACCCGACCGGCGAAAAGAAGGCCCAACTCCCCCGCCGTAAGGCCGTGGCCGCGTTGGGTACGCGGGCCACGCCCTGGTGGGCCCAGTCCGTGGGCTTCCGCCGCTTTTGGGTGCCCCTGGACCGCGATCTGGTGATCCAGGACATGCCGCGCCTGGAGCGGTTCTACGAGGCCCACGGGTTCTTCGACGCCCGCTGCGTCAGCCGTTCGACGCGCTACAAGGGCAAGGAGATCGACGACGGCCGGCGCTGGGCCATCGTCGAGTTCACGGTGGCCGAGGGCCCCCGCTCCACCATCCGGGACGTGGCCATCCACGGCACGAGCGAACTCCCGCCGGACCTGCTGGAACGGCTGACCCAGCTGCCCGAGCTCGCCGCTGGCCAGCCGTTCTCGATCCTGGAGCAGGAGACGGATCGGCTGGCCCTCGAGGATCTGCTCCAGCGGTCCGGGTATGCGTACGCCACCGTGCGACGGCGGGCGGATGCCTACCCGGCGGACGAGGCGGTCGATCTCGCCTACACGGTGGACGAGGGCATCCCCACGACCTTCGGCGAGGTGACCCTCCAGGGGCTGACCACGGTGCCCGAGAAGCGCGTGTGGCGCGAGATCCGCATCCGCCCGGGGCACGTCTACTCCACCTCCAAGCTGCGGCGCCTGCAGGACGATCTGTTCGGCATGGGTGTGTTCTCCATGGTCACGGTGACCCCGGATCTGTCCGATCCCACGGCGGACGAGGTGGACGTGCAGGTGGCCCTACGGGAGTCCCGCCCCATCTCGCTCAAGGTCGGCGGCGGCGTGGGCATGGAGCGGGGGCGGGACGACGCCCACGTGAGCCTGGCGTTCACGCACAACAACCTGTTCGGCCAGCTGGTCCAGCTGCACATCCGCAACAAGTTCGGCTGGGCCGTGGTCCCGGATATCCTGCACCCGGCATCCAACGGCCCCCTGGTGGAGGGGGAGGCGGAGCTCAGCCAGCCCGGCGTGCCGTTCCGCGCCACCACATTGCGGCAGCGGGTGGGCTTCGAGCTGGGGGTGGAGTCGGGCTACAAGTTCCTGTCACCCGAGGTGGCCGTCGGGCTGGACTGGCGCATCCATCGTCTGCTGTCGGCGGGCATCGGCTACAACCTGGAATTCTACTGGCTCTACTGGCAGGACCCGGAGCTGTTCGACACCCTCGACGCCGTGGATCTCCCCGAGATCGACATGGACGGCACCTACGCGCTGAGCTCCCTGGAGCAGCACGTGGTGTTCGACGCGCGCAACGATCCGCTGATCACCAGCCGGGGCCTGTTCGCCCGCCTCTCCATGCAGGAGGCCGGGGGTTTCCTCGGTGGCGGCTTCGACTACGTCAAGCTCTCCGGCGAGGTGCGGGCCTTCATCGATCCCTGGCCCAAACGGTTGGTGCTGGCGGCGCGGGTCTCCGCCGGATGGGTATGGACCCGCAACGAGACCACGGCGGCGCCGCTGAGCCAGCGCTTCAAGGCCGGTGGGTCGTCCAGCGTCCGCGGCTGGGGGCGGGACCAGCTGGGGCCGCGCATCTACCCCTGCGACGAGGAGTGCTCGGGGAGCACCTCGGAGTGCCACCCCATCGCCACGGGCGGGCACATGATGCTCATCGGCGGCCCGGAGGTGCGGATCTTCCCGGTGGACATCGGCAAGATGCCGCTGGGGTTTGCCGTGTTCATGGACGCCGGCCGCGTGTGGGACACGGTGGAGGAGTTCGGCTGGGATGGGCTGATGTTCTCGGCGGGGGGCGGTGTGCGGCTCCAGTCCCCGGTGGGGGTCGTGCGGCTGGATGCGGCGGTGCGGCTGAACGACGATCCGGCCTTCTCCCTCGGCTGCGATCCGAGGCTACTGATCCACTTCGGCCTCAGCGAGGCGTTCTGAGATGGCGACCACACGGCACAAGACGGCCCTGCTGTGCTGGCTGAAGCGGCTGGCGCTGGTGGCTGCCGTGTGCGCCGCGGGCGTGTCGTCACTGGTGCTGGCGGGCGTGCTGTGGCTCAACAGCGGTGCGGGGCTGAACTCGCTTTTGGGGCGCGGACTGCAAGAGGCGAACGCGTTCTTGCTGGGCACGGTGGAGGTGGGGGACGCAGAGGGCCACCTGCTGTCGGCGTTCACCTTGCACCAGGTAGCGGTGAAGGACGCGGATGGCCATCAGATGCTGGCGGCCGAAGCGGTGGAGATCCGCTGGCTGCCCCTGGCCCTGCTCCACCGCCAGGTGGCGGTGCGGTCCGTGACCCTGGCGGGTGTGGACGCCGACGTGGCCATGACCGCCGACGGCCTGAACCTGCTTTCGTTGCTGCCGCCGTCGGACGAGGAGGGCGGGGAGCTGCCGGTGTCGATCCAGGTCCAGGAGATCCGGGTGACCGGTGACGTCCGCTACGATCCCGACGGGGAGGGGGAGGCCGAACCATACCGGCTCCAGGAGATCGAGACAGCGGGGGCCCTGGCCATGCGTGGTTCGCGCATCGACGCGACGCTGGCGCCGCTGCGGCTGGCCCTGGATCGACCCGCTGTGGGGGTCTTGGAGCTGGCCGCCGCCGTCACGCTGGAGGACGGGTCACTGGACCGCGTGGCGCTGGAGCTACGCAACGGCGAGGACCGGCTCTCCGTACGCGGCTCGGCCGGCGCCCTGAGCCAGCCCGACCTGGACCTCCAGGTGACCGTGACCCGCCACGACCTGGATCGCCTGCAGGAGCTGGCCGCGCTACCGCTCACCGGCGTCGTCGCGCTGGAGGCAGAGGTCGCTGGTCCGCTGGACGATCTGACCATCGACGGCCACCTCACCGCCCCCAGCGGCAGCGCGGGGATCACGGCCCGCCTCGACACGGCGGCGGATCCTCTGGCCTACGAGCTGACCGTCGACCCGAGTCAGCTGGATCTGTCGTCCTTCGTGACCGCGGCTGAGCTGCCAAGCTCGTTTACCGGCCGTATCGAGATCCAGGGGCAGGGGATCACCACCGAACAGCTCGAAGCCACCGTGGACGTCGAGCTGGAGGACAGCCAGTTCCGCGACTACCGGGTGGGGACGCTGACGCTGAACGCCCGCGTCCAGCCGGAGCTGGACGTGGTGGTGGAGCGGCTGGCCACCTCCGGGCCGCTGGGGCAGGTGGATATCCACGGCCGGGTGCGGGTCGCGGAGGGCACCTATTGGGCCGCAGGGCGGCTCTCTGAGGTCTCCCTCGCCGAGGTGTCACGTGCCGTCCCCCAGCTGAACCTGGCCGGCACCGCGGGGATCGCGCTGGACCGGGTGGCCGGCGGTTGGGCCGGGGCATCTGGGCTCTGGGTCGAGGCTGCCGGAGAAGCCGACGTCTTCGGTCTGCGCGCCCCCCCGGTAGGGGTGGGTCATGTGACCGCCTCCTTCGACGCGGGCTGGAGCGAGGCGGCGGGGCTCTCCGGGAAGGTGCAGGGGGACGCCTATCGCCTGACGGTCAAGGACACGGAGCTGGAACAGGCCACGGCCCATGCGCGCCTGTTGGGGTCGCGGGTGGAAGGGGACCTGCGGATCCGCGGCGACGAGCGATTGGCGGGGTTGGCCCGCGGGGCCGTCGATTGGTCCGGTGAGGCCACGGTCATCGAGGGCGAGACCCTGACCCTCGATGCCTTCGAGTCCAGCTGGGAAGCGCTGGATACCTTCCGCGTGGCCCTGCGGCCCGGCAACGAGATCCACATCGAGGGCCTGAGGATCCAGGGTGATGACGGCCGGCTGGCGGCGGATGGGACCCTGGCACTGAGCGGGACGTCGTCGCTACAGGTCGGGGCGGATCGGTTCCGGTTGGCCGCCTTGCAGCCCCTGCTGTCGGACACGGCGCCGCACCTGTCGGGGACCGTGAAGCTGGATCTGACCGTCGATGGTGCGGCGGGGATGCCGCACATCTCGCTCCAGATCGCCGGCAAGGAGGTCCAGGCCGGCAGCTATGGCCCCTTCGAGCTGACGGCCGGGCTGGTGGTGGTGGGCGGGATGACCACGGTGGTGGCCTCTGCCGGCGGTCCGGAGATCCAGCCGCTGGTGCTCCAGGGCGTCTTGCCGCTGCAGATCAGCCTCCAGGAGGTGGGCTGGCGCGGGGGCGACATGCTCCAGCTGTTCGCCGAGATCCCGTTGCAGGACACGGCCAACCTCTCCCAGGTGCTGCCCCAGGCCAGCCACCTGCCCCCCTCCCGTTTCGGGCTCAAGGTGAGCACCATGGGCGTGGGGCGGGATCCGGTGATCCAGGCCCAGCTGCGGCTGCGAGACGTGGCCTATGGTGATCTGCCGGTGATGACCGGCGACGTGAACCTGGAACTGGAGGATGGGGAGTTCGAGACGACTGCTCGCATCCGGGATGTGCGCGCCGATCTGGTGGGCGCGCAGGTGAACGGCACCTTCGATTTGGGAGGGCTGCTGGACGAGGCCCTGGATCCGGCGCGGCCCCGGCGGGAGTCGGATTACCTCAAGGACATCGTCGCGAAGGTTGACCTGGTGGGCGTGCCGCTGGAAACGGCGGCCCTGTTCACCGACGCCCTGCAGCCGGCGCACGGGATGCTGGTGGGGGATATCGAGCTCAGCGGCTCGGCGGCGGATCCTGAGCTGTACCTGGATGTGCAGCTGCGCCGTGGGCGGGTGGGCGATGTGGCCCTGGACCAGGCCCAGTTCCGCGCGCAGGCACACCACAGCCGGCTGGACGCGGACATGCTGGTGACGGCACGGGACGGCGGCATCATGTCCCTCGCCGCCTCCGCGCCGGTGGCCCTGTCCCTCACCGAATCGCTGACTTTGGAACAGCGGCTGGGGCAGCCGGGGCTGGATGGGTGGCTCAGCGCCGAGGAGTTCCCCTTTGGCATCGCCGCCGCTTTTGTCCCCGGGGCGGGCGAATCTTCCGGGGAGCTGGAGTTTGCCGGAACGGTCAGCGGGAGCCTGCTGGCCCCGCGTCCCGAGCTGTTGCTGTCGATGGAGCGGGGATCCCTGTGCATGGAAGACCTGGGGGTCTGCTACAGCGACATCACCGTGGATGCCCACACCGATCTCGAGCAGCTGGAGCTGAGCCGGTTCACGCTCATCGGCGAACCGATCCGCTCGTTCCGGTCCCGCCGCGAGAAGGGCGGAGAAGAAGGGACGGTGGGCAGCTCGGGCAAGACGGCCCGGGCGGCCAAGGTGGGCAAGCGGGACGGTCCGGGGGAGGCGAACCGCGGATCCCTGTCGGTCAGCGGCACCGTGGTCTTCCCGTCGGGGGACGACCCGGGGCAGACGGAGCTGGAGATCCGCGGCGAGAACTTCTGGGTGCTCAACAGCCGCCAGGTCAAGCTCCGCTCGGACGTCAAACTCGCCGTGCGCGGGAGCTACCCGGATCTGCGGATCCGCGGGAAGATCAAGGTGCCCTCCCTCAAGGTGGAGCTGGGGGACGAGATGCGCCGCAGCGCGTGGCCGCTGGATCCGGATCCGGGGCTGATCATCCACCGCAAGGAATCACCGGACGAGGCCGGGCCCGTCGAACGCCGCCGGCTGGCGTTGCTGGATCACCTGGACCTGGACGTGGAGCTGATCCTGGAGCGCAACTGCTGGATCTACCTGGATGTCACCGCCGTACCCGGGCTAGGGGGCATCCGTCCGGACATCCAGCTTGAGGGTGAGGTGGGGCTGGTGATGCGGGACGGGGTGTTCACGCCCCGTGGCGAGGTGCGCACCGTGCGCGGCAACCTCACGGTGCTGTCGCGGCAGTTCAACGTGGACGAGGGGCTGGTGATCTTCACCGGCGCCAGCCCACCGGACCCGGTGCTGGACGTGGCGGCCACCCACCACAGCCGCTACGGCGATATCCTCGTGACGGTGGAGGGACGGACCTCGGCGCCCCAGCTGGCGTTCAGCAGCGACGAGATCACCGAACAGGCCGACATCCTCTCCGTGCTGATGTTCGGCGCACCGACGGACGAGCTGCGTGCCGGCCAGGCGATGGCCGGCGGCGGGGAGCTGTCCATGCTGGCCGGCATGGCCGGCGCCCAGGTCAACCAGTTCATCACGCGGCTGGTGGGCCACAACGCCGTGGACATGCTCAACCTGGAGAACAACCCCGCCGGTCCCGGCAGCTTCGGCGTCGAGGTGGGCAAGACCATCACCGACGGCCTGTTCCTCATCACCCGCTATCGCTTCGGCGTCGACGAGGACGAGAACTCCTTCGAAGGCCAGCTGGAGATCACCCTGTCGCGCAGTTTCATCCTGGAGATCCGCTACGGCGACGCCGGCAACGGCGGCCTGGACCTGTACGTCAAGAAACGGCTGAAGGCCCCCCGCTCCGAACAACGTGTTGCTCCCAAGGAACGCTGAGGTGTTCTGGTAGCATGAGCCCGATGACCCCAGCTGAGCCCACGCAGACCCATACCGGCGGCAACCTGTCCCTGCGGGCCAAGGTGCTGGGGAGCTACCTGGGTGTGCTGGTGATCTTCGGCACGGTGCTGGGATTTGCCCTGGTCCAGATGGCCGGGACGCGGGCCCGCCTGTCGAGCATCGCCAGTGGGTACGTGATGATCCAGCGCGAGGTGGAGCAGATATCGGCGTTCCCCGCCGGGTATGCGCTGGCCCGCGAGGGTGCCATCGGGGATCGCTACCATCCCAGCTTGGACCAGTTCTATCTGGACCAAAAAGAGACCCACATGCGCATGGCGTCGGTGTACGCCTACCGGCTGCAGGCCGAGCTCGAAGATCCGGTGGAGCTCTCGGCGCTGCGGGAGGTCCAGGCCCAGATGGAGCTGGTGGACCAGCTGCTGGGCAGCTTCCGCCGCAGCCAGGAGCGGCTGATAGATTGCCGCGGCCAGGGGGATGCGGTGTGCGTGACGGGCACCGAGGGGGAGCTGCTGGCCGTCCGCGAGCAGCTCACCGACGAGGTGTCCGTGCTGCGCACCAAGGTGGAGACCCGCATCAACAACTCCCTCGAGTCCGCCGGTGAGACCCAGATCCGGGCCAGCCGGCAGCTGCTGTGGCTCAGCACCACGGCCATCGTGCTGGCGGGCATGATGTTGCTGCTGGTGCACCTGTCCATGCGCCCCATCGACCGGCTGATCCGCGGTACCCAACGCATCGCCGAGGGCCACTACGAGGAGCGGGTATTGGTGGACACTCGCGACGAGGTGGGCAAGCTGGCGGACGCCTTCAACCGCATGGGCGCCAGCCTGGCCGAGCGGGAGGCGGAGCTGCTGAAGATGGAGCGGCTGGCCACCATCGGCCGCATGTCGGCCCAGGTAGCCCACGAGATCCGCAACCCGCTCAACTCCATGGGCCTCAACGCCGAGCTGCTCTCGGACGAGGTGGAGGCGCTGGACGAGCCCGCCCGGGCCGAGGCCCAGGAGATCCTGGGCGAGGTCCAGGCGGAGATCGACCGCCTGGCCCAGGTGACGGACACCTACCTCACGCTGGCACGTATGCCGAGCCTGGAGTTCACCCCCGGCGACATCGGGGTTGTGGCACGGCGAGTGGTGACGTTCATGCACGACGAGCTGGCCGGCGCCGGGGTGGAGGTGTCGCTGGACATTGCCGAAGGATTGCCCCCGGTGGCCATGGACGAGAACCAGATCCGCCAGGCGTTGATGAACCTGCTGCGCAACGGCATCGAAGCCCTCCCGGACGGGGGGACGATGACCATCCAGGCAGCCCTCGTGGGCGAGGAGTTGGAGATCGCGGTCCGCGACGATGGCCCGGGCATCGCCGCGGACGTGCGGCACACCATCTTCGATCCGTTCGTCACGACCAAGGAGCGGGGCACCGGCCTGGGGCTGGCCATCACGCGGCAGATCATCGAGGGCCACGGTGGCACGATCCGCTGCGAGAGCGAGCTGGGCCTCGGCACGACATTCCGCATCACCCTCGCGCCGGCCTGAAGCGCATGGCGTCCGCCGATGATCGCCGCCTGATACTGGCGCACACGGAGGTAGCCAGCGTGCCCCTGTGCCCGGAGATCCGCCTGCACCTGATCACGCCGGCGTGCCCGCTGTGGCGGGCCTCCGAGCGGGACGCCGCCCGGCTTGGCCTGCCCAATCCGTTCTGGGGATTCGCCTGGCCAGGTGGCCAGGCTGTGGCCCGCACGGTGCTGGATCGGCCCGAGCTGGTGTCCGGCCGGCGGGTGCTGGATTTTGGCGCTGGCGGGGGGATCGGTGCCCTGGCCGCCTGCCTCGCCGGTGCCCGCTGCGTGTGCGCTGCCGATATCGATCCGCTGGCGGTGCTGGCCGCGGGGATGAACGCCGGACTCAACGGCGTGGCGGTGGACCTCGAGACCCGCAACCTGGTGGGGGACGAGGGGCTGGAGTGGGATGTGGTGCTCGCCGGGGACGTCTGCTACGACACGGCCGAGACCGCCGAGATCACCGGCTGGTTACGGTCCCTCGCCCGGCGAGGGGCGCGGGTGTTGCTGGGGGACCCGGGCCGCGGATTCCTGCGCACCGACGGCCTCGAGGTCCTCGGCCGGCACCAGGCCACGGCCGACAACGACCGGGACGGGAGCGTGACGGTGGACACTGTGGTGGCCGCGATGCGGCCGGAATAAAACCAGGAGCTGTCGCCTCTTGACTCGGGGCACGGACAGCGGACTAATACACGCCATGGCGACACCTGCGACGATACTCGTGGTCGACGACGAGAAACCGAACCGTCGGACGATTGACCGGATCCTCCGCAAGGAGGGGTACGACGTCATCGAGTCCACCGGCGGCAAGGAAGCCCTCGAGGTGCTGCGCTCCCGCGCCACCACGCTCCTTTTGACGGACCTCAAGATGCCCGGCATGGACGGCGTGGAGCTGCTGCGGGCGGCTCGCATGGTCTCCCCGGACACGGAAGTGATCCTGATGACTGCCTTCGGCACGGTGGAGACCGCCGTGGAGGCCATGAAGGAGGGGGCCTACGACTTCCTCACCAAGCCGCTGAAGCGTCACGACCTGCTGCAGGCGGTGCACAAGGCGCTGGAGAAGCGGTCGCTGGTGGAGGAGAACCGCGAACTGCGGGCCAAGCTGGAGGCCACGGCCGATCCGGGCCCGCTGGGCCGCATCATCGGGAGTTCGGCGGCGCTGCACACCTCCTTGCAGGTGGTCCAGCAGGTGGCTCCCACCGACGCCACGGTGCTCATCAGCGGGGAGAGCGGCACCGGCAAGGAGCTGGTAGCCCGGGCGATCCACGAGCTGAGCCCTCGGCACGGCAAACCCCAGGTCTCCCTGGCCTGCGCAGCCCTGCCGGAAAACCTGCTGGAGAGCGAGCTGTTCGGTCACGAGGCCGGCGCCTTCACCGGATCCGCCGGCCAGCGCAAGGGCCGCTTCGAGACGGCGGACGGCGGCACCCTGTTCCTCGACGAGGT
>CAZDDH010000279.1:4079-10746 GCA_964504165.1 uncultured Rickettsiales bacterium | reverse complement strand
CGCGCAGCGGCGCCGCGGCCCCGGAGCCCTGCGAGATCGGGCACCGCAGCAAGAAGCGGCACGATCCCACCCCCGCCCCGGCCCCGCAGCCGCCGCCCAAGAAACGCGGCCCGGCGGCCCCCCTGCTGGCCGAGGAGCTCACCGGCGGCCGGGGCCACGGTTTCCCGGCCGGCAGCCAGCTCGACCTGCTGTACACCAACACCATCGCTGGCCAGCTCCAGTCCAAGGGCGGGCACAGCGGGCTCCCCCGGCTGGCCCACGTCGTCAAACAGCACCGTGAGCGTGGCGGGACCACGCTGCTGTTCGACACCGGCAACCTGCTCAGCCGGATGCACAGCTGCCGGGAGGAGCGTCGGTACGCCGCGCGCACCGAGGCCCGGACCATGCTCGAAGCGACGGCCTACCTGGGCCCCGACGCCATGGTCCCCGGCCGGGGGGATGCGGCCCTGGGCGTTCAGTGGCTGGCCGAGCAGGCCGCGGAGCTGAACCTGCCCTACGTGTGCGCCAACCTCACCGATCTGGACGGCGAGGAGGTCTTCACCCCCTGGCGGGCCATCGGTGTGGGGGACCAGATGGTGGGCGTGTTCGGCATCACCAAGAGGTCGCTGCGGTCGCCCGGCTATGAGGTGACCGACATCGTGCACGCCACCAGGAAGTCCGTCCGCGCGCTGCACCAGCTGGGCTGCCAGCTGATCATCTGCCTGAGCAACCAGGGCTGGGTGGAAGATCTGGAGCTGGTCCAGACCGTGCCCGGTATCGACCTCGTCGTGGGCGCGGGGGGCTCCTCCTACAGCCATCCGGCCGCCGCCGCAGGCGCGACCCCGACCCTGATGCTGTGGCCCCGCATAGGGGGCCACTACGTGGGCCGGACCCGCATCCAGTTCCTGGAGCAGGGCCGCGGTTTCTACCCGGAGGAGTTAGCCAAATTGGCCATCGAGGAGCGGGAGTCACTCACCGATCCCGCCATGCTCCGCAGCACCGAGCAGGCCGCCCCGGACTCCCCTGTGGGGAACCGCCAGCGCTGGGAATGGGAACGTATCGAGCGGGAATGGGCCATGTCCGGCGCCGCCGAGATCACCGCCGAAGGCCGTCACCTGCTGACGGTGGACACCATCGAGCTGGATCGCAACATCCAGGAGGATGCGGAGTTCAAGGCGTTGCTGGACGAACAAGACGCCCCCGAGTCCCCGCCCAACTGATTACTTGCCGCCACCGCCGCCGCCGGTGTTCCCTCCCCCGCCGACGGTGGGCCGCCGCTGCTGTACGGGCCGGCCCTCCCCTTCGCCCTTGTCCTCGGCCTTCTCTTCCATCTCGATATAGGCGCCGGCCAGCTCCGTGCTCTCGTAGACGATGGAGTGTTCGATGCCGGCCATCGTGCGGGTGAGGGTGTGGGCGACGATCATGCCCGGCACGTCCCAGCTGGTGCGGAAGGCCACGTCCCCGTTGTACAGGGCCAGGCCCCAGCTGGCGGGATCCGCTTGGAAGATCTCGCTGTTGAATTTGGCGTCCTGCAACGCCGGCTCGCCGTACTTGGCGGTGAGCTTGCGGTTCACCCTCTCGTAGTCCTCGATGTAGGCGATGTAGTTGGCCATGCGGTCTTCGCTGAAGGCCACGGTCACGTTGACCAGCCCCTGGTCGCCGAACAGGAACAGGGTCAGGGCGTCCAGGTTGGCCACGTCCCGCCCCCGGCCCAGTTTGTGGCGCGATACGTTCGCCACGTCCCGGTAGACCCCGCGCACCTCGTCCTGGCTCATGCCCCAGCAGGTCTTGCCAAAGGCTGGCTGGTCGCAGGTGACCTGGGGTTCCGCGGGCTGCTCGTCCGCGTCCTCGTGCCCGTATCCGTCCCGCTTGCGCTTGCCGTCCGCGTCCGCCGGGCAGAGCGCCCACGCCAGCACGGCGCACAGCAGGAGGGCCGTCGAATGGGGGATGGTGGTTCTCATGGCCCCAAATCTACCCTGCCGCGACGGCGCCGTCAGCTACCGCCGAACACCCCCTTGAGGGCTTCGAGCAAGGCGGAGGGGCCCACCCCTTGCACTCCGGTGCGTTCCCGCAGGCTGCAAAAGAAATCCATCGACATCATCTGGAAGGCGTGGATCGGCACCGCGATCCAGAACGCCCGGCAGCGCCACACCACCGCTCCCAACAGCAGGCCGCCGAAGATGGACAGGAACGCCTCGGGCCCCGGCTTGCGCACGTGGAGCACGGCGAAGGGGATCATCTGGATGAAGATCGCCCACACCCCGAAGGTCTTGGCCGTGCCGAAAAGTACGAACCCCCGCCAGAGGTACTCCCAGCCAAACCAGTACAGCAGGAACAGGGCCTCGTAGATCAGGAAGATCTGCCAGTTCTCCGCCACCGGATCGTAGCGTGGGTATTTGTCCTGGAAGCCCTGCTGGGCCGAGAAGAACCAACAGCCGATGGTCACCACCGGCACGTACAGCGCCGCCAGGGTGCCCGCCAGCTTCCAGTCCCCGAGTCCCAGGCCGATCTTGGAGGGCTTCTGCCGGAAGATCAGCACCAGCACCAGCACCGGGATGATCAGCCCGGTGACCCCCTGGCAGGCAAACCCGTATGCGTACTGGATCAGCCCCTGGGGGTCCAGGTCCAGCCAGTCGGCCAGCTCCTTGCGGAAGAACTTACGGCTGCCGTACTTGTACTGGAACACCGCCAGTACGGCAGCCAGGGTGAGCACCGTGGCGGTCTGGCGGTCCAGGGCTGCGGTGGCCCGGATCAGGCTGCGCAGTTCGTCTTTGAGCCTCGCGATCATCGGAGGTGGCTCCCTCGGTTTTCGCCCCGGGGGGAACCTAGCAGATGTGGGCGCCGGAGGTGTGACTATCGCTTCAGGTGGTACTCGAAGCGGCCGTCCTCCATGGGGGCGATCTGCATCAGGGCGTAAGACAGGCCCTCGAAGCGCACGATGGAGCCCTCGGCGGCGTCGATGTGGGCCGGGAATCGCACCCGCACCTCGTCCGCTTTCACCCGCTGGACGTCCTCGCCGTACAGGTCGTCCGTGCTCTCCTCGGGCATCAGGAAGCCCAGCACGATCTTCACGGCCTGGTTGCGGTCCAGCTCGGGGAAATCCATCTGCAGGTGGTCGGCCAGCGTCGAGGGAGGAGCGTCCGGATTCTTCCGGCACAGCTTCACCAGCATCCGCTCGTACGTGCGGATGGAGAACTCGGCGAACACCGTCGGCGCGCCGAAGCGCAACACCCGTTTCCCCCAGCGCTTCTTGATGAAATCCACGAAGCGGTTTGCCAGCTCCGGGTCGAACTGCCGGTTGCGGTTGGCCTCGATCTCCTTGAGGGCCTCGTCGATGTCCAGCGGCTTGCGGTGGGGGCGGTTGCTCACCATGGCGTCGTAGGCGTCGGCGATGGCCAGCAGGCGAGCTTCGCGGGGGATGCGCCGGCCCCGCAGGTGGTCCGGGTACCCCTCCCCGTCGAAGCGTTCGTGGTGGTGGCGCACGATGGCAGCGATGCCGTTATAGCGCGGCATGCGGGCGATGATGCGCGCCGCGTTCTCCGGGTGCCGTGCCATGCAGAGCTGTTCGTCGGTGGTGTACTGGCCCGGCTTGATGCGGATCGGCTTGGGCACCAGCGCCTTGCCGAGATCGTGGAGCAGGGCCGCGCAGCGCAGCTGCTCCAGGTCGATCTCGGACATGCCGCAGATGCGCCCCAAGGCCACCGCGTACTGGGACACCCGTTCCGAGTGCCCCCACGTGTAGATGTCCAGCCTGTCGACACACTGGGCCACCTCTTGGAGGCCCTGTTGCCCGCGCATCAACATCGGAAGTACACGTTGTTCCAGCTCTACGTGGGTTTCGGTTCCGGCATACATGTGGGTCATCCCGTCTATGTTCTCTACAGAAGCCCAAATTCCTGTTGAGACATTCCGGCGAATGCAATGCCACTTTACACAAATGAAGGTGGCTCACCCAAGGACTTTAAGGCCCTGTTTTCACCTTTTTTCCTGGCTCGAAAATTCCCTAAAAGCCCGACTGTACAGCAACTGGACAGATCCCCCTTCGTCGCCCCGGCAGGGCGGTCCGTGATAAAAATGGCCGCGAGGGGAACAAACTGCAGAATCCGTTGCCTAAGCCCTCGAAGGGATAGTTATGCACGTCCACCGCCGCACACGGATCCAGCTCCACAAAACCCGCGTCCTGCTCGCCTCGCTGGCGCTGATGGTCGCCGTCCTGATGCCATCGTGCCGGGACCGCAAGCCCAAGGAGACGGCCACCATGACCGGAGTCAAGAGCGTCAACTTCGTCGAAGACGAAGAGCTGCAGGGCCTGCGCATGGTCCTGCGCGAGGCTGGCCCGCCCGCCGCCCCGGGGGATCAGCTGCCCCCCGCCGACGCCGAGATCCTCTCCGCCGCCCGGGCCGAGGAGCTGCTGGACCGCGTGCCGGCCATGGAGCTCGACGCCGAGGACAAGCAGGCCTTTGCCAAGCGGGCCGGCTCCAAGCCCCCGCCCCTCACCGGCGAGACCGTGGACATCCCCTTCCCCGCCCCCGAGGCGCCCCCCGCGCCCGAGGGCGAGCCCGGCGTGCTGGAGGTGCTGCGCCACGCACCCGTGGGCGACGTGCCCATGGCCCCCCACCTCAGCGTCACCTTCAACAAGCCCATGGTCTCCATCACCTCCCAGGCGGAAGCCGCCGAGGTGGTCCCGGTCACCCTAACCCCCACCCCCGCGGGCAACTGGCGCTGGCTGGGCGCCAAGACCCTGATGTTCGACCCCGACCCCCGCTTCCCCATGGCCACCGAGTACCGCGTCACCGTGCCGGCGGGCACCACGTCCGCTAACGGCGACAAACTGGCCAAGGAGGTGGGCTTCACCTTCCTCACCCCGGCGCCGGGCCTGGTCCAGCAGCAGCCGTGGGACGGCCCCATCGGCCTCGAACCGATCATCTTCGTCGGCTTCGACCAGCGCATCGACAAGGCGGCCATGACCCCCTTCATCCAGGTCAAGGCCGGCGGCAAGAGCTACCCCCTGCGGGAGGCCACCGCCGAGGAGATCGCCGCCGACAGCACCGTCCGCCTCCTGTCCGAGAGCGCCGAGGAGGGCCGCTGGCTGGCCTTCAAGCCCAAGGCCCCCCTTCCCGCCGCCACCCGCTTCCAGGTGGTCGTCAGCAAGGGCGCCCCCTCCGCCGAGGGGCCCCGCACCACCCCCGGCGAGCAGGCCTGGAACTTCTACACCTTTGACCCGCTGAAGATCGTCGAGCACCGCTGCGGCTGGTACGACGGCGAGTGCCCCCCCACCGCCGACTGGACCATCGAGCTGAACAACCCCCTGGACGTCGAGGCCCTCGATCCCTCCGCTTTCACCGTCACCCCGGCCGTCGAAGGCCTGCGGGTCACCGCCTGGGGCGACACGCTGACCGTCAGCGGCCTCAAGCAGGGCCGCACCACCTACAAGGTCACCGTGCCCGCCAGCTTGCAGGACACCTTCGGCCAGACCCTGGGCAAGGACCAGACCGTCAGCTTCAAGGTCGGCCCGGCGGAGCAGACCCTCTTCGGCCCCGGCAAGGAGCTCGTCAGCCTGGACCCGGCCGGCCCGGCCCAGTTCCCCGTCTATACGGTCAACCACAACAAGCTCAAGGTCCGCGTCCACAAGGTCACCCCCGAGCACTGGGACGACTGGATGACCTGGCAGCGCACCTACCACTACGACGATAAGAACCCCGGCCCCCTCCCCGGCGACCGGGTCTTCAGCGACACCATCAAGGTGGCCGGCGAGGACGACCGTCTCACCGAGACCATGATCGACCTGGAGGGCTACCTGGACGGCGAATACGGCCAGTTCCTGGTTTGGGTCGAGCCCACCAAACGGCCCAAGGAGCGCTGGTACCGCCAGGAGGTCTACGCCTGGGTGCAGGTCACCGACCTGGGCCTAGCCGCCTTCGTGGACGCCCAGGAGCTGCTGGGCTGGGTCACCGAGATGGGGGATGGCAAGGCCGTCTCCGACGCCGAGGTCAGCATTCTCCCCGCTGGCGAGCCCAAGGGCACCTCCGACGAGCACGGCCTGGCCCGCCTGACGCTGCCCGACAGCGCCGAGGGTCCCAGCGTCCTGCTGGCCACCCGCGGCCAGGACCGGGCGATCCTGCCCCAGAACCAGTCCTACTGGAACGAGCACGCCGCCTGGGTCAAGGTGGAGCGGTCGGACCTGATGCGCTGGTTCACCTTTGACGACCGGGGCATGTACAAGCCCGGCGAACAGGCGCGCATCAAAGGCTGGATCCGCACCTTTGAGTACGGCAAGGGGGGCGACATCCAGGCCTTCCCCGGCGACTCCGAGGTCACCTGGACCCTGCGCGGCCCCCGGGGCAACGATCTGTCCGAGGGCACGGCCAAGCTCAGCGCCCTCGGCGGCTTCGACCTGACCCTGGAGCTGCCCAAGGACGTCAACCTGGGCACCGCCTGGCTGTCCCTGCAGGCCGCCACCAACCACGGCCTGAGCAACCGGGACCACAGCCACGCGATCCAGATCCAGGAATTCCGCCGGCCCGAGTTCGAGGTCAGCGCCACCGCCGAGCCCGGCCCCTTCGTCCTGGGCGAGGAGGCCGTGGTCTCCGTCCAGGCCGCCTACTACGCCGGCGGCGCCCCCCCCCCCCCCCCCCCCAACAACAAACACAAGAACCCCCCCCCCCCCCCCCCCCCCCCCCCCCCCGCC
>CAZDDH010000279.1:0-4069 GCA_964504165.1 uncultured Rickettsiales bacterium | reverse complement strand
GGCGGCGGCCTGCCCGCCGCCGAGGTCAACTGGTCCGTCATGGCCACCCCCGGCCACTACACGCCCCCCAACCAGTCCGACTACGCCTTTGGCGTCTGGTCCCCGTGGTGGCGCTACTACCACGGCGAGAGCGCCAGCTCCTGGGAATCGCTGGACGGCAAGACCGATCCCCTGGGCCAGCACCACCTGGGCATCCACTTCGAGTCGATGAACCCTCCGCGCCCCATGACCGTCAGCGCCGAAGCCAGCGTCATGGACGTCAACCGCCAGGCCTGGGCCGCCAGCTCGTCGCTGCTGGTGCACCCCGCCTCCCTCTACGTCGGCCTCAAGACCGAGACCAGCTTCATCGGCAAGGGTGAGAAGCTCGAGCTGGACGTCATCGTCACTGACATCGACGGCAACCCCGTCGAGGGGGTGGACACGAACGTGGTCATGACCCGCATGGAGTGGGGCTACAACGGCAGCAACTGGGCCGAGGAAGAGGTGGACCCCAAGGAGTGCGAGATCACTCCTGGAGACAAGGGCGACCAGTGTTTCTTCAAGCCCAAGGAGGGCGGCAGCTACAAGCTGCTGGCCACCATCCGCGACAGCGAGGGCCGTCGCAACCAGTCCGAGATGCGCGTGTGGGTCTCCGGCGGTGAGAAGCCCCCCAGCCGTACCGTCGAGCAAGAGGAACTCCAGCTCATCCCCGAGAAGCAGGAGTACCAGCCCGGCGAGACCGCCACCATGCTCGTGCAGGCCCCCTTCTACCCCGCCGAGGGGTTGCTCTCCATCCGCCGGGACGGCCTGGTGCGGACCGAGTCCTTCACCCTCGAAGGCCCCACAACCACCTTGCAGGTCCCGGTCCTCGAGGAACACATCCCCGACTTCACCGTGCAGGTGGACCTCACCGGCTCCGCCCCCCGCCTGGATGCCAAGGGCGAGGCCCAGGCCAGCCTCCCCCGCCGGGTCGCCTTCGCCTCCGGCAGCCTGACCTTCAAGGTCCCGCCCCTGCTGCGCACCCTGGCCGTCACCGCCAGCCCGCAGGAGCCGGCCCTGGAGCCCGGCGGTGAAACCACGCTGGACGTCACCGTGCTCGACGCCGCCGGCAAGGGCGTCGCCGGCGCCGAGATCGCCGTGTGGGTCGTGGACGAGTCCGTCCTGGCCCTCACCGGCTACAAGACCCCGGACCCCCTGAGCGTCTTCTACGCCAGCCGTGGGGCAGGCGTCAGCGACTACCACCAGCGCCACCAGGTCGTCCTGGGCGATCCCCAGGCCGTCGCCGAGCAGGCCGCTGCCAACATGCCCGCCGGTGGCGATGGCATGGTCGCCCAGAGCGCCATGCCGCCCCCAGCCCCCGGGGCCGCCAGCGGTTACGCCATGGACGAGATGGACGACTTCGGCGCCGTGGCCGAGCCCGAGGCCAAGGAGATGGACAAGACCGCCCGCCTCTCCCGCAAGAAGTCCAAGGGCAAGAAGGACTCGGGCGGTGAGGACGCCCCGGACCAGTCCATCGCCGTGCGCTCCGACTTCTCCGCCATGGCCCTCTTCGCCCCCGAGGTCGCCACCGACAAGGCCGGCCACGCTGCGGTCACCGTCAAGGTCCCCGACAACCTCACCCGCTACCGCGTCATGGCCGTCGCCGTAGCCGGTGGCCAACAGTTCGGTGCAGGAGAATCCATATTAACCGCGCGTTTGCCGCTCATGGTGCGCCCCTCGGCGCCCCGCTTCCTCAACTTCGGAGACCGCTTCGAACTCCCCATCGTCCTGCAGAACCAGACCGAGAAGGATATGACCGTCGAGGTCGCCGTCCGCGCTACCAACCTCAGCCTGGCCGACACGCTGGAGCTGGCGATCCCCGGTAATGCCGAGGAGCTGGTAGCCGTCGCCGGCCGCAAAGTGAGCGTCCCCGCCAACGACCGCGTCGAGGTCCGCTTCCCCGCCGCCGCCCAGATGGCCGGCACCGCCCGCTTCCAGGTCGTCGCCGCCTCCAAAAAGGCCGCCGACGCCTCCTCCTTCGACCTCCCGGTCTGGACCCCCGCGACGTCCGAAGCTTTCGCCACCTACGGCGAGATCGACGACGGCATCATGGTCCAGCCCGTCCGGGCCCCCGGCGACGTCTGGCCCCAGTTCGGTGGATTGGAAATTACCACCAGCTCCACCCAGCTCCAGGCCCTCACGGATGCCTTCCTTTACCTTGTTTCATACCCATACGATTGCAACGAACAAATTGCCTCGCGGGTCCTGGCCATCGCCGCTCTGCGTGACGTTTTGGATGCCTTCGAGGCCGAGCAGTTGCCGCCCCCAGAAGAGCTCCAGGCGGTAGTCGACCGGGACATGGCCAAGCTCGCCGTCAGGCAGAACTGGAACGGCGGCTTTGCCTTCTGGCGCAAGGGAGACCAGGACTGGCCCTACCTCACTGTGCACGTGGCTCATTCCATGGCGAGGGCCAAGGACAAGGGTTACGAGGTTCCCCAGCAGATGTGGAACAACGTCCTGCCTTACCTGGACGACATCCGCAGCCACATCCCGCACTGGTATAGCCAGGAGTCCAAATGGACCATCCGGGCGTATGCGCTTTATGTACGGCATCGGATGGGGCACACCGACACCGGCAAGGCCAAGAAGCTTCTGAAAGAGGCTGGGGTCGAAAAGCTGCCGCTGGAGGCCCAGGGATGGTTGCTGCCGGTGTTGCATGCCGGTGGGGCCAGTGATCAGGTCGCTCAGATCATGCAGTACGTCAACAACCACGTCACCGAGACCGCAGCTGGGGCGCACTTTGTCACCAGCTACAGTGATGGCGCGCACGTACTCCTACATTCGAACCGCCGCGTGGACGGCGTCCTACTCGAGTCCCTAATCGAGGTCGATCCCAACTCCGACCTCATCCCCAAGGTCGTCCGAGGCCTGCTAGGCCACCGCAAACGCGGCCGCTGGGGCAACACCCAGGAGAACGCCTTCGTCCTCCTCGCCCTGGACCGCTACTTCGCCGTCTACGAGAAGGAAACCCCCGACTTCGTGGCCAGAGCGTGGCTCGGCGACACCTTCGCAGGCGAGCACACCTTCAAGGGCCGCACCACCGAACGCGCCCACATCGACATCCCCATGGGCTACCTCACCGAAACCGAAGGCGACCAGCCGTTAACCCTCCAAAAAGACGGCGTGGGCCGCATGTACTACCGCGTCGGCATGAACTACGCCCCCAGAGACCTGGAACTGGAGCCGGCCGACTACGGATTTGCCGTCGAACGAGTCTACGAGGCCGTGGACGACGAAGACGACGTCACCCGCGACGACGACGGTGTTTGGCATATCAAGGCCGGCGCCCGCGTTCGGGTACGGCTGACCATGGTTGCGCCCATGCGGCGCTATCACGTGGCCCTCGTCGATCCCCTCCCCGCGGGCCTGGAGCCCGTGAATCCGGAGTTGGCGGTGTCGGGTTCGATCCCGCCGGATATGGAAGAGCCGGATAGGACGGGTGGTGGTTACTGGTGGTGGTGGAGAGAGTGGTACGAGCACGAGAACATGCGGGATGAGCGTGTTGAGGCGTTCACTTCGCTGCTATGGGATGGGGTGCACAAGTACACGTATGTGGCTCGGGCTACTACTCCTGGGGAGTTCGTGGTGCCGCCTACGAAGGCTGAGGAGATGTACCATCCTGAAACGTTTGGGCGGGGGGGGACGGATCGGGTGATTGTTGAGTAGGGACGAACTCGTGAGGATGGGACTGTACTAACCGGGTCTGCGAATACCAAGCAAACCTACACTTCGATCGCAGCTCTGCTTTCATCGACTCAGCTATAAACAGACCATACATCCGCGGTTGGAGAGTCAAACGCCCTGTTCCTCTTCCGCTGGATTTCTCTCAGCCTCAGAAGTAGGAACCTTCCAATCAAATACCAGTATCTAGACATCGATATTACATTTCCCATGTGCTAGTTCAACCTATGTAGCTATTTTTTCTACCCTTTTGTGGCTCCAATGCCGTTGTTACATCACTGTTGTTGTACCTGACGGGAATCCCGGCCCTACCCTCATGGGCGCATCGGCGGAAAGGGGGCGCTGGTAAAGCCGCGTCAGGTTTGACGTA
>CAZDDH010000278.1:0-10769 GCA_964504165.1 uncultured Rickettsiales bacterium | reverse complement strand
GACTCAGCAGCATGATGGGAGGTCCGAAATGCCCCCTCTCGGAGGATGCGCCCCCCGCTCCAAGGTGGACGGTGCCCGGCGCCTGGACGCCCGGATCATCGAGGCCGGCGACGACGTGGAGGGGGCCCTGGGCGAGGCCTCCCGCCTGTCACAAGAAAATGATTGGCGCCTGATCCACCCCTACGACGACCCGGAGGTCATCGCCGGGCAGGGGACCGTGGGCCTGGAGATGCTGGACGCCCAGCCCGATGCTGTCCTTGCTCCCATCGGCGGTGGCGGCCTGGCGGCGGGCCTGGCGCTGGCTCTCCAGGGGCAAGGTGTGCCGTTGTTCGGCGTGCAGGTGGAGGGTGTCGATGCCATGGCCATGGCGCTCACCGGCCGCAGGCCCTCACCACCCTCCCCTACCCTGGCCGACGGCCTTCGGGTTCGCGAGCCGGGCCGGCTCGCCCGCCTGATCCTCGCCCAGCACCTGGACGGCATGATCCGCATCACCGAGGCCGAACTGGTCCAGGCCATGCTGGATCTGGCCCGCCACGAGCACCTCCTGGTGGAAGGTGCGGGCGCCGCTTCCGTGGCGGCGATGGGCCGGATCCCCGTACGGCACGCTGCAGCGGTCGTCTCCGGTGGCAATCTGGACCTGCCCCATCTGGCGCGGCTCATCGAAGGGGAACAGGCACAACGCCGTCACGTCGGCTCGGTACGGAGCCATCTCGAGGCGCATTTCGAGTGATTGACTCGGAATTTGGCGGCCACTCGAGGGGCCCAATCACCGCAATTATCTGTGCCACTACGAACAAAATGCCCCCGGCTCCATAGTGTTGTGGCTCGCCCATCGGGCAGGGGTTAAGATGGTGTTCCGGGGGTATGAGTGTGAGGTACAGGATGTACCTGGTCCACGGCCATCGAGGGAGGCCAGGGACGCGGTAGAGGGGCCGTGTGAGAGCACGGTTGTGGAGGTTCCCATGCGATTCGTTCTCAAGTTCGAGATCCGCCAGGACGGCGCTGACGCCCGGAGCGTCGTGACGGGCGACCAGCATATCCGCATCGGCCGCAGTATCGATGCATCTCTGCAGGCCGACGACTCCCAGCTAGACGACCTCCACAGCATCGTGGAGCAGCGCGAAGACGGGATGATCGTCGTGCAGAATCACAGCCAGACCGGCGGCACCCTGCTCAACGGAGAGCCCATCGCCAGCGCCGTCGTGCGCGAAGGTGACGTGATCCAGTGCGGTGCGACCCGCTTCCGCTTCCTCGAGCGCTCGGTCGCCGCGGACCATCGTCGCCATCGCATCGGGCTCAAGCGGGCCTTCCATTCACGGATCGTGGAGTCCCTCCGCAGCCGCATGGACGTCGGATTCCCGGCGAAGGATACGCGCGGCGCGCCGGGCAGGCGCCGCCTCAAACGGGACTGACTACCGGGTTCGCAGACGCCGGCGCCCGGTCATCGCGGCCAGCGTGGTCAAAGCAACCAGCACTGCGGTTCCGCACGGCGGGTACCCCTCAGAAGACGGCACCATGCCGCAGCCGCCCGTCGAAGAGCGGCTGGTTCCCGGGCCCTCGTCCACCGCACCATCGCAGTCGTCGTCGATCCCGTTGGGGGTCTCTGCGGCGCCCGGATGGACCCGGGCCGTGCCGTCGTCGCAATCCCCGCCGCACTCGCTGTAGCCGTCCCTGTCATCGTCCAGGTCGTTTTCATGCAGCCGGCCGTCACAATCGTCGTCGCGCAGATTGCATGCGATCTCCTCGGCGCCTGGGTGGATGCTGGCGTCGCCGTCATCGCAGTCCCCGGCGCAGCGGCTCACCCCATCCCCGTCCAGGTCCGCAGGGTTCCACTCGTCGTCGTGGTCGTCGCAGTCGCCCGCGCAGGTCGTGAACCCGTCGCCGTCCAGGTCCAGGGTGTTCATCTCGGCGTCCCCATCGTCGCAGTCCCCGCCGCAGCTCGAGAGGCCGTCCTGATCGCTGTCCACCGGGGTCAAGCACGGATCGGCGTCGTCACAGTCCACCTCCCCGTACGGCCCGCCACAGGTATCGTAGCCATCCCCGTCGTCGTCCCGGATGTTGAGCCCACCGTCCCGATCGTGACAGTCGGCACGACAGGTGCTCGCGCCGTCCCCGTCGCCATCCGCCGGGGTGAGCCAGGGATCGGCGTCATCGCAGTCGCCGTCGCAGCCGGTATGGCCATCCCCGTCCGCGTCACCGTCCAGCTCGTGGAGTTTGCCGTCGCAGTCGTTGTCCTGGCCATCACAGGCCAACTCCACGGCGCCGGGGTGGACCGCGCCGTCGCCGTCGTCACAGTCCCCGTCACAGCTGCTCAATCCATCACCATCCAGGTCCCAGGGGTCCACGGCAGCGTCGCTGTCGTTGCAGTCCCCCTGGCAGGTCGAGGCACCATCTCGATCCTCGTCGTACGGATTCAAGCAGGCCTGGCTGTCGTCGCAATCCGCCTCCATTCCCGGTCCGCCGCAGGTGTCGTACCCATCGCCATCGTCGTCGCGGTTGTTGCGCGCGGCATCCGTGTCATCACAATCCCCGGCGCAGGTGGAGCTCCCGTCCCCGTCCAGGTCCAGGGGATTCATCGCGGCGTCCCCGTCGTCGCAGTCCCCGTCGCAGCTGCTGACGCCGTCCCCATCCGCGTCCGCCGGTGTAGCCGTCACATCGGTGTCGTCGCAGTCCCCGTCATCCTCGGACCATCCGTCGCCGTCGTCGTCCTGAACGTCCAGTTCACGGATCCAGATCGGCGACGTCCAGATGCGCTCCCCGGCATCCGCGCCGCCGTCTTCACAGGCCACCCCCTGGTCGGCCCAATAGGCACCACCGTCGATGGACACGATGGCGTAGACGAACCACTCGCCGGCGGGGTTCAGCGCCACCTCATGGTGCCCGTCGGCGATGTGCGGAACCGTCAGTGTGCTGCCGTCGCTCTGGTAGAGGTCGACCGAATCCACATAGGGCGCGAACGTATCGGGGAAGGTCACCTCCACGGTCATCGGATCGGCGGGCATCGGCCCGAACCAGTCCCCCATCACGGCCAACTCGTCGCCCCCGGAGTCCAGCAAGCGAATCATCACCGGGACCTTCGGGCCCGTCGTGGCGTAGGTGCGGCGCTTCGAGATGGCGTCGTAGATCTGCCCGCGGTCCAGCGCTACCCCCGTGTCCACGAACAACCCCGTCAGGCTGCCGCCGTAACGCTGGTTGGCGTGGATCTGGTCCATGTGGCAGACCATGCCGGGCTGCGTGTCGTGGAAGTCCGTCCCCCCGATGATGCCCAGGCGCAGGGCATACCCCTGGGGATCGAGGGCGTCGTTCACCGTGCACCCCGGTTCCACCCCGCCGGTCAGCGTGTCGTACGGCTCCTGGGCCGGGTCGTCCCGGGAGTTGCCATGGCTCGAGTAGATCTCCACAGCCGGTGAGTACGTCTCGTCGTGGCAGCTCCAGTCCGTTGCCACCGGCACCACCGCCGCCGGATGGTGGGACAGGAGCAGCACCTCGCCGAAGCCCGCTTCCAGATCGGCCATGTCCGTCCACAACTGTTCGCAATCACCCGGGTGCCCGATGCCCATGACATCCCAGTAGTTGATCGTGTTCAGCACCGCCTCGTTGCCGAAGAAGTACACGTTCTTGTGCCCCGCGCCGATGGTCCCCAGGGCCATCTCTCCTCCCAGGATCGTGACGAAGCCACCCACCGGATCGTTGTGGTCGTTGACCAGCTCCACGGTCTCCGCCCACGAGCTCTGGTCCAGCCCCCCGATCCCGTTGACGTGGTCGGTGATCGAACAGAAATCCAGGCCCGCCTGCGCCCGCGCGATATCGAAGTAATCCTCGAAGTTCCCGCAGTCCGCGTTCGGGCAGCTGCCCAGATCCTCGGAAGCGCCGTCGTTGCTTAACCCGGTATGGGCGTGGAGCTCCCCAAAATAGAACGTCCAGCGGCCCATGTCCTCGGCCCCCTGGCCGGGGGTGGGTACGAGCAACAACAGGGTCCAGAGGGCCAATTGTAATTTGTGGGTCACCGGTCCCCTTCGCTGCCAGTGTTCCCGATCGGTCTGCCCATTGCCGGCCGGGTTTCTGTACAGAGAGTGCGTCGTGAGGATTCTATTCCCTGCACCACTCGGGGCCCAAGAATTAACTCACGGGACCACCTCGCCGTTGATGGTGAATGTTGCCATGTCGTCCCTCGCCCAGATGCCCTGCGCATCGTGGAAGAAGGACTCCGGCATCCCCTCGACAAATCCGTCTCCGTCCACCACACCGCTGGCGACCGGAACGTCGTGCAGCCCCCCCATCTCGGGATTCGCCGCCGCGAGCCGCCAGGTACGGTCCGCATAAACCCGCAGGCACATGTCCGCGCCCCGCTTCCCGTCGTGTTCCGCATACAGCATGGCGACCATCTGCTTTGGAGTGCCGGTGAACACCGCATCCGTCTGGATCTCCATCGGCTCACCTTCGGCGGCGGGTGGGTTCCAGGACGGTTCGTAGCTCGGGCCGCAGCACGCGGACACCGTCTGGATGCCGATCACCAGCAAGATCAACCCGAACCGCGACGGATTCGACGACGGTATACATTCCGCGAGGATCCTATTCATGTGTGGCTGCTCCCTCGATGGTTCAGGCGCACCACAATGAACGGTCATCTGTTGGCTTTCAAGGACGTATCCGGATCTTGTTATCGAGGTACAGCGTCTGCTTCCCGCGTTCCCAGAATTGCATCACGACCTTCGCCGACTCGCCGGCTTCGTCGATCTCGCAGGACATCTCGCGCCAGTAGCCCTCGCCCTGCGAGATGCTCTGTCCCTTCTCGCCCCACGGAAACACGATGGCCCCGTTCTGGACCGTCCGTTCGGTATTCAAATCGGTCACTGAATATTCGAAATGACTCACACCCTCGTCGCCGACCAGCGTGTAGATGTCGTATTCTACGGCGTACGCGGGGGGCATTGCGTTTCCGGTCCCCGCCGATGCTTGCCAGGATCCCAGCGCGCCGAATACGAGCACACCTCCCATCAGGATTCCGGCTGCAAAAATTGCCACGGTTCTCTTCATGCTATTGCCCTTCTCGAATATTCTATCTGTCGGTACACGGTATCGGTCTGAAGTTGTTTCTCGTTTATTCTATTCATTCTCACTAATCAGGTCATGTGGCCCTCCTTTCTCCGTACGTGACCGGCGTGGGAGGGGACGCCTCTATCTATTCCAATAGCGGATCTGTGGCCGAGGTTTCTGTAAGCAACAATGGTTTCTTTCCATTGTGTTTGCTCGGTTGTGATGCAGACTGACACTGATGCTGGGGTTGTTTCTCAAGGAGGCGGAGTCGCTTGTCCGTCCGCGTTTTCGCCCCAGCAGGCCAGCGTCCCTGCCGCTGTCACAGCGCAGTTGTGGTAGCTCCCTGCGTCGAGGTCTACAAACGTACCGCCAGGAGCGTTGGTCTGCCCCCGGTTGTTGTCTCCCCAACAGGCGATCGAGCCGTCGGTCAGCAGTCCGCAGGTGTGCACGTTTCCGGCGACCAATTTGGCATAGCCGCCCGCCGGTACCGTGGTCTGACCGAATCCGTTCCATCCCCAACACTCGCCGGTGTTGGTCGTCGTTACCGCGCACGCGTGTTCGTATCCGGTATCGACCATCGAGAAGGCTCCGGCCGGTGGCGAGTGCGCTCCGTAGGTCGACGTTCCCCAGCATTGGATATCGTTGTTCGTCGTTACGCCGCAAGAGTAGTACGCCATGCTAGCGGATACCTGGAGGAATATCGTCTGAGGCGCGTCGCACTGCCCCCCTGAGTTGTCGCCCCAGCATTCGACGATGCCGTTGGGCAGGATGCCGCAGGAATGCCGGTAGCCCGCGCGGGTGCTGGTGTAGGTGGCCATCGGCGTGTTCGCTTGACCGGCCGTGTTCGAACCCCAGCATTGCACAATGCCAGTCGTATCCAACGCACATGTGTGGCTTTCGAGCTGAGCGACGCCGTCGCATCCACCCGCGGAGACCTGACCGAAGAGAATTCCCGGTACGACGGTCTGCCCGTAATCATTGTTGCCCCAGCACTCGACCGTGCCATCCGATTTTCGGGCGCACGAATGCTGGCCGCCGCTACTGACGGCTACCCAGACAACGGGGGGTGGCTCCGTGTCATCGTCATCGTCGTCGCTGGCACTATCGTCGTCGTCATCGTCGGCACTATCGTCGTCATCGCCCGCGGAATCGTCGTCTCCCGTGCACTCGTCGTCGTCCTCGTCGATGTCCCCGTCGCAGTCGTTGTCGATGTCATCGTCGCAATTCTCGGAAGCATCGGGATTGATTGCCGGGTCGTTGTCGTTGCAGTCGAGTTTGCCGGTGTAGCCATCACCGTCTTGGTCCTGACAGTCGGGATCTTCTCCGTCGACGATCCCGTCGCAATCGTTGTCAATGTCATCGGAACACACTTCCTCGGCGCCATGATGAACTTCCGGATTCTCTGGTTCGCAGTCGGTGGCGTCCGGATCGCCGTCATTGTCGAAATCGTGGATCGGATCGCCACTCGGGCATCCGACAACAACGAGCGCCGCCAACGCGGCGCTATACAGGACTGCGGGTCGGTGTATTTGATGAAGGATGGTCACCTCGGTCTAGCCCTCCCAGGGCGATCATACACCCGCGGGCGGCGTTGCGGCAGCAACACGGTTCCGATCGATTTGAGGTTTTGCCTGAGGAGTCGCTCGTCGCCGATGTTCTTGGATCCCCCAAGACAGTGGACCCATTGATCATTGGTCAAGCTCCGGGCGACTGATCCGCCTGGCATCGAATCCACGGGCAACAGAACCGCGAAGAAGCAGTTGCGGGTATGCCAGCTCGGGTCGCATGGATTCAGTCACAAAACACGATGACGAATTCTCGGTTTTGGTACTCTCGCCGTTGGAGGGACTGGAAACATGCGAATAACCGTCTACCTGATGTATTTGTTCGGAATCCTGCTTCTCCTCACCGGATGCCCAGTCGACGAAGAAGATGATGTTATTGAAGACCTCACCACTCAGCATGAACCTTGTGCTGTGTCGATGGCAGAATTACCGACTACATCACCGCTGTTGGTAATCAACGAATTCAAGGCACATGAGAATTACAAGCGCGACTGGATCGAAATCTACAGTTTTGACATTGGTCCGGTTTCAATGGCTGGACTATCTTTGTGGGCAGATGATGGGGGGGTAGGAGACGATCAGCAACCATGGGAATTCCCCCCGGAAGTGACGATAGAGCCCAATGACTATTTGGTCGTTTTCTGTGACCAGAACGAAAGTACCGAAGACGAGTTGCATGCCTCATTTAGAATCGAACGTGACGACGGCTCCCTTCGTCTGTTTTTCACTGAGCATGCAGCGGACTGGGAATCTAGTATCGATCACGTCGACTATGGATTTCAGGATGGAGGCGAATCCTGCGCGCGGCAGCCAGATGCTGGGCTGACCTGGGACGAAAAACGAGAACACACACGCGGTGCCTCAAACGACTGAGGATTCGTAGCGAGGAGCTGCTCGCCCGAGAAGTTGCCCGGAGCTTGCCTTCCCCGCTCCCTCAGCTACAATCAACCACAAGGAAGAATAATGCCAAGAAGGCTTTTCACACCGCCGCCGCCGAGGAGGCGCATCACCCCTAGAACACCGCTTCCCCCTGAGGCCGAAGCCCTGTTCGACATACCTGCCGCGGATGAGCGCGTCGGCATCGGTGAGTTGACGCCCGAGCCCGTAGCGACCCGATCTACTCCGGAACCCAGTGAAGCCGTTCCACGTACCCCAGCAGTTCAACCAATTCCCGAACCCGCATCACCATCGCCCGAGATCCCCGAGTTGATCGTCCAGGCGCGCAGGGTAGACTTGCTCGCCGTTGCTCGGGAGGTGGGTATCGATATCGTCCCCAGGATCGACGAGCCAGGATTCGCGCTGGCGCCATGCCCGGCCTGCGGTGACGCTGCTGGCGCTGCCGTGGCCCTGAATCCCAGTTGGAACGTCCGACAGTGGACGTGCCCGAACTGCAAGAGCTTGGGCGGCAGCCTCGACCTCGCTGCTCTATGCCTGATGGGCTCGACGCTCGGTGAGTTGGATGATGAGGGTCAGGCGATGGTGCGGGCGTGGTTTACATCCATGGGGTGGTGCGACGGGGACTGAGCAGCAAGCGAGTTGCCCGGAGCAAGCGAGTTGCCCGGAGCTTGTCTTTTTATCATTTATTGCTTGGCAGGACGGTCTTTCGCGTTTTCAGCGAGGCGTGGTCATGTGCAAGGTGAGAGGCGAAGTCGTAGCAGAGTTCCAGCGACAACGAACGCCGCAGCAGATGGCCGCGGATCGCGCCTCAGGGTCGTAGCGATGCAAGGAAGACCGAGGGCTGACTGAGGGAAGAAGTGGTGACCCTTACGGGACGATTTTCGAACTGGATGGTTCGGAAAGGTACTGAGACAGGCACTGTGAGATCGTTGATGTCGGATGCACCATCTGGAGTCTGTTTAGAGAGCCAAGTCTACAGTTCACCTTGACCGACGAGTGAAAAAGCGCTCACGAACCATCACCCTTCACACCCCAGCAGGTTCTTGAATTCGGGTTCGTTACAACCGAGTTCATTGGTGAACTCAGGTTCGTCACACCCGAGCATGTTGATATTGAGGCTGAGCTTGATCGACGTCCGTCCGGCCTCGTCACGCGAGGCAGACAGCACTCGGACCTTCATCTTCTGCCCTATCTCCAGTCGCTCATCCACCCGCCGGGTGTAGCCCGCACCCAATTCGGAGACGTGCAACAGCCCCTCGGCCTTCCTCGGAAGGCTCAATATCGCGAACTTCTCCTCCATCCGACTAACCGTGCCACGAACCACGCGCCCCTCCCTGATCCGCCGGAGGGGGTCCAGGGACGGAAGCTTGCGTGTGAAATCGAGCTTGCCGGTGTTCATGTCCACGTCTTTGACGCGGACTTTCAGCGATTTGCCCTCCTTGAATTCCTCGCGTCCGGACCAAGTTTCACGTGAAGGGAGGAATCCAGTAACACCTTCCGAAGTCTCGACGAGCGCACCGCCTTTTACGAGCTTAACGACGCGCACGCGCAGGTCATTGCCCTTATCTTTCTTCGCTTGCAGCTCCTCGAGTGCCTCGATATCCAACAACCTGGCACGCAGGCGGTAGGATCTGCTGAAGATTGAGTCGATATCACGACGGTAGGTCACCGCACTGGAATGGCTCAGGAGCTTCCTGCGCGTGATCGGAGGCATACGTCCGACCACAACTAGCTGATTCCCCTCCAAGGCGAGGCCGCTGCCCAGGCCTCGTCCGCTCGCCTGCTTGGCCAACCTCACTGGTACCTTGTTCAACGTGACAGTCGTCTTCCACCCCTTGTCATATGATATCTCCGCCCTGCCGCGGGCACCAACCGTCGTCGCCCGGACGCTGCGGGGCAGCCGATCCAGGCCACAACGAACGACGAACGGCAGCTCGCTATCGAGAACCTCGAGCCAAGCACAGTCGTCGCCTACCTCAGCCACGACCACATCGACGTGAACTTTTGTCCTGTCATTGAACAGACGCGATTGATCGAGGGCCGACTCCGCCAGCCCGCTCGCCGAGACAAGCCGATTCCGCTTGTCGATGCGCTCCACGGCGACAACGAGCGTTTCTGGTCCGGAATCCGCGAGGAGGTCGACCGTTCGATACCGACCGTCGGTTGTCACCTCCTCAGGGCGCATCGGGATTTCCAGTCCCGTCTCCTCGTCCCGCGCGATTAGTAGGGGGATCCCGTCAAGGAACGAGCACTCGACTTGCTCCACCGCCGTGGCGACGTCGCTTCCTCGATGCCGATTTTCGGCAAAGCGATCGAAGGGGTGTGCGTCGGCTGGCACGATGCAGATCTCTGCGTGGCCGGGAGCAACCGCGCGTACTCTCTGGACAATCACCTCTTCAGGCAATGAACCATCAGACAGCTTCAGGCCGTTGTATGGGACCACTGCGAGGCCAGGCCTACCAACGTCTTCCAATCCGCCATCGTCATCTATGGGGATTTCGGCTTCCTCGTCCGCCGATGCTTCCTCGATTCCCTCGTCGTCGACCTCATGCTCCTCTTCGATTTCACCCAGCAACTGCAAATCGTCCCGACTCACGTCATCGACGTCGTCATCATCCGATGCCGACATCGACCCCGTGATGCGCGCCTTTGGCATCTCGACTCTGGCACCGATACAAAGTTGGCCGTCTTCCCGGACCGATGTACTCCACCGGCTTCCAGGCACCACAGCACGCTGGATCAGTGAGAGTCTCGACGCAGCCTCGCTACGCAGCCTCCCATCCGAACTCCGCGTCTGTTCCCTCAGCTTTCGTGCAAAGGCCATGGTAGAGAGACCGACCACATCACGAATCGAGCCATCGACGAGGGCTACCGCCGATGCGTGTGTCACGACCACGGGCTCCTCGTGAGGACTCAACCGGCGGAGCTGGCGGCTCCGAGAAAGGCAGATGAACGCTTCGGGTGTGAACCCGGCGAGAACGCTCTCTTCGGAGATCTCAACTTCATCCAATTCGGGCGCTCCGTCTTCCTGAGAGAGCCGACGGTAGTCCCTGGACTCGTCGCCCGGGACCAATTCATAGACGCGATCCGGCATTCCATACACGAGTACCATTCGCAGTCGGTCGAGCAAGTCGAGCCGGACAGGACGTCGGCCGCCACCCTTAGTCCTTGCCTCCAGACCTCCCAACAACTTGTCCATGGCGGGTTTCACGTCGTCTTGCTCAGCGACAATCAGTAATCCGCATCACCGACAACTACATCTCCCCATTC
>CAZDDH010000277.1:0-10804 GCA_964504165.1 uncultured Rickettsiales bacterium | reverse complement strand
CCCGTCGCCTTCTTGGTCGGGTTGGTCGTCGTCGATGCCGCCGTCGCAGTCGTTGTCCAGGCCGTCACAGAGTTCCACGGCTCCGGGGTAGGTCCCCGCGTTGCCGTCGTCGCAGTCTCCCGCGCAACCGGAGACACCGTCGCCGTCGAGGTCGGGCTGGTCCTCGTCGATGCCGCCGTCGCAGTCGTTGTCCAGGCCGTCGCACAGCTCGGCCGCGCCCGGGTAGACGGTGGCGTCCCCGTCGTCGCAGTCGCCGGCACAGGCGGTGATACCGTCCGCGTCCGCGTCCGTCTGTCCTTCGTCGATGCTGCCGTCGCAGTCGTTGTCCAGGCCGTCGCACAGCTCGGTGGCTCCGGGGAAGACGGTGGCGTCTCCGTCGTCGCAATCTCCCAAGCAGGCGGAGATGCCATCCCCGTCCCCGTCCGTCTGATCCTCGTCGATGCCGCCGTCGCAGTCATTGTCCGCGCCGTCGCAGATCTCCGTGGCGCCCGGATAGATCGCCGCATCGTCGTCGTCGCAGTCCTCCTGGGGGCCGTTGGCGCAGGTGGCATCGCCCGGAAGGCCATAGCCGTCGCCGTCGTCGTCGTCGCAGCTGGGCACGAAGGGGCCATCCTCCAGCACCAGATAGATCTGGCCCGCGTCGGTGCCCCCGGCATCGCTGCCCGGAGCGCCCAGCAGGATATCGTCCAGGCCATCGGCGTTCACGTCGCCCACTCCGGCGATCCCGCTGCTCAACTCGTCACGGTACTCCTCGGCCAGGAAGCTGGCGTCTGACGAACCAAGGTCCGTCCCCAGGGACCACCCCCCGGTCTGGCCGAAGATCAGGTAGCCCTGGCCCGCGGAGAAACCGACCTCGTCGTTGCCCGGCGAACCGATGAGCAGGTCGTCGTTGCCGTCGCCGTCGATATCACCAGCGGCAGAAAGCTCGGAGGCTTGATCCTCGATGTTCTCGCCCAGGAAGGACGCATCTGCGTCCGTCATCTCGATGCCGTGGAACCATCCGCTGGTGGCGCCCAGGAACAGATAGACCTGGCCGGCGTTGACCGCCGCGTCGTCGCTCCCCGAGGCCGCGATGAGCAGATCGTCGATGCCATCCCCGTCCACGTCCCCCGCTCCCGCCACGTTCCAGCCGGCATAGTCGCCGGCTGCGCTACCGTTGAAGCTGGCGTCGGCGTTGGCCAGGCTGGAATCCATCTGCCAGCTGTTGGAACGGCCGAAGACCATGTACACCTTGCCGGAGGAGGCGCCGTTGTCGTCCGCACCGATGGCTCCCACGAGCAGGTCGTCCCAGCCGTCGTCGTTGATGTCGCCGGCGCCGGCCACGCTGAAACCGGCGCAATCGTACTCAAGCTCCCCGTGGAACGATGCACTGGAGGCCCCCAGATCCTGGTCCATGGCCCAGCCCGAGGGGGACCCCAGGATCAGGTATGCCTGGCCTGCATAGGTCGCGGTTTCCGAGTTGTAGAGCGCGCCGATGATGATGTCGTCGTAGCCGTCTCCGTTGACGTCCCCGGCGCTCGATAGGCCGTGATAGTCCCCGATCCGTTCGGACGCTGCCTCGCCGATGAACGAGGCGTCCACGGCACCCAGATCTTGGCCCATGGTCCAGCCGCTGGATTTGCCCAGCACCAGGTAGACCTGGCCCGCCTGGCTGCCGCCCTCGCCGTTGAACTTGGAGCCCATCAGGAAATCATCGTAGCCGTCTCCGTTGACGTCCCCGGCGCCGGAGACCATCTCGCCGGCAAAGTTCTGGATCGCCTCGCCGATATACGAGGCGTCGGCGTCTGCCGCCGAACCGACCATGCCCCAGCCGCCGTTGCGGCCGAGCAGGAGATAGGCGCTACCGGCGTCCGTTCCGCCGGTAGCGCTGCTGGGCGCGCCCACGAGGAAATCGTCGTATCCATCTCCGTTGACATCGCCCACCCCGACGACCGAGTCGCCGGCGTTGTCGCCGGCCGCTTCGCCGGTGAAGGAAGCATCGGCTTGGGAGATGGGAGTATCGGGTGACCAGGCACCGGCAGGTGCCAAGGTCAAGCAGGCTGTGGCCGCCAGCGGCAGCGCTCTCAAGAACATGATCTGTCGAAACATCTTGCTTCTCCAGGCCCCGGGAAATTGGGAACAGCAGCAGTAGAATCTCCGGATGTCCGGGAAACGTGGGTGGCGAGCTTCGGACTCGTGGTCTGCAAGCGGACCTTCCTGGTCACTGCGTTCTATTCCTGAACGAGGTTATCGACGGGTTTGCTGGGTACTTGAGGCCGACTCATCAAAAAAGCGCGCCCACGCGTTGGACGCCCGCGTGTATGGGGACCCTGCCCGCGGGTGCTTCTGCGCGTGGTCACAGGGTGTTGTTGACCACCACCGAGTTCGTCCCTACCATGGCCGCCGTACGCTAGCGCCAGTGTCGATGTACACGGCCCGGGATGGATTCAGACGCTCATGACGCAGATCCGAAATTTCAGCATCATTGCCCACATCGACCACGGCAAATCCACGCTCGCCGATCGCCTGATCCAGCACGCGGGGCTCATCTCCAACCGCGATTTCAGGGACCAGATCCTCGATAATATGGACATCGAGCGCGAGCGGGGCATCACCATCAAGAGCCAGACGGTGACGTTGCCCTACACCGGCGAAGACGGCACCGAGTACGCCTTGAACCTCATCGACACGCCCGGGCACGTGGATTTCTCCTACGAGGTTTCCCGCGCTCTGCAGGCCTGCGAGGGGGTGCTGCTGCTGGTGGACGCCGCCCAGGGCGTGGAGGCCCAGACCCTGGCCAACCTGTACATGGCGATGGAGTTCGATCTGGAGATCATCCCGGTGGTCAACAAGATCGATCTGCCGTCGGCGGACATCGAGCACGCCCTGGAGCAGATCGAGTCCGAGCTGGATCTGGACCCGGACGGGGCCATCCTCTGCTCGGCCAAGACCGGCGAGGGGGTCGCCGATGTGCTGGCAGCCGTGGCGGAGCGCATCCCGGCCCCCGAGGGGGACCCGGACAAGCCGTTGGCCTCACTGATCTTCGACGCCCACTTCGACTCCTTCCGTGGGTCGGTGGTGAGCATGCGGGTGTTCGAGGGCACCATCCGACCCGGCGACACCATCCGCACCATGTCCAACGACGCCACCTATCGGGTGGAAGAGGTGGGGCACTTCCGCGTCGAGCGGGAAAAGAGCAAGAGTCTCAGTGCCGGCGAGGTGGGCTACCTGATCGCCGGCATCAAGACCGTGGGGGACACCCGGATCGGGGACACGGTCACCCTCGATGACAACCCAGCAGCCGAGTCCTTGCCAGGGTTCAAGGTCGCCAAGCCCGTGGTGTTCAGCTCCATCTACCCGGTGGACACGGCCGACTACCCCAACCTGGTCGACGCGCTGGAGAAGTTCACCCTCAACGACGCGTCCCTCGTCTACGAGAAGGACAGCTCGGTGGCCCTGGGCCAGGGCTTCCGTTGTGGATTCCTGGGGCTGCTGCACCTGGAGATCGTGCAAGAGCGCCTGGAGCGGGAATACGACCAGTCGATCCTGATGACCGTACCCAGCGTGGAGTACCACGTCGTGACCAAGGACGGCGAGGAGATCCGCGTCGACAACCCAGCCTACTATCCGCCGCCCGAGCACATCGTCTCCACCTCCGAGCCGTACATCCGGGCCAGCCTGTACTTCCCCGAACGCTACATGGGCGGGGTGATGAAGCTGTGTATGGAGCGCCGCGGCGAGAATACCCAGTTCGGGTACCCGGTGCCGGGCCGCATCGAGCTCACCGCCGAGATGCCGCTGGGCGAGGTCATCTTCGATTTCTACGACCGGCTCAAGAGCCTGACCCAGGGATACGGGTCGTTCGACTACGACCTGGCGGACTATCGCGAGAGCGAGCTGTCCAAGGTGGACATCCTCGTCAACGGCGAGAAGGTGGACGCCCTGTCGCTGATCGTGCACCGGGAGCGGGCCCGGGAGCGGGCGCTGCACGCCTGCGAGAAGCTCAAGCAGGAGATCCCCCGCCACCAGTTCAAGATCGCGGTCCAGGGCGCCATCGGCGGCAAGATCATCGCCCGCACCACCATCAACGCCTTCCGCAAGGACGTCACCGCCAAGTGCTACGGCGGCGATATCTCCCGTAAACGCAAGCTGCTGGAGAAGCAGCGCAAGGGCAAGAGGCGGATGAAGATGGTGGGGAACGTGGTGATCCCCCAGAGTGCCTTTGTCGCCGTCCTCAAGACCGACGATGAGTGACCCCGGCCGCCGGGCGCCAGGGCTGTATCTCCATTTCCCCTACTGTTCCAAGAAATGTAATTACTGTGACTTTTATTCGGTCACGTCGCGGGCGGACGGGCGCTGGGCCGCCGCGGTGGTCCGGGAGGTGGCGTCGCTGGCACCGAGGTTCGGGGAGGGATTCGGCACCCTGTACCTGGGGGGTGGAACACCCAGCTTGCTGGCGGCGGAGCGGGTGGCGCACCTGATCGATGGGCTGGGCCGGCACGTGGGCCTGGCGGCCGGCTGCGAGGTCTCCGTGGAAGCCAACCCGGACGACGTGACCCGGGCTCTGGTCGAGGGCTGGGCCCTGGCGGGTGTGGGCCGGGTCAGCCTGGGGATCCAGTCCTTCGAACCCGACGCGCTCCGCTGGATGGGGAGGCGGCACACAGCGGTGCAGGCGCACAGCGCTGTGGAGGCCTTGCGCGAGGGGGGCATCCCGGACCTGGGGATCGATATCATCTTCGGGCTACCGGGCCAGGATGACGAGTCCTGGAGCCGGGGCCTGGCCACCGCCGTGGCTCTCCAGCCGGATCATATCTCGTGCTACCAGCTGACCGCCGAGGGGAGGACACCACTGGTGAGGCAGGTGGAGCGGGGGCAGGTGCTCCTGCCCGCCGATGGCAGGACACGGCGCCATTTTGTGATGGCCCACGACCTGCTGACCGGGGCCGGGTACGAGCACTACGAGGTATCCAACTATGCACGGCCCGGGCGGCGTTCCAGGCACAACACCCGCTACTGGGACCGCACGCCCTACCTGGGATTGGGGCCGTCGGCGCATTCCTTCGTGGGGGACCTGCGCTGGTGGAACGTCCGGCACGCCGAGGAGTACCTCCGGCGCATCGAATCCGCGGGGGATGCCATCGACGAAGAGGAGACGCTCACCACCGAGCAGCTCTTTCTGGAGCGGTTGATGCTCGGCTTCCGGACGTCGGAGGGGGTGCCTGCCCGGGACCTGGTGGCCCGGCCCCGGGGCCGCGAGACCCTGGAACAGCTCATCGAGGAGGGGCTACTCCGAACCGTCGAGTCCCGCGTCGTCCCCACGTTGGACGGATTCCTGGTGGCCGATTCCTTACCGCTGCGGTTCGCATGACCCTTGTCGGGCCCTGACGGTTGCATTGTGGCCGGCAGGGACCCTAATCTTCCCGCCGAGCAGGAGGCGCGCATGGACTACAAATCGTTGGAGCTGAAGATCTCGGACCACGTGGCCGAGGTGATGTTGAAGGGCCCGGGCAAGGGGAACGCCATGGGGCCGGACTTCTTTGCGGAGATGGTCACGGCGTTCGATGAACTGGACGGGGACGATCAGGTCCGGGCGGTGATCATCCACGGCAGCGGCAAGAATTTCACCTACGGCCTGGATCTGATGGCGATGATGGCGGAGCTCGGCCCGCTGGTGCTGGGGCCGCAGATGGCCAAGGGCCGCACCAAGCTGCACGACCTGATCGGGCAGCTACAGGGGGCCACCGATCGGGTCGAGGCCTGCCGCAAGCCGGTGATCGTGGCCATGCACGGCTGGTGCATCGGCGGTGGCCTGGATCTGGCGGCGGCCTGCGACATTCGCCTGTGCACCCAGGACACGCAGTTCAGCCTCCGGGAGGTCAAGGTGGCCATGGTGGCGGACCTGGGGTCCCTGGCCCGGCTACCCCGCATCATCGGCCAGGGGGCGACCCGTGAGATGGCCTTCACCGGCCGCGACGTGCCGGCGGACGAGGCCCTGGTGATGGGGCTGGTCACCCGGGTGCTGCCGGACCATGACGCCCTGCTGGACGTGGCCCGTCAGACGGCGGCGGCCATCACCGAGAATCCGCCGCTGGTCGTCCAGGGCATCAAGCAGGTGCTCAACTTCAACGACGGCAAATCGGTGCAGGACGGGCTCGACTATGTGGCCGTCTGGAACGCGGCTTTCCTCCAGTCCCAGGATCTGGCCGAGGCCTTCACCTCCTTCACCGAGAAGCGCGCGCCCCAATTCAAGGGAGAGTAGGGACATGAAGTATTACGAGGGTAAGAAGGTCTTCGTCACGGGCGGTTCGGCCGGCATCGGCAGAGCCACGGCCATCACGGCGGCTCGGGCCGGCGCGTCGGTGGTCATCGCAGCGCGCGGCCAGGAGCAGCTGGACGAGGCGCTGGAGGAGATCCGGGCCGCGGCGCCCAGCAAGGAGCAGGTCTTCGGGGCGATCTCCTTGGATGTCACGGATCGGGAGGCGATCCGTGAGGCTGCCGGGGAGGTACTGGAGACGCTGGGCGGGCTGGACGTGCTGATCCTCAACCAGGGGTTTGCCATCACCGGCTACATCCAGCACCTGTCGGAAGAAGATTTCGACCGCATGATGGACACCAACTATTTTGGCCACGTGCATCTGGTGCGGGCGTTCCTGCCCCACTTCATGGAGCAAAAGAGCGGGGGTATCTGCCTGGTGTCTTCCATGCTTGGCTTCATGGGGGTGTACGGGTACACCACGTACGCCGCCTCCAAGCATGCCATCGCAGGATTCGCGCGCTGCCTGCGTGCCGAGATGATCCCCTACAACGTGACCGTGACGCTGGCGTACCCGCCCACCACGGACACGCCCGGCCTGGAGACCGAGAACAAGACCAAGCCCCCCGAGACCTGGGCCATCGAGGGGAGCTCCCACACCTACAAGGCCGAGGAGGTCGCCGCCTCCATCCTCGGAGGCACGGCCCGCGGCAAGTTCGAGGTGGTGACCGGCTTCGGCAGCTGGTTCATCTGGTTCATGGTCCGTACGGCGCCTTGGTTCGTGGACATGTTCATGGACGCCGACCTGCGCAAATTCATCAAGAACAAAAAGGACGAGGTCGCGTAGGCCGATAGCACCGCGTCTCCGGGGGGCGGGCCGGTAGCCGTTTGAGCTCCGCCATTCGTCGTGGGTGGTGTATTCTTGGCTCCGGGCATGCTCACCGGGGTTTCTTCCATGGTCGACATCACTCGCATCTGCCTGTCCATGACCGCACTGGTGTGTCTCGGCTGCCAGCCCGATGCCGCGGTTACCGCCGTCGCCGTCCACGATCTCGGGCCGCTGGAGACCACGCCGGCGGTCAAGGTTCGCGACGGCGGCTACAGCGTCCTGTTCGGGGATCGGTCCGTATGGCTGTATGGCGATTCGATCCTGTCGCTGGAGGGGGAGGACGGATCGGCCTGGCGGGACAACACATGGTCCTGGACGACGGATCTGGACGGCTCGGACGGGACCACGGGGTTCGACGAGCCGGTGGATGCCCTGGGGGCGCCGGAGGAGTTCTTCCCCGAGACGGACGAGGAGGCGCAGTTCAACGCAGCACACCGGGGCGACGACTGCATCGAACCCTGTGGGGCCCGCAAGATCCTGTGGCCCATGGACGCGGTTCACGATGCACCGCAGGATCGGGTGCTCGCGGCTTACGTGAAGATCTACGGCGAGCCGGGGGCGTGGAACTTCTATGGGATGGGGTACGGGATGGCCGTCTGGAGCGACCCGGATGCGGCCGTGGAGCGGCCGGAGGTGGCCCCGGGCGGTGATGAACCGACGCTGCTGTTCACCGACGAGGAGCACAATTTCGGCGTGGCGATGCTGGCCGAAGGGGAGGACCTCTATGCCTATGCCTGTGAGAGCCGGGGCGGCGATTGGGGCAAACCGTGCCTGTTGGCCCGGGTGGCGCTTGCAGAGGTCCTGGACCGGGATGCGTGGCGATTCTGGGATGGCGAGGCCTGGTCATCCCGGGTGGACGACGCCGCGGTCGTGTTCGAAGGGAACTCCCAGATGACCGTGCACTACAACCCCCACCTGGGTGCCTACCTGGCGGTGCACGTGGATGGCGTGTCGGACGATGTCGTGATGCGAACCGCGCCGGCGCCGGAGGGGCCCTGGTCCCAGGCGGTCCATGCCTTCACCGCCGAACCGGCCCACGGGGACGGGTTCGTCTATTGCGGACTGGCTCACGAGGAGCTGATGGGGGAGGGCGGCCGCCTGGAGTACGTCTCCTACTACCGCGGCACGGGTGACTGGACCGGCGAGGTCCGCATGGTCGAGATCGAGGTCGATGCCCCTCAGTCCTGATCCCGCTCGCGCTCCCGCTCGCGCTCCCGCTCTTCTTTGCGGCGCTCCCGCTCTTCACGGCGGCGCTCCTTCTGCTCGCGCTTTCGTCCCTCGGCTTCCCGCTTCCGATCCTCGGCCTCGTGTTCCCGCCGTTCGGCCTCGTGTTCCCGCAGCTCGGCCTCGTGCTCCCGTTGCTCGGCCTCGTGCTCCCGTTGCTCAGCCTCGGATTGCAGCTGTTCGGCCTGCGCCTGGAGTTCCTCGGCCTGCGCCTGCAGCATCTCGGCCTGCGCCTGCAGCATCTCGGCTTCGCTCTGCAGCGCCTCCGCCGAGCCGGCTCCGCGGATGATGATGCGGGTCTCGAGACCATCCAGATCCTGGCGAATGTCGCCCAGCTCCATCTCGGCGATGATGGAGAGCTGCTGCGCCTGCTGTTCCACCATCTCCTCGATGGTGTCCCCCAGATCCTCCATCAACTCCTGCAGATCCTCGTCATGGGCATTTTCCAGGTCGGACGAGAGCAGGACGATCTCGGCGGTGATGCGGTTCAGCTCGTCGTTCTTGCGGGACGTGTGGCGGTTCATCCCTTCGAGCTGCTCGTTCATCTCCAGGATCTCCCCCTCCATCTCTTCCGTCACCTCGAGGGCTTCGAGGCGGAGCTCGATTTCCGCTCCCAGCTGTTCCAGCCGGGGTTCATACAGCTCCATCAGCTGTTCCACCCGCTGCTCGGTTTCTTCCGCCAGCGCCTCTACCCGGGCTGCGGTGAGTTCGGAGATTTCGGATCCGTGGACGTCCACGGCCATCTCGATGCTCTCTTCACCCTCTTCGTCGACCTCCATCTCGATATCGATCTCGATGATGGGTGTGGCCGGTGGCTTGGCGGGCGCGTCGCCCACATCGGCCCGGCCCGGCCCAGGAACCGGCGCCGGAGCTGGGGACGGTGTGGGGGCAGGGTCGGGCGCCGGTTGGGAGTCGGACTCCTCCTCGTCCCCTTGAGCGGCCTCCATAGCCAGGTTCACATCCTCCAGGATGGGGGGGGCAGACATGCCCAGATTGGTCGCTGCGAGGGCGAGAATGGCCAGCAAGATGGCGGTGACGGACCCGCGGGAGGGCGTGTAGCGCTCGGGCGCTGGTGAACCCAGCAGGCGCCGCACCCGCTGCAGCAAGGAGCCGCCGCTGGCTGCCGCCGCCAGCCGAGGGGAGCGCGACTCTTCCAGATGGACCAGGGCCCGGGCCAGGACCAGCCGATCACCGCAGGTGGCGATGGCCCGATCGTCGCAACAGTGCTCGCGTTCGATACGGATGCGATGGGACACCCACCAGACGGCCGGATGGTAGAACAGCACGGTCTCCACGGCGGTCTGCAGCAGGTTGACCAGATAGTCCCGGCGGCGGATATGGGCCAGCTCGTGGGCCAGCAGCGTCTCCAGCTCCGCGGGGCTCAGATTGCACAGTATGCCGGCCGGGACCAGGACCACCGGCTTGAGCCAGCCGATGACCATCGGGACCGAGACGCGGCTGGACTCGAGCCAACGCACCGCCTGCCCGATCCCCATCTTTACCCTGAGTTCATCGCCCAGCGCGGACAGCGCGGGAGCCACCGCGCGGGTGTTCCTGCGCCGGAGCCACTGAACCCACCACAGACCTCCGAGCAGGCGCGCGGACAGGATCAAGACGCCACAGGACCAGGCGGCGACCAGCCAGGGCTGCAGGGCCTCGCCGAGAGTCCGTGGTTCCATGGCGATGGACGTCTGCAGGGGGGGCGTCACACTGGCCACCGACGGTGAGGTGGCGAACCCGCCCAGCACCACGAAGGTGGCCATCGGAGCGGCCACCATCGCGGCCAGCGCGATGCAGCCCATCCAGTACCGCACGTGGGCGGTAGACCGGCGTAGCGCCCAAAAGGAAGCCCCTGCCAGGGCCGCAATGACCGTGCCTTGCCACAGGAAGTGCAGCAAGGTCCAGGACAGGGGGGGCAGCCAGGGCGCGTGCGCCAGGGATTCGAAGATCGGGGTGCTCATTTGACGTTCCTCCCGTCATCCATCTCATCGATCAATCGCCGGATCTCGGCCAGCTCTTCGCTGGAAGCGGGGTTGGCCTCGAGCGCTCGCATCACCAGCTTGGCCGCCGATCCTCCGAAGGCCCGCGCCGCCAGATCGGTGGCCAGCTGGTGCTGGGTCTCCTGCTCGCTCGTGGCCGGCTTGTAGAGATGGGTCTTGCTGGATACATCCCGTTCGACCAGGCCCTTCTCCGTCATGATCTGGAGCATCTTCAGGACGGTGGTATAGGCGGTGGGGCGCACGCGATCCAGCGCCTCTTGCACCTGCCTTACCGTGCTCTCACCGTGGTTCCAGAGGACCTCGAGGATGGCGATCTCGCCGTCCGTGGGCCGGGGTGTCTTGTGTCTCGCCATGGTCTGACCAGCTCCTGTGGTGGTGGTACGAGACAGGTATACGAATTATTTCGTAAGGGGGGTAGACGGTTAGCGCCTCCACCCCCTACATGTTGTGGTCACCACT
>CAZDDH010000276.1:0-10863 GCA_964504165.1 uncultured Rickettsiales bacterium | reverse complement strand
CCCCCGCCAAGCGGACAAATCTCGTAACTGCTTGAAATGATTATGGTCGGGGCGAGAGGATTTGAACCTCCGACCTCCTGCTCCCAAAGCAGGAGCGCTACCAGACTGCGCTACGCCCCGGCACAAGTGCGGCCGCGGATGATTAGCACGGGGGGGCGGGGTGATCAAGGAAAGTCGGTCGGTGGAGTGGGGTTTGCCGGGGGGGCGGGGGGAGTCCGGAATCCGGACGGGGTGTCCGGAAATCGGTCCGTTGGGGGGCGGGGTGCTTGGGTGGGGGCGGGTTCGTGGATGGCATGACGCTTGCTGTTTGGGAGGGGCAGGAGGGTGTCATGAAGGCGTTGCATCTGATTGCGAGCGTGGAGTCCCGGCGACTGGACCTGGGGGATTGGCAGACAGCGCAGAGGTTGTGGGCCTGCCTACGGCGGGCGTTCCCGGTGGTGCTGGCGGTGACTCTGATGCTGGACCATCTGCATCTGGTGACCTGGTTTGGGGATGTGGAGGGGGCGCGTTTGCGGCTGAAGCGGGCGTTGGCAGGGTGTTCTTGGGGCCGGGGGACGGGGCTCTGGAAGGAGGTGGAGCCCCCGAAGGTCGTGGTAGGGCAGGTAAAGATCAAACGGGACATCCGTTACGTGGGGCTGAATCCGTGCCGGGCCGGGTTGGCTCGGGATCCGCTGGAGTGGATGTGGAGCACGTACCGGGATGCGATGGGGGCCAGCGTCGATCCGTGGGTGACGCCGCGGCAGCTGGCTCCGGCGATGGGGTATCCGTTGGCCCGGTTCGGCGAGGAGTTCCACGGGTACATATCGGGGGATCCGTCGGTGGCTGTGGATGGGACGCCGTTGCCGGTGGCAGCGGTGCCTTGCCGGCCGCCCGAGAAGATGTTGGCGGAAGTTCAGCGGGCGGCGGTTGCGGCGGTGAGGGGGCAGATGGAGGATGTGCGGCAGCCCGGGCCGGCGCGGGAGCTGTTCGTGGCGCTGGCGGTGGAGCAAGGGTGGGATGACGCTGGGATACTCGCCGACATCTGCGGCATCAGTCGACGGGCGGTACGACGCATCCGCGTCCGCGAGCGAAGACTCGACACGCGCTCCGCCTCGCTTTGCCTCGGCGATAGTCGTCTCGTCACAAAAGTCGAATCGGGGTAGCGGTCCGAAATCCGGACCGAATCGGCAAGTCAGGGGGGGTGAGTTGGCAAAACGGTCCGGATTTCGGACCGGATCGACGACTCAGGTTTTTATCCCCAACATCACCAACAACTCGGGCAATAACGCTCGCGCCGCCCGCCCGCGATGGCTGATGGAGTTTTTATCGTGAGGGTCCAGCTCGGCCATGGCCTGGCCCGGGCGCTCCACGGGCCCGAAGACCGGATCGAAGCCGAAGCCGTCCTTGCCCCGCGGGCCATCGAGGATGACCCCCTCGCAGATCCCCTCCGCTAGCCGGTGTTGCCCCTCACCGCCCTCGGCGGCCGGTTGCGCCGTGGCCAGCACGCAGACGAACCGCGCCGTCCGCTGGCCCTCGGCAACCCCCTCGAGCTCACCCAGCAGCAACTCGTTCTTCTGCGCCGCAGTCAGCCCCGGCCCGCCATACCGCGCCGAGAGCACCCCCGGCCGGCCGTCCAGGGCGTCCACGACCAGGCCCGAATCGTCGGCCACGCCCATGCACCCGAGCAGATCGGCGATGTGCTGCGCCTTCTTGATGGCGTTGCCGGCGAAGGTGTCCTTGTCTTCCACAGCGTCGGGCAGGTCCGGGTGGTCCAGCAGGGAGCTGACGGTGACGCCATAGGGCTCCAGCAGCTGGGCCAGCTCGCTGACCTTGCCGGGATTGCGGGTGCCGAACACCACCTCGATGGTCATCAGCGGGTCCCCCCCGCGCGCAGCGCGGCGAAGTCCACATCCGGGAACAGCTCCTGCTGCATGGTGGCCAGCTGGCCACAGCCGATCAGGGCCAGGTCCGTCAGCCGATCCATGGTCGCGCGCGAGAAGGGCTCCCCTTCGGCGGTGCCCTGGACCTCCACGAAGTCGCCGCTGCCGGTGATGACGAAGTTCATGTCCACGTCAGCGGTGGAGTCCTCCTCGTACGGCAGGTCCAGCACCGGCTCGCCGTTGACGACGCCGCAGCTGATGGCGCTGACCGAGTCCCGCAGCGGCAGCTGCTCGAAGGCGCCCTTGTCCCGCAGGCCGACGAGGGCCTCGGTGAGGGCCACGAATCCGCCGGTGACCGAAGCGGTGCGCGTGCCGCCGTCCGCCTCGATGACGTCGCAGTCGATCCAGATGGTGCGCTCCCCCAGCGCTTCCATGTCCACCACGGCGCGCAACGCCCGGCCGATGAGCCGCTGGATCTCCATGGTGCGGCCCTTCTGCTTGCCCCGGGCGGCCTCGCGGGCCATGCGTGTATTGGTGGAGCCGGGCAGCATGCCGTATTCGCCGGTGACCCACCCCTTTCCGGTGCCCTTCATCCAGCGGGGGACCTTCTCGTCCACGCTGGCCGTACAGATCACCCTGGTATTGCCGGTCGCCACCAGGACTGATCCGGAGGTCTGGCCGATGAATCCCCGCTGGAAACTCACCACTCTCGGTTCGTCGACTGCTCTGCCATCTGCGCGCATTTTACAGGCTCCTTTCAACCCGTTTGGAGGGACCCCATTCCAGGGATCGTTCTCCGCCATGTCAAGTGATTCGAGCCCATCACCGGATCCGCCCGAACCCCCGGTTTCGCTAGGATCTTGCCCCGTCTGCGGGGAGCTGGTAGGGTCAGCGAAATTCAGAGGGAGAGGGGAGCACCTGTGCCCCTACCACCCCCCAAGCGCAATCGGCGCGAGGTGGGTCACAGAATCGGATACTGGAGAGGTACGATGTCGCGTAAAACCAAGCTGTCCCTGGCTATCAGCGCCACCTTCATTCTGGGCCTGGCCATTGCTCTCGCGGGCTGTGAGTCAACGACCACCATGGGAACCGAGGCGGTCGAGGGCTGCACGTTGGATGTGAACAACCTCGAGGGGATGTTCATCGCCAAGAAGGCGACACCTGAAAAGGGAGATTTCGAGGACAAAGATTTCCGCATCTTGTTCACGGAAAAGGGCGGCAAGAAGGTGGCCGTTTCCACCGGTGGCCGTGTCTATCCCCAGCTCCCGCTGACCGAGAAGTTCGACTACGAGTTCGTCGAGGTTTCCGAGAAGCCCGACGGCCAGCAGGAAGCCTTCTACAAGGCCAACCTGGTGCGCGGCTTCAACGCCGAAGAACTCGAGGCGCACAAGAAGAAGAACAAGAACCTGGGCTGGAAAGTCGAGGGCATGCTCTACATCCGCGTGGACGAGAAGCGCTGCCAGCTCAAGGTCAGCGACATGTACGCCACGTTCATGGAAGGCAAGCGGGTCGAGGACTTCAACGTCGGCGGCCAGGGCAAGTACGTCAAAGCCGAAGAGCAGAACTACGGCATGGTCAGCTGCCCGCCGGCCATCCACCGCGACAAGCCCGAGGAGAACCGCCAGGGCGAGCTGGTGGCCTGGAGCAAGGAAAACCCGGATCCCAACAAGGACGAGTCCTTCCCCCGCGACCGCGCGGGCACGATCGTCCCGGTGGGCAAGCCGGTGTACTGGAGCTTCATCGAGACCGAGCGCAACGCCAAGTCCGAGAAGGACAAGAACTGCACCTACTCCTTCGACGTCTACCTCAACGACCTGCCCGTCGATGGCAAGGCGAACCAGTCCGTCGAAGTCGGCGAGAAGTGGACCTACTGGCAGTTCGACATGACCCACACGGAGCTGACCGATTCCACCTTCATCGAGATCCACCGCAGCCAGACCTGTGATGGCAAGAAGGAGATCATCGACTCGGTGTGCAACATCGTGAAGACCGAGGCTCCGGCCGACGCCGCCCCCGCCGAGGGCTGAGCCCGCTCCCCAGGCCCGCGCCCCCTCCGCCCCAAACGTCTATCCACAGCCCTGACGCCACCAACACCTGCACGGGCATCCGTCCGCCCCGCTGGCGTCACGACGGTCCTCTGCGTGAGGCGCAGCTGTGCGCCCCAGGGTGGTTTTCATCGGATAGTAGAGGGGACTATTCGCCGTCGAAGATCTTGTTGATGCGAATCTCGACGTCGTCTTCCGCCTCATCGAGGGAGACGGCGAGCTCCTTGACCAGCAGGCTCTGGGCGATGTCGAACATCTTGCGTTCGCCAAAGCTCAGGCTCTTCTCGGTCTTGAGGATGCTCAGGTCCCGCAGGACCTTGGCGACTTCGTAAACCGACCCGGTCTTGATCTTGCCCATGTACTCGCGATAGCGACGGTTCCAGGTCTGGGAATCCAGATGGACGTCGCGCTCGCGCAGGATGTCGAAGACCTGCTCGATGTTTTCTCTTGCGATCACCTCCCGCATGCCGATGTTGTCGGCGTTGCGGGTAGGGACCATGATGGTCATCCCATTTTCGAGGATCTTGAGCACGTAGAACGTCTGGCGTGTACCGGCGATCTCCCGCGTCTCAATGCCATCGATGGTGCCGACACCGTGTGCCGGATAGACAGCTTTATCCCCGGTTTTGAACGTCAGAGCCACTGGTTTGCCTCGGTGCTCCTCGTGAGGGTTTTGTTGCCCATACTCCCCCGTGGAGCGCGTGCAATCATAACACCCGCGCCACCTTCAATTCCAGCAGATGTCCCAAGGAAGCTGTGTGGTGACGGGCGAAAGAGCCGCGAACCCGCAGAACCGTTGCGACTAGACGGGATCTAGCCCGCTGCAGCTGCACGCTGTAGAGTCCAACAATGCCCACGACGAGGCTCACGTGGATGGTGGCTCGTGCGATGGCGGCACCCGTCGGCGTGGCGCTGCTCGCCGTGCTGGGCCTCGCCCTGCTAGGGGTCGCCGGTCGGGTGGCGGCGGAGCCGTTGATTCGCGCCCTCCCTCCCCAGGTGTTGGCCACCGTTTTGATCTCGCTTCTAGCCCCGATGCTGCCGGCCGTGCTCCCCATGGCGCTCTTCGCCGGGTTGGTGGCGGGGGTTGCCCGCCTGGAATCGGACGGCACGGTGGATGCCGCCCGCGCGCTCGGTGTGGCCCCACGCCAGCTGGTGGCGCCCACCCTCGGGTTGGCGCTGTTGTTCGGACTGGTGACCGCCGTCGCCGGTGCCTGGGGGGAACCCTGGGGCCGCTACCGTGCCCGCCACGCACTGGACGGCGTCGATGGCCCGGATCTGGGGGCGCGGGCCGCGCCGCTGACCGTGGCTGCGGACGGGGCGCTGCTCGGCGCCGCAGCGGTGGCCGCCGACGGTACGCTGAGCGACGTGTTGCTGTGGCGGGACGATGGCCATGAGATCGTCATGGCGCCCCAGGCCCAGGTGACCCTCGCGGACGGCGGCCTGACCGCCGAACTGTTCGACGGCGAGGTACACCGGCGGCTGGACGCCGGCTATCTGCGAGCCCGGTTCGGTAGCTACCGCGCGACCATGCCGCTGCCGCTGGTGCGACGGACCGGGCACGAACCCTTCGAACTGGCCCCCGCACCGCTGATGGCCACCATCGAGGAGCGCCGCACTCAGGGGCACGAGATCCGCTTCCACCTGCTGGCGTTGCACCGACGGATCGCCATCCCCCTGGCGTTGCCGCTGCTGGCGCTGCTGGCGTGGCCGCTTGGCCGCTCCCGTGGTGGCAGCGGCGCGGCCCGCGGCTTCCTGTGCGCGGTGGTGGTGGGATTCGGGTACTACCTGCTGTTGCGCCTGGGGGACCACGGCTTGCGCCAGCTGCACTGGCCCGCCTGGTTCGCCGCGTATCTGGGCACAGCCAGCTTGGCCCTGGCGGCCGCGGCCGGCTGGTGGTGGAGGTGGCGCCGATGAGCCGCCGGTTGAGTCGGTACATCTGGCGCCGTTTGGCTGCGCAGCTGGTGATCAGCGGCCTGGCGGTGGCCGCGGTGATGCTGGCCCTCGACGGGCTGGAGCGTGCATCGGTGATGCTGGCCAACCAGCTGACGCTCGCCACGGCGGTGACCTACCTGGCCCTCCGTCTGGCCACCGTCGCCCACCTGCTCGTCCCGTTGGTCGCCTGCCTGGCCGTGGCCCTGACCATCGCCGCCCTGCGTCACCGCGGCGAGTGGGACGCCATGCGATCGCTGGGAGCGGGTCCGGCACAGCAGTTGACGCCGTTCGTGGTATTCGCGGCGGTGCTGGCCGCAGGGCTGGCCGGATACGAAAACTACGGCCTACCGCGGTCCATCGAGCGGGCCGCGCGGTATGAAGCCTCCCAGGTGCTCGGGGGGGCGGATCGGCTGGGCACGGGGGTGGGGCCGCGGTGGTGGCGCCTGACCGAGGGCATCCTGGTGGCCCGTGGGGTGACCCCTTCGGGGGATGTGCTGAGCGGGGTGAGCTGGATGAAGCTCGATGGCGCGGGGCAGGTGTTGTTCCGCATCGACGCCGAACAGCTGGTCCACGACGGGGAGGCCTGGTCTGCTCACCGCGCGCAGGTGTGGGAATTTGCCGGGCCCGCGGGTCTGGTGAACCGCTCGGTCGCTCAGGAACCCGTGCCCCTGCTCGGATTGACCCCGGGCGGTATCCGCCGTCGCCTGCTGCCGCTGGCCCAAAGTGATCTGCCGATGCTCGCCAGCGATCCCAGCCCGCAAGCCCGCTTCACCCTGCATAGCCGTTTTGCCCATGCGCTGGCCAGCGGGCTGCTGGTGCTGCTGGTGGTGGTGCTGACGGCGGGGATCCTGCCGAGGGGGAGAGCACTCAGCGCGGCCATATCTATAGGACTGATGACCATGGTGGTGCTGGCGACCGCCCTGGGCAATCTGCTCGCGCCGGGGCTCGGCTGGCCGGTGTGGTTGTCGTGGGTGGTGCCGGCGCTGCTCGCCGCTGCGGTCTACTTGACCTGGAAGTACGAGGCCTGGGTGCGGAACCAGCCGTTGGTCCAGTCCGCGTAAACATAGCTGCCGGGGGTGAGCGTGACGGTGCGCAGCTTCTGGTCGTCCGACAGGTTCTTCACCTCGTCCTTGATGGAATCGTCCACGACGGTCTCGTATTTGGGCGGCCCGGCGGACTGGCCTGCGCAGTTCTTGTCCGTGAGCCGGATCAGGTGGCGGTCCAGCTGGGACCAGTCGAAGAATTGCACGTCTCCGGCCGGCACCAGGGTCGGTTCACCGGCACCCGCGGGGATGCAGTAGGACCGCTCCAACCCCTTGGATTCCTTGACAATGGCCACCCGCGCCAGCTGGGTGAACTGGTTGTTGTCGAACAGCCACAGCCCCTTGTCCGGTGGCGTCGGCTGCAGCTCGATGGTGCCCATATCGAAGGTCCCGGCCTCGGTGGCTTCGACCTCCGTGGCGTAGGACAGATACCCGGATTTGCCCACGACGATGTTGTAGGTGCCGGGCGTCCAGGCCACCGAGAACTTGCCGGTGCTGTCCGACATGCCCACCGCCGTGCTGCCTTCGACCGTCGCTGCGGCGTCCGCGATGGGGTTGCCCCCGGTGTCCACGACCGTGCCTTCGAACTTCGCCTTGCCGCCACAGCCGATGACGATCAGGCCCAACAGGCTTGCCAACAGGATCCGAGTGGACAGTTTCATGCGGTGCCCCTTCCCTTGATGCGTTCAGTCCAGGCCTTCGAGGAAGACCAGGTAATCGATCTTGCTCACCGGCAGGACCATCTCGCTGAACGGGACCGAGCCCGCCGCCTGGCCGGATTCGTCCAGCAGCGATTCCACCTTCAGGTGCAAGCCGCTCCGGCGTTCCTCCAGGACCTCGCCGATGACGGCGACCGCATCGATGGATAGCGCGTTCGCACCCCGCGGTGGTGTGCGGGACACACCGAAGGCCCCCGGGTCTCCGCTGGCCTCAGGTGCCGCGCCGAGCTGGCCCCTGTACAGCGGTGTCTTGAGATAGACCTGTACCCTGGTTCCCTTCACGATCCTGGCCCTCCTGCGAGTGATCGGCCGTTACACTAGCAGAACCCGGTCCGGGAAGCACTTATCGGCCCGTACACGCGTTGGGGGCTTTTTTGAGCAAATGGACCCTGGTAGTCTCATCCGCATGCGGGTTGCCCTGATATTCGGCACATGGTTCCTCCTCGCCGGCTGCAACGCGGCTCTCAAGGAGGACAACAACGAGCTCGAAGCTCAGATCCGGGAGCTCGAGGCCCAGGTGCACGTGCAGCAAGATGAGCTGCTGCGGCTCGAGTCCGAGCTGGATACCTGCCAAGAGGCCGTCGATCGCAAGGCGCTGGTCGAGGTCCTGGAGGCCGCCAACATCGACCCGGCCGTCCCGCTCCACGCCAAGCTGGCAACCTCCGAGGGCACGATCCGTGTCGAGCTGTGGCCGAACCGGGCCCCCCGCACGGTCGCCAACTTCGTCGGCCTGGCCGAGGGCACGGTGGACTGGACGGATCCGGCCACCGGCGAGCTCCAGTCCGGCGTCCCGCTGTACAACGGGCGGTTGTTCCACCGGGTGATCCCCGGGTTCATGATCCAGACCGGAGATCCCCGGGGTGATGGGACCGGAGGACCGGGGTACACCTTCGCCGACGAGTTCTCGGACGAGGCGCTGCACGACCAGCCCGGCGTGGTGTCGATGGCCAACGCCGGCCCCGATACCAACGGCAGCCAGTTCTTCATCACCCTCGAGGCCAGGAGGCACCTGGACCGCAAGCATTCGGTCTTTGGCCGGGTGGTGGAGGGGATGGACGTGGTGCAGGCCATCGCCCAGGTCCCGGCGGGCTCGGAGCGGCGTTACCGCCCCGACCAGGAGGTCACCCTGCGGAGCGTGGCCATCATCCGCGGCCCGTGACCGTCCCGAAGACCACGTAGCTCCCCGCCGACTCGTCCCGCCGCCAGTCCCCCCGCTCCAGCGCCTCCAGCCGGCTGCGGTCCGCGCCTTGCCGCTGGGCCAACCAGGCGTCGAATCGCCCCGGGGCCAGCCCGCCGGCCTCGGCCAGAGAACGTTCGAAGGGATCGGCGCCGGCGCCGATCCGGACGCGCAGCCGTCGCGACCACCAGCGGGCCATGGCCGGGTCGTGGTTGGGGGCCAGCGGCGGACTCTCGAGCGGCCGGTGGGTCACCTCGCTGTAGCCGGCCGCCTGTAGCAGGCCGGCCAGGCGGCTGCCCACGGTGCGATCCACGCCCAGGCTCTCGCGCGCACCGCGCGCCACCGCTTCGGCCACCTCGATGCGGAGTTGCGCATACCCCTCGATGGTGTCGGCCACCGAGTCCACCAGGCCGCGGGCGGCCTCCACCCGATCGGCCTCTACGGCGCCCAGCCGTAGGCCCGGGCGAGCCTCCCGGGCCACGGTGGCCAGCAGCTCCTCGCAACGGGGCTGGTGGACGAGGAACGCCTGGCACACCACCGCATCGGGCTGGGCCGGCCAGCCGTCCACCTGTTCGGCGGGCCCCTCTTCCAGGTGTACGCGGGCGCCGAGCCCCAGCTCCTTGACCAGCTGTTGGCCCATCGCGAGCAGCTCGGGCTCCAGATCGAGGCCGTGGACCTGCAGCGTGGAGCGGGCCGCCATCGCCAGGCCCAGCGAGCCCCAGCCGCAGCCCAGGTCCAGTACCCGTTTCCCCGGCCGCTGGGTAAACAGCTCGGCAACGAAACGGTCGAGCTCCGCGTCGGTCCACAGGAAGGCGCGCCGATCGAAGATGCCGGCGGCATGAAGCCGCGGTTCGATCAACCGCCGCAACGAGGCGAGTTCGCGCTTAGAAGGACCAGCCGGCACCGAGCATCAGGCCGTGGGTTCGCTCGGTGATCGTCCCCTGCTGGAGCTCGGCACCTTCGCCGGTGGTGAGGTGGAGGTTGCGGCCGATGAACCGGTAGTGGGCGTCCAAGGTGAGCCCCTTGAAGACGCGGAACGTGGCACCGAAGGTGACCTGGTTGGTGACCAGCCCGGCTCCGACGATGGTGCCGGCCCAGCCGCCGTGCAGTTGGACGAAGGAGACCAGCTGGAAGCGCGCTCCGACGCCAATACGGAAGCCGTGCAGCCAGGTGTTTTCCCAGGTCCAGGTGTCGGCCCCGCCGCCATGGCGGTGGAAGACGACGACGTCCTGGCCGTGGTAGCCCAGGTCCAACAGGACATCCAGCGGGCCGACGGTCTTGTTCTTGAGCAGCGGCAGACGCCCACGGGCGCCGGCCTGGATGTGGTTCATCGCATCCTTGTAGACACTCTCGCTGCCGCTACCCATTGTCACCGAGTAGTCGGTGCGGTAGCCGTAACGGTCGAAAGACACACCGAGGCCGACGAACTCGACGGGGAAGACCTCGCCGGCGAATCCGATGCTCTCGGGGATGGCCACCAGTCCGGACCCGCCCGAGCCGACCACGTCCATGTCCGGGAAGTACTCGCAGGGCGAGCCGCCGCAGTCGCCAGGCTCCATGTCGTAGGAGTAGCCGGCCACCGGGTAACGCAGCATGACGCGGGCCGTGCGGTACTTGTTGGAGGTCGCCGGCGCGATGGCCCTTGGCTTCTTCTCCTTCTTGACCTGCGTCGATGCGGTCAAGGCCACCACGGCCCAGGCAGACAGGTCGCCGGCCAGCCGGCTGGCGCTCACGTTGGCCTGGGTGTCATTGCCCCCCTTGGGGGCCTTGAGGATGGCGGTGAAGGTGCCGTCCCCGTTGTCGATCTTGTTGCTGATGGTTCCGGCGGACGCCACGATGACCACCTGCTCGCCCGGCACCGGCCGGTTCTGCGCGTCGAGCACCTTCACCGAGACACTCGCGGTGGCCTTGCCATCCTTGGGCAAGGTCGCCGGGGCGGCCAGCACCTGGATATGGGTGGCAGGCCCCACCGTGGGCACCACCGGGACCGTGGTGGTGGTGGTGGTCGGTGTCGTGGTTGTGGTCGTCGGCTCCGTCGTGGTCGTCGTACAAGCCCTACACCAAAACTTCCAAAAGCCAGCCCACGAC
>CAZDDH010000275.1:0-10894 GCA_964504165.1 uncultured Rickettsiales bacterium | reverse complement strand
CGTCAAGATTCATGGCCTCGTTTGATGGGGGTTTCTTCTCAGAAACCTCACTTGTCACTTGAGCGGAGAAGACTCGTCAATTCTGATCTTCAATCACCGTTTTTTAGCCCCTGCTGTCGATACGGAAAACCGGTGACTGAGGAGGCCCGAGTCCGAACCATCTATTCGGAGCCTGAACCCCCATCTTCGAGCAACTTCGCCCGCTTCGATTCCTCTCGGGTGATGATCTCATCGATGCCGCGAGTGTCTGGGGTGCCACTCTCTTCGAGGAGCCTCTCCTCGCGGACTTCACGCCAGAAGGCCAGGCTCCTATCAACATCTTCTAGTTCGGTGAGTTCACGACCGTTCCACTCGTCCATGAGCCAGGCCCTGCCCTCTTCCAGGCGAGCGCTCCAGCGGGTCGATGCGTTCTCGTCCCGATCCACCGAGATCGGATAAGGGGAGAGCATGCTGTACTCGACGTAGCCGTTGTCCGTCATGAAGCCCGCGTTGGACTGGCCCCCGCTGTTGAAATGGCTTCGCCAACCGTCACATTCGCGAAGTGCGCCGGCACCATGGTTGTAGGTGCCCTCGGGCTGAGAGAAGTAAGCCATGCACGGGAACTCCGAGCAGTCGATGCGCGCGATCTCCAGGCCGACCGTGTCGCATTGTGCAAGGGCAGACCGCACGGCGGCCTCGAAACCGTCGGCGGTGTACTGGCGCGGGATGTCATCGGGGAAGGGGACCGGCGTCCCCACCTTCTCCTCGATCTGGGCGCTGATAACGCCCGACGCAAACTCGAGTTGCTGCTCGCACGTGGCCAGATCGTCCTCGCACGAACCCGTGCCCTGGCACGGTACCCGCTCGATCACCGTTTGGATGGCCGGGTTGTCGTGTTCGGTCGGTGCTTGAGCTGAGCCTGAGCCCCAGAGATATCCCGCTGCGACACCGCCCGTCACGGCAAGGCACGTCCAGGCGGCGATGACGATCCTCTTCATGGGAGTCATGGTACTTCGGATCTGAAGACCATCGCCATGGCGCTTTGAGATCTGATGAAGGCATGGGTGCCATATCGATGATCGAAGCATGAGTGGTGTGTCAGGCGCCTGGCGTATGGCCGATGGGATGCTCACAATCAGAACGGCAGCGGCGCACCGGAATCGTGGCCGACCGTTGTATCGAGTGATAAATGAGTAGATCAGGCAAACACCGCAGTCAGTTCCATTCAAACGTGGCTGCCCGGGCCGTCAATCGACGTCCGTGCGAACCGCGCAGAATGTACCGATGAGGTTGAGTTCTTCTGTTGGTCCCGAGCCCAAGCTCAGGAGCGTCACGGTGAAGCTGCCCGTGGCCTCCTCCGACTCGGGAGGCAGGGCGTCGAGGGTGAATGAGCCATTGGTGCCATTGTTGGTATAGAGGTCGACGCCGCCGTAGTAATCAACTCCCGGTTTGGGGTAGATGCCAGCCTCGGTCATCCCGTTGGCGTAGAGTACCAGGTACCCATCATTGGGCGCCCCGCCGTCGAGTGCGGCGGAGAGCTGGAACCTGGTGGGAGAGACCAGCAGGGCGGGAGCGCCTGGCAGCTCCTCGCTGTCGCATAGTTCGACGGTCTCGTCGAGCCCCTCGATGGTCAGGCAGCAGCTCTCCTCGCTGTCGTCATTGCCAGTACCTTCATAGGCAGACAGTCCCAGGCCCAGGACAAGGATGAATATCGGCCATCTAAAAACGTGGATCATTGTCCAAACCTCGCTACCCCGCTTACGTCTGCGGCGTGCAGACAGGCGTTCCCGTGTTCAAGAACCGGACCGGTCGGGCGGGTATTCAGCTCGGACAGGCGGGTTGTGCACAGGTGTGTCCCAAACATGACAGACCCATGGCCTGGAGTTGACATTCGTGGGTCGTGTTCGGGAGTTGGGCCAGGTGGGCAAGTGTCAAATACTGTCGCGTGTCACTCCTAAACCGAAGAGAACCCAATTGTTGACCGAATCGGCACGAAGTGTGGCCGGAGGGGTCATTCCAGGTAGTTGGGCTTCCCGCTAGTCTTTAACGCGGATGACAAGTTGTGCGAGGTGCGTTTGTATCCACCGGCCGTTTGGCTGGAGAACACAACAAACGGCTGAATCCATAACTGCGAGGCCCCTCATGATTCGATTCGTCCGGCTCTCTTTGATCGTTATCTTCGGGTTTGCGGTGTTCGCTGGCGGCTGCACGGCAGAAGGCCCCCAAGACGCGGATGACGACGACACGACAGAAGAACAGTATTACAACGACGGTATCCAACAGGCGGTGAGCGCCGGTGAAATCAGTTTTGCGGAAGCCGATTATGCGGGGCTGTCTGATCTGCAGCAGCAGCGGGTACGGCTCGGCCATGCGCTGTTCACCGTTGCCGACCGCGAAGCATTCATGGCACAAGCCGCCGATATCCTGCCGGACGCGCCCGAGACTGAGGTCGCCGCCTTCGGCTGGGTCGCCCTGCCCGACCAGCGCTACGTCGGGCCGGCCGCGACGTTCATGCTGAGCGAGATCGACGCCATGCCTGACGAGGACTTCGCCACATGGCGCAGCAGCTGGACCCGCGTCAGCGCCCGCGATCGTCAGCGACTGACCCCGCGGGGCCAGGATGAAGGCGATACCAGGTATGAAGTCTCGCGCATCATCGTGCTTGCCCAAGACCAACAGGAATTCGCCGAGCAGATCGCTCCGCATCAGGATGGCGGCGGTGATCTCACGATGGCCTACATCCAAAACTGCAATACCACGACTGACGACCCTTTCGACTACCCGGGGCCGCACATGTACGCCCTGTCCGGCAATGACATCTTGGCGCTCTCTGAAGACGACTTCCTGATCTGGCGCAGCCGTTTTGTCTACTGGATCCGCCTCCATGCCCCCGGGCAGTCCGACGTCCACGGAATGGTCTCGTACCCACAAGACCAGTTCCACGCAGCGGTGTGCGCCGCCCGCGACAACATGCTGAGCTACATGTTGCTGGATGAGGCGCTGTCGTTGTTCACCCAGAACTACGGCATCGAGATCATGACCCCCGACATCACCGACCCCGACGGACTGAGCCCGATCATCGGTTCGGTCACCGCCGACTCAGCCGCGGACCGCGCCGGCCTGCAAGAGGGCGACGTGGTCCTTTCCGTCGAAGGTGAACCGACCGCAGAATGGGACGAGTTCATCTCGCTGATCTCGACCTATCAGGCAGGGTCACAGATCAGCGTCGTCGTAACGCGGGCCCAAGAGGACGAACCCGTGGAACTGCTCTACGACGCGGAGTGACCTGACGGCGTTCGCAGGCGAGGGAAAGACGTCCCCGGAGCTTGACTATTTATCATTTAATGTCAGGTGTGGCGGTCGAACACGGTTTTGGAGCTGCGCTGTTGATCTGATTGAGAGCACCCCCTTCGGATGTGAGTCAGTGCTTCGTAAATCTGGAGCAGATCGCGCAGCGTATCCATCAGGAGCGGTGGATCGAATTCCAGTACTGACGGGGCCGTAAATGATAAAAGGTCAAGCTCCGGGCAACCTTCTGGACACGGGCAACCTTCTGGACAGGGTGCGTGCCCCGGGGCGGAGCCATGCGTGGCGGTCAGGGCTGTCAATCGACGTCCGTGCGAACCGCACAGAATGTACCGGTGAGGTTGAGTTCTTCAGTTTGTTCCATGCCCAGGCTCAGGAGCGTCACGGTGAAGCTGCCCGTGGCGTCCTCCGACTCGGGAGGCAGGGCGTCGAGGGTGAACGAGCCATTGGTGCCATTGTTGGTATAGAGATTGGCGTCGTCGTGGTAATCGACCCCCGGGTTGGAGTAGGTGCCAGCCTCGGTCATCGTGTTGGCGTAGAGTACCAGGTACCCATCATTGGGCGCCCCGCCGTCGAGTGCGGCGGAGAGCTGGAACCTGGTGGGAGAGACCAGCAGGGCGGGAGCGCCTGGCAGCTCCTCGCTGTCGCATAGTTCGACGGTCTCGTCGAGCCCCTCGATGGTCACACAACAGCCCCCACCGTCGCTGTCGTCATCGTCCAATGGGTCGTCATTGCCGGTACCTTCACAGGCAGACAGTCCCAGGCCCAGGATAAGGATGAATATCGGCCATCTAAAAACGTGGATCATTGTCCAAGCCTCGCTACCCCGCTTACGTCTGCGGCGTGCAGACAGGCATTACCGTGTTCAAGAATCGGACCGGTAGGGCGGGTATTCATCTCGGACAGGCGGGTTGTGCGCAGGTTTGTCCCAAACATGACAGATTCATGGCCAGAAGTTGACATGCGCGGGTCGTGCTCGGAAGCTGGGCTGCGTGACCGCATCCCCAGGAGGGACGATGACCACCGGCATTCCCGTCATCCTCGTTCACGGCTACCTGGCAAGCCGCGCCATGATGTGGCCCATGAAGCTGCGACTGCAGCGCCACGGCCTGGACGCCCACACCGTGGATTCCCCCTTCCTCAACCTCACGGACGTGCGCACGTGTGCGCAGACGATGGCCGACGAGGTGGAGCGGGTACTGGGGACCTGTGGGGCCGATCAGTGTGACCTGGTGGGGGTCAGCCTGGGGGGCTTCATGGCCCTGCACTACGTCAAGCACATGGGCGGCGCCCCCCGGGTGCGCAATCTGATCGCCATCGGGACACCCTTCGCCGGCACGTGGGCGTCCATACCCGCCGTGGCCGCCCTCGGCTTGTTCTCCAGGGCCGCCTGGCAGACCTTGCCCAGGTCCGAGTATCTCCAGGAACTGGCGGAGGGAGAGCTGCCGGACAGCGTCGACTATCACTCCATCTACGCTTCCGAGGATCCGGTGGCTCCGGCCCACAGCTGCATGCTGGAGGGCGCCACCAACATCGAGGTGGAACCACGCATGAAACCCCTGACCCATCAGGGCTTGATCGTGCTCCCCGAGGTGACCCGCATCGTGGCCGACATCTGTCGCTAGCAGCGAGGAGTTGGACGGAATGGACGGAGAGGCACGCCCCCACTGCTACCGGTGCGACAAACCCCAGAGCATGTGCCTGTGCGGCGAGCTGACGCCGATCCACAACGGGGTTGGGGTCCACGTGCTGCAGCACCCCAGGGAGCGCCGGCATGCGCTGGGCACGGCTAGGCTGTTGCGTATCGGACTGGTGGATGTCCATGTCCATGTGCTCGCTCTGACGGGCAAGAGCGCGGTCAGCGCGCCCGTGAGCCTGCCCGAAGGTGCGGGCCTGCTGTACCCGTCGCCGGACGCCCGTGAGCTGGCCACGCTCGATCAGGGCGATCAGCCCCCGCATCTGGTCGTGATCGATGGCACATGGACCCAGGCCCACCGCCTGTTCCGCGACAATCCATGGATCTCCGCATTGCCCCGCTACCGCCTGCCGGAAGGTGAGGGCAGCCGTTACCGTATCCGCACCGAGCCCCGCCTCGAGTGCCTATCGACCGTGGAGTCGGTGGTCGAGGCGTTGCGGGTCCTCCAGCCGGACCTGCGCGGCACCGGGATGCTCATCTCGGCCTTCGAAGCCATGATCGACGCCCAGATCGAGGCGTCGGAGCAACGGACCCCCGAGACGCGGCGGGTCCGCGTGCGCCGGAAGACGCCCCAGCCGGTGCCGGCTGTGCTGCTGGCGCCGGATTCCAGGATCGTCGTGGTGTACACCGAGGCCGCCCCGCGCCGGGTCGAAGTAGCCAAGACCAAGGCGCCCCTACGGCTGTCGGCGGTCTCCCTCGACGGCAGCCAGGTGTTCGACCGCCTGATGGCAACGACGCCGGCGCCGGATGATTATCTGGCAGAGCGCATGGGGATCGAGCGGTCCGTCATCGATGCCGGGAAGCCGAGCCATGAGGTCCTGGCCGCGTTCGTGGAGTTCTGCGAGTCGGTATCGGCGGGATCGCCGCTGGTGCTGGCCGCGTGGAACGCCAAGACGTTCCGGTGGTTCGAGGACAACATGGACGGCGTCCGGTGCGTCGCGCTCAAGGGGGTCTGGGCCAACCTCGCCCGGAGCCACGTCCCGGATCTAGAGACACTCGTGGACACGCTGGGCCTGGCACCCGATGCCTTGCCCGTGGCCGGCCGGGCTGGCCGCCGCCTCACCTCTGCCCATGCCATGGCCCGGCACATCATCGAAGGTGCGGCCCATGCCCCTTGATCTTTGCGTGAAACGGGTCGAGCGGGATCGGATCCTGGAGCTGCGCGCGCGGGTGCTGGGTGCTCACGGCAAGTTCTCCCACGATATGGCCGCCACGACGCGGCACTGGGCCGCCACGGTGGACGGCGTGGTCGTGGGCTGTGCCAGCGTGATGCAGCTGCGCGGCCACGCGCTGCGCGGGATGGCGGTCGCCCCGCAGCACCAGCGCCAGGGGATCGGCGCCCGGTTGTGGCGCGCCGTGTGTGCCGAGGTCGATGCGCCCATGTGGTGCAATGCGCGCATCGAGGCGGTGCCTTTTTATGTGCGCATGGGGTGGGTTCCGGTGGGGCCGATATTTGATCTGCAGGACAAGGGGGCTCATCAGCGGTTGACGTGGACCGGTTCCCCTCACCCCAACTGACGTGCCCCAACTGACGTGCCCAACTGACGTGCCTCCAACTGACGTGCCAACCACGTCGACAGAGCTCCTAGAGGGATTCAAGCTGCTGCCGCTGCCGGGAAACGGTTGACACTCAACGTAGACACTCAACGTAGGCACTCAATGTAGGTTTGTGACCGGGGGAGGTGTCGCCGTGGATACGAGCACGGATACAGTCAGGGGATCCGCCCACCATCGAGCCCATCGATCCTGCGGAACACAGCCTCCCATATCTCGACCTTCTCCTCATCGACGCTGCGGATGGTGATGTCCAGCGCCTGGCCATCGGGGGGGACGGTCAGCGATAGCGGCGAAGGTCCGCTGGCTACCAACAGACCGATCTCGTGATGCTGCAAGGTGATGCTGTGCGGTCCGGGCGTGACCTGCTCCAGGCTCCAGTTCCCCGGGGGGATGCGCAGGTTTTTGATGCTCGCGGGGCGTTTGCTGGTGGCCTGGACCACGAGATCGCCATCACGATTCAGGCGGGCGATGGTCCTGGAGTTACCGTTGAACAGGTACCCCGGCACCACGATTTGGTCACCCGTCTGGCGGATGCCGACCTTGTCGCTGGTGCGGTGCACGAAGATCCAGCTGCGGACCTTGTGCGGATCCCGTCCCTCGACGCGGATCCGTGCGTAGCGCCGTTCCCAGCCGGGCATCGCCTGCATCTGTTTGCCGGCACGGAACCGCCCCTTTTTCCGGCCCTGGGCGCCGAACAGGATGAGGTCCGGCTCCCGATCCCACACGTACTGGCCGTCGCCAAAACCGTGGCCGAGCCGTTTCCGGCCGACGTTGTCTGGCGGGTGGTGGGCGATGTGGTGATCGCTGAGCCCCAGCATGTCGATGGCCGGTAGCTCGGACCAGTAGGGCACGCAGCCCGCGCTATCCACAGCCAGTAGCGGCTGTTGGTCCCCGAACGCCCTCTTGAGCAGCAGCCCGGTGACCTGGCCGTCCCACTCCCAGCGCTCGGTGACCGCCCGGCTGTTGCGCTCGTCTTTGGGCTGCTGGAGTGTGTAGGCCGTCAGCAGTCCCGTGGCGGTGATCACCAGCAGCGCGGTGCCCCAGCGCCGGGGCAGACGGCGGGTCACCTCGACGGCAACAAAAGAGACCGCCAGCGCCGAGGTCACGAGTATGGGGATGAAGTGCCGCCAGGCCGGGAAGATGTCCCCGCCGATGACCACCACGTAGATCGACCAGACTGCGGTGGGGACGAGCAGCAGCAGGGCGCGGGGCCGCGTCTTTGGCCCAAGCAGCAGCGCCACCGTTGCGACCGCAGCGGGCAGCAACGCCGGGCTCATCACCCAGCACCCCTCCCACAGGTACTCCCAGCCGCCCAGCATGTGCTTTTCCGAAGGCACCAGCTTGATCCGGGCCGTGTTGGGGATCCACTCGCCGTAGTAGACGAGCCGGAAGGCGAGCTGGCCGAGGACGGCGGCGACGGGCAGTACGCCAAGTAACGCAGCGCGCTTCACCGACGCCCAGCGCAGACGGCCCGCCAGGACCACCGCCAGCCCGACCGAGGCGGCGAACAGTGGCCCGTCAGGCCGGGTCAGGCACAAGAGCGCCAGCGGCACCGACGGCAGCGCGATGCGGCGGAGGGACGCGGCCCGCCCGTCCACCAGCGGCAGGCTCAGCACGAGTCCCCACGCCAACAGTCCCAGGACCAGGGGCTGCTCCAGCCCGCCGATGGCCCACACCGCCACCGGGGTGGACAGGGCCAGCACCAGGCAGCCGATCAGCGCGCAGATCGCCCTGGGTAACGTGTGCGCCTTCGTCGACTGGGCGACGGCCGCCAGCCCCAGTGCGCTGAGGACCAAGCCCAGGCCCCGGGAAGCGTCGATCAGGTCGATGCCGAGCCGGCCCACGGCCGACACCAGCAGCACCCACAACAAGTTCGAGTAGCCCTCCACCGGCGGGCCGTCGGTCCAGGTGAGGCCGTGCCCTTCGATGAACCGGTGGGCGTAGCGCAGCGAGATCAGCGTATCGTCGGAGATGAAAGGTAGGTAGTACCAGGCGTGCACCACGAGAACGGCGCACGCCGGCAGCAGCACGCCAATGGCGTACAGCGCCCGTCGTCTTCCACCGTATTCTCGCGCACCCTCCACCCTCCATGCTCTACCGCAGTTCCGAGCGTAACCTCCGTGTCGTTTGCGACCCGTGCACGCGCGTGCACGGCGTCGTCGCGGCGGCAGGCGTTGGGGACCCGTCCAGCTCCGGGACCCATTCCAGAACCCATTCCTTTCCACTCCGACGGTGATGCCCATTGGGGGCCACGTATGCCATCCTTGAACCACGTGGATGGGGAATCATGAATAACCGCTCTCTGAGGATCGCCGTACTCTTCGCGGTGTGCCTGGGCGTCTATTGCTCCGGGGGAAACAACAGCTCGGGTGGATACGGGAGCACCGGAGTACCCGGCAGCTCCGGCGGACAGGGAAGCTGGGAGGAGATCGGAGAGAACCTATACCTGTTCCGCGATTCCGCCAATGTGTACGCCCTGGTCGACGACCGCCGAGCCTGCTTGGTCGGGTTCGCCTCAGGGCGGGCGCTGGCGAGCCTGGCAGAGATCGGCGCCGATGAGCTGGACCTGGTGTTGATAACCCACCACCACCGCGAGGGGCTGGAGGGGATCTCCGATGCCGTGGGTGCGGGGGCGGAGGTCGTGATCCCAGTGGCGGAGGCTCCCTACATCGAGAAGGCCAATCACCACTGGCAGACCAAACGCTTTTACGTGAACTTCGAGGGTCGCTCCCGGTTCAATGTGGTGCCGGAGGACGTCTCGGTCGCCCGCAAGGTGGCCCACCTGGACACTATCGAGTGGGGGCCCTACCGGTTCGAGGTGGTCCAGACGCCGGGGCATACCGATGGATCCGTGAGCTACCTGGTGCCTGTCGGCGACAAGAGCATCGCGTTCACCGGCGACTTCTACACCGCACCGGGCAAGACGCTCACCTACCACGACCTCCACTGGGACTACGATGCAAACGTGGGGTTCAGCGCGGCGATCCGGTCCGCTGAAATGCTGAAGGAACGTTGCCCGTTGTGGGTGCTGCCCGAACACGGGGAGCCGTTCATGGAGAAGGGGCCGGGCCTCAAGCAGTTGGACCGTCGCCTGTCGTCCCTCCAGGAGCTGCTCAGGGCCAACCGTAGCGGCGACAAGGTCCGCAAGCCGCTGGACGCCTACAGCCCGCACATCGTGTTCATCGACAACCCCGTGACCCATGCCATCGTCAGCGACTCGAAGCATGCCATCGTGCTCGATCCCGGCTTCTGCCGGCGCGACAAGTTCAAGGAGTTCATCCACGAGTACGGGATCAAATCGGTGGACGCGGTGACATTCAGCCACTTCCACGATGACCATGTGGCCCGGGCCCACGAGATGCTCTACCGATGGCAAGGGAGCTGGGACGGGCCGGTCAAATCGCGGATCTGGCTGTTCGAGGAAATGGTTGACGTCTTCACCCACCCCGAGCGGTACAACCTCCCCTGCCTGTTCCCATCCCCGATCCGCCCCGATCGCGTCATTGCCGACGGCGAGGTGGTCTCCTGGCAAGGCCTCGAGCTGACGTTCCATCATTTCCCGGGGCAGACCTGGTACCACACCGTGATCTTGTTCGAGGCCGATGGCCATCGTTGGGCACTGGTCGGTGACAGCATCTGGAAGCCCGGCGATCGGTCCAAGCCCATCAAAGGGCCGGTGATACCCCGCAATCGTTACTTCCTGGATCACGGCTACAATGACGTATTCCAGGTTTTGCTCGACTACGACGTCGACAGGATCGTCCCCTCGCACTACGACCCATTCGAGGTGGACCGGGCGGATCTGGAACGCTCGTTGAAGTGGGCCGAGAAGATCGGGCCGGCGATCGCGGCCCTCACCAGCCAGGTCCATCCCGGCTATGCACTCGATCCCCACTGGGCTCACTTCTATCCTTACCGGATCGAGGTCGAGCAGGAACAGGAATCCACTATGGCGCCACAACATCAAAACCCGAAACTCTAGTGAGGACTAGTAACGACACCAAGCTCGTTGGCGAACGTGACCGATTTATGAAGCTAGAGGTTCCGCCAGAGATAATCCGCGGTTGTAAGGAAGAGCAAACAGGGAATGCGATCGCGGGCCTTGGTGTAGGTTTCGGTCTTGGCCTGGGTATCCCCCTGACTATCGCTGGAGCTGACAACGGCCGAGCATTCGAGAACATGCCGAGCCTTTCGTCCAGTGAAAGGGAGCCAGCCAATGGCCCGGAACCTGGTGTCGTCGCCCTAGGACTGGGTCTAACAATCGTTGGGACAGCCTCACTCGTGGTTGGTATTGCAATAGGCGAAGGGGGGTAGACGGTTAGCGCCTCCACCCCCTACATGTTGTGGTCACCACTC
>CAZDDH010000274.1:6689-10909 GCA_964504165.1 uncultured Rickettsiales bacterium | reverse complement strand
CGACACCGGCGACGACGACACCGGCGACGACGACACCGGCGACGACGACACGGGCGACGACGACGACGCGGAACAATGGGAATCCTGTGAGGATATCCCGGTCGATCTGTGCCTGTCAGAGGCGGCGGATTGGTCGGTCCCGCACGATTTCTCCACGATCCGGGACGCCATCATCGGCGCCAGCGACGGCGACGAGATATGCGTCGAGGTGGGGACGTACAACGAGCATCTGCAGTTCAACGGCCGCACCCTCCGCGTATACGGCGTCGGGGGGCCGGTGTGCACCCTCGTCGAAGGCTCGGGGAACGAGGCCGTGGCGGATATCTACAGCGGGTCCGTGCTGACTCTCGAGGGGCTCACGTTGACCGGCGGTGGTGGGGGAGCCGTTTGGGGTGGCGGGCTAGCCATCGACGACTCCACCGTCAACCTGTTGCGGGTGATCGTGTCGGACAATCACGTCAACTCGGCTTTTGGCGGCGGGATGCATGCAGACGCGAGCGTCCTGGTCTTCACGGACGTCATCATCGCGGGCAACTCGGTGACGTCCGGCAGCGGTGGGGGCATGCTCATCGAGGATTCCCAGCTGACGATGACCAACGTGCTCGTCTACGGCAACGTAGCCAACAGCGGCATGGGCGGAGGCATGCGCGTCGGCCAGTCCAGCACCGTGCTGATGACCGATGTGGCGCTGGTGGACAACCGGGCCAACCAGGGCTTTGGCGGCGGGGCCTACTTCGACGAATCGGATCTCGCGGCCCAGGGCCTCATCGTCAGCGGCAACACCGTGATGTCCGGCTATGGCGGCGGGGTGTTCGTGGACAATGGCTCCACCGTTTTGCTCGTCCAGGGTACCTTCGTGGGCAACTCGAACCAGTCGGGGAACGGGGGAGGGCTGCACGTCGAAGAGGACTGCACGGTGATTCTCGAGGGCCTGGTGTTCTACGACAACCACACCAGCTCCGGTTCCGGTGGCGGGGCGTACATCGACCCCGCATCGCCAGCCACCATCAGCTACTGCGATTTTTACGGCAACACACCCAACGACGTCGGTGGCGTCAGCAACCCGGTCGGGAACGACGGCAATCTGTCCGTCGACCCCATGTACCTCGACCTCACCAGCCCCGATCCACTGTCGTGGGACCTGCACCTGGACCCCGCCTCCTCGCTCATCGATGCCGGGGATCCAGCGGATAGCGATCCGGACACCAGCCCAGCGGACATGGGCGCCTACGGTGGTGCGCACGCAGGGGAGTTCGACCTGGACCTGGACGGCTTTCCCGTATGGTGGCAACCGGGCAGCTACGATGCGGGCACCTATCCCGGCCTGGGCTGGGATTGCGACGACACCGACTACTGGGTCTTCCCGGGCCTGGGCTGCTGACCACCCCTTCGATGGCTCGTCGTGGCGGCCTCCCTGCCGAAGTAACTCCCACCTTTTGAGACCGCTCCAGCATCCCCGGCACCGGATCTGCGGGGCCGTTTGCGGGCTTGACTTGGCCCATGGTCAGTACGCAGTTTCACGGTAGCGAGGAGGTCGCGTGCGACGGCCATTGATCACGATCGCGTACTCCGGCCACCGGGTGGAGGCGCTGCAAGGTGCCGGGCCGGTCATGGCCCAGCACGGTGTGGTGGTGCTGGAAGAGCCGCCCCTCCCCGGCTTCGAGGAGATGTTGGCCGGCTCGGAATCCATCGACGACTACCTCGAACTCAACGCCTTCGAGTTCCCCGACCACGCCCGGCGGACCTGCGAGATGGCCCGGGAGCTCGACCTCGGGGGCGTCCGGATCCTCCAGCTGGAGCCGTACCTGGAGACCCTCGACGGCATCCACGACGCCTTCGCCGCCGGGACCAAACCCGATGAGTTCGAGCCCGGCAGCCTCACGGAGACGGTCTACAGGGTGGAGCGCGGCTGGACCGGAGCCCTGCTCCACTACTACTGGACCCCGCCCACATCCCCCTTCGACGCGGTGCTGGAGGCGGTCCAGCGATTCGCCCGCGCCGACGCCTCGAAGGGCCGCCTGCGGGATGCGCTGCGCGCCGACGCCATCGCCCCACTCGTACAGAGCCATCGGGCGATCTACGTCGAGTCCGGGTACCTCCACCTGACGCTGCGTCGGCTGTTGCGCCAGCTCCTCGGCGACGCTGCCGAGGTCCGCACTTTCCTCCCCGGCGAGCCGGCCTACCGGGCCCTGTGCGGCAAGCCCCACCTGCTGTCCCCCGGCGACCGCCTGACCCTGCGCTACACCTTCAACCCCAAGTTCGCCGGCCCCCGGGCCGACCTGCTGGCCGCCCGGGCCCTGATCCAGGTCAAGATCGAGGGCAAGGAGGAGCTCCACGGCGCGCCCGGCGAGCATCCCCACGCCGAAGACGACGCCCTCACCGTCCGCCTATCCGAGGCCCTGACCTTCGAGCAATGCCGCGGCCTGTTCCCGCGCATCCGCGAGCTGGACGTGGCCGAGGCCCGGGGGGTGGTCGGGGAGGTTGTGAGGGCGGCTGGGGTATCCCTCACTCCTGGGTACGGTGCCAGGCACTTCTTACGGCGTAACTGAAAACCAGCAAGGACCTCAGGGCCGGCGGCGACGAACCATGCCCAGCGTCGCCAACAGCACGAAGACCGTCGAATAGGGCGCGACTCCGTGGCCGGTCGCGTCGCACGCACAGTCGTTGTCTGTCGGTTCGGTGTCGTCATCGGCGGTGTCCGTGTCGTCGTCATCGTCCGAGGTATCGTCATCGTCACCGGTGTCGTCGTCGTCACCGGTGTCGTCGTCGCCGGTCTCCCCGCAGTTCTCTTCGTCCTCTTCGTCGGTGAGGCCGTCGCAGTTGTTGTCGATCCCGTCCTCACAGTCCTCGGCGGCGTCAGGGTTGACGTCGGCGTCGGCGTCGTCGCAGTCCGCGCCGTTGGGTCCGTCGTCGCAGGTGCTATACCCGTCACCGTCCGCGTCGTCCCAGTTGAGGGCCGCGTCCGTATCGTCACAGTCGTCACAGGCGATCCATAGATCCCCGTCGTCGTCCTCTTCGTCCCCCGGCAAAACGCCGTCGCAGTCGTTGTCCAGACCGTCGCAGATCTCCGTGGCGCCGGGATAGGTATCGGGGTTCTCGTTGTCGCAGTCCCCCTGGCAGGCGTTGAAGCCGTCGGCGTCCATGTCCTCGTCCACGTCCTCGTCTGTGACCCCGTCGCAGTCGTTGTCCAGGCCGTCACACTGCTCGGGGGCGCCGTCATAGGTCAGGGCGTCGTTGTCGTCGCAGTCGCCATCGCACGGGTTCATCCCGTCCTCGTCCAGGTCCTCTTCGTCCGCCGGCAGCAAGCCGTCGCAGTCATTGTCGAAGCCGTCACAGATCTCGAGGGCACCCAGGTAACTGTCCGCGTTTGCGTCATCACAGTCGCCGTCGCAGAGGGTCTGGTTGTCGCCATCGTTGTCCGCGAGCTCGTCGGTGGCCGGATCACAGTCGTTGTCCAGGCCATCGCACAGCTCGGGGGCGCCGGGATAGACGGTCGGGTTGCCGTCGTTGCAGTCAAAGCCATAACAGGTGTCAAAACCGTCGCCGTCCATGTCGAGGATGTTGGCCGTGAAATCACCATCGTCACAGTCGCCACCACAGGTGGAAGCCCCATCGCCGTCAAAGTCGTCCAGGTCGTACCAGGCATCGGTGTCGTCGCAGTCGCCGTCACACTCGTCGTAGCCGTCGCCGTCATCGTCCACTTCGTCGCCGTGCTGAGCACCGTCGCAATCGTTGTCGATGGAATCGCAGGCCACCTCGATGGCACCGGGATGGATGGCCGGGTCGGCATCGTTACAGTCCTGATCGGCGAGCCCGGTGCCGCACTCATCGTAGCCGTCGCCGTCGTCGTCGGCCTCGCTTGGATGCATCGCACCGTCACAGTCGGTGTCGAGGTGGTCGCATTCCAGCTCGATAGCCGCCGGATTCACGGCCGCGTCCGCGTCGTCGCAGTCGCCCTGGCACTCGTCGTAGCCATCGGCGTCGTGGTCGACGTCGTCGTCGTGCTGAGCGCCGTCGCAGTCGTTATCGATGGAGTCGCACGCCACCTCGTTGGCGCTGGGGTTTATGGCCGCGTCGCCGTCGTCGCAATCGTCGTAGGGGATCACCAGTGTCTCGTCCGTGGTGCAGCTCGCCGGGTCGCCGTGGCCGTCCCCGTCGCCATCGACGCCCAGGCCCTGGTCGGCCACGCCGTCGCAGTCGTTGTCCGCCGCATCGCAGAC
>CAZDDH010000274.1:0-6589 GCA_964504165.1 uncultured Rickettsiales bacterium | reverse complement strand
CGTCGTACGGGACGACCAGCGTTGCGTCCGTGGTGCAGCTGGCCGGGTCGCCGTGGCCGTCCCCGTCGCCGTCGACGCCCAGGCCCTGGTCGGCCACGCCGTCGCAGTCGTTGTCCGCCGCATCGCAGACTTCGCCGTTGCCTGGATAGTTGCCCGGATCGGCGTCGTCGCAATCGTCGTACGGGACGACCAGCGTTGCGTCCGTGGTGCAGCTGGCCGGGTCGCCGTGACCGTCGCCGTCGCCGTCGATCCCCAAGCCCTGGTCGGCCACGCCGTCACAGTCATTGTCTGCGGCATCACATGCCTCGGCGTTGCCCGGGTAGTTGGCTGCGTCGCCGTCATCACAATCGTCGTAGGGGATCACCAGCGTCTCGTCGGTGGTGCAGCTGGCCGGGTCGCCGTGACCGTCACCGTCGTTGTCGATCCCCAGGCCTTGGTCTACCGCGGCGTCGCAATCGTTGTCCACGGCATCACAGACCTCGCTGCTGCCCGGATTGATGTTGGCATCGGCGTCGTCGCAGTCCGAGCCGTTGCCCAGGGCTCCGTCCCATCCATCACCGTCGGCATCCGGATCGCAGACATCGCCCAGAACATCGCCGTCCATGTCCTCCTGGCCCGGGTTGGCGATCGCGGGGCAGTTGTCGTCCTCATCGGCCCGGTAGTCACCGTCGCTGTCCTCTTGGGTAATGGTGACGGCATCGAATTGACACGGGGAGTTGGCATAACAGTAGAGACCAACGTGACCGCTGTTGTGGGAGAAATCCACGGTGCTGATTATGAGTTCGCCTACATCGATGGTTCCGTCCGCGTCTGTGTCGAACGAGATGTCGATGCTGCCGCCGAGGGTCTCGATACGCAGGGCATGCCAATCATAAATATTGGGTGTGGCGGAAGGCTCCGAACCGATCAACGACGCATAGCCAGCCTCAACTACGTACAGGTAAGCACCGGTTGAGGTATTTGGCTGTCCACTGGCGGTACCTGGCCCGAGACCCCCATTGGCCAAAAACAACAGATAGAAATTGCTCGGGTCCTGGAACCGAAAGACCACACCAATCGCGTTGGAGGTTCCTGTGTACAGGTTCGTTTCGAACGTGAAATCACCGAATTCATAGTCATACTGGACGAGGTGATTATCCGCCGGTCCGTCCGTGTCCCACTCGCCTCCAGTGAAGGGCTGGGTCGCGGTTACATACGGCGTGCCAACGGTCGACCATCCATCCAAGGAAAAACTGCTAATCCAGCCGGCAGTACCTGAGAACGGCTGGCTCTCATAGGCACTGAAATCCTCGTCGTAGCTCGTGATGGGAGCGCCGCCGGCCGAGATGGGCACGAGCAGGAGGAACCATCCGGTGATAGCGAGTAGAGAATTCGCACGCAATCCAAAGCCCATGGGAGTTACCGCCTTCATCTGTTGGTGCTGGATTGTACCATCGAGGCGTGGGGGTCAAGGCACGAGGCAAATGCATAGGGATCAAGTCGAGACAAGAGAATTCTTTTTGCCCTGTCGAGGTGGCTGGCACCTGCGGCGGGGCACCCGCGGTGGGTAGGTGCGTGAACGGCCGCTGGAATCATTCCCCAGCAAACCCCTTGGCCCGCAGATACGCGTCGACGGGGGCATCGCGGCCGCGGAAGGCGCGGTAGGCCTCGGCGGGATCCATGGCGTTGCGCGGGGCGAAGAGGAACTCGACGGCCCGGGCCGCCAGCTCTTCGTCGTAGTACCCCCCCGGGGCCTCGGCGAAGGCCTCCGCGGCGTCGGCCGTGAGCACGTCGGCCCACAAGTACGCGTAGTAGCCCGCGGCATACCCCTCGCCGGAGAAGATGTGGCCGAAGTGGGGCGACCGGTGGCGCATCACGATCTGGGCGGGCATGCCCAGGTCCGCGAGGTTCTCGCGCTCGAAGCGGTCCGGGTCCAGGTCCGCGGGATCGGCGGTGTGGTACCGCATGTCCATGATGGCGCTGGCCAGGAACTCGGTGACCGCGAAGCCCTGGTTGAAGTTGGCGGCCTGCTGGAGTTTGGCGACCATCTCCGCCGGCATGGGGTCGCCGGTGACGGCGTGGACCAGGTACTGCTCGATGACCCGGTCCGTCGGCAGCCAGCGTTCCAGCAACTGGGACTGCAGCTCGGTGTAGTCCCGGACACCGCCCCCGAGCGTGGGGTAGTCCACTCGGGACGCCAGGTAGTGCAGCGCATGGCCGAACTCGTGGAACAGGGTGATGCCGTCGTCCCATGACAGCAGCACCGGCTCCCCCTCCGGCGCCTTGACGAAGTTGCAGTTGTTGGAGATCAGCACGGTCTCGGGGCCGTGCACGGTCGTGTGCCCGCGGTAGCCCGCCGCCCAGGCGCCAGAACGCTTGCCCTGCCGGGCGAAGGGATCGAAGTACCACAGGCCCACGGGCTCGCCCGAGCAGCGGTCGGTGACCTCCCAGACCCGGACGTCCTCGTGGTACACCGGCACGGAGCCGTCGGTCACCTCGCCAAACCGGTAGCCGAACAGCTCCCCCGCCACCATGAACATGGACTCCCGCAGCTCGTCGAGTTGCATGTACTGGCGCACCTCGTCGGAGTCCAGATCGTAGCGTTGCTTGCGCACGCGCTCCGCGTAGTAGCGGTAGTCCCACGGCTCGATGCGGATCCCGGCGCCCTCCTGATCGGCGAGGGCCTGCATGTCGGCGACCTCCTGGCTCACCGTCGCGGTGGCCATGGGCCACAGGGACATCATCAGCGCCATGGCTTCTTCGGGGGTCTTGGCCATGTTGGGCTCGAGGCGCCAGTGGGCGAAGGTGTCGTAGCCCAGCAACGCGGCCCGTTCGTCCCTCAGCTGCAGGATCTCCACGATGATGCGGTTGTTGTCGTGCTCGTCGCCGTGGTCGCCGCGGTCGTAGTAGCAGCGCCACACCTGCTCGCGTTGGTCGCGGTGGTCCGAAAACGTGAGGAAGGGCGCCACCGAGGAGCGCGTGTTGGTCACGGCGTACTCCCCGTCGCGCCCCCGCTCGGCCGCCGCCGCCGTTGCGGCCGTGACGAAGGTGGCCGGCAGCCCGTCGAGCTGGTCCGCGGTGAGGTAGTGGACGTACCCCTCCTCGTCGGCCAGTACGTGGTTGGCGAAAGTCGTGTGCAGCTCGGCCAGCCGGCGCTGGATGTCGGCGTACCGCTGCTTGTCGGCCCCCGTAAGCTGGGCCCCCTGCCGGGCAAAGCGGTCGTACACCAGCTGGACCAGGCGCCGCTCCTCGGGGCTACGTTGCTGCAGCTCCTCGCTGCCGTAGACCACCGCGATGCGGGCGAACAGCGCGTCGTTTTGGATGATCCGGGTGTGGTAGGCCGAGATCCGAGGGGCCAGCTCCTGCTGCAGCGTCCGGAACTCCGGGGTCGACAGGTTGCTGCCCCAGATCCGGTAGTACACCATCGCCCGCTGTACCGGCCGACCCGTGCGCTCCATGGCCACGATGGTGTTGTCGAAGGTCGCCGGGTCGGGGTGGTTGGCGATCTGCTCCAGCTCGTCGAGGTGCAGGGCCATGCCCTCGTCCAGGGCCGCCTCCAGGTCACCCAGCTCCATCCGATCAAAGGCTGGCACCCCCCCTTGGGGGCCGGTCCACTCCGCGAGCAGGGGATTGGTGGATTCCGAATCGGTGTGCATGGTCGAAGCCTCCACGCCGGTCTTGGGCGCCTCGGTTCGGGGAGAAGCGCAACCCAGCACCAGGGTCAGGCTCGACAGGATCGCGATTTGTACTGTGTTGGGCATGGGTTGGATCACTCTCTATGAACGAAACATAGTGCCTCGCCATCATGGTGGCTAGGTGGGGCGCGGATCGGTCGTTTTCGTCCTGGGCCCTATCGACTCTCGGAACTCCATATGGCGCATACTGGGTGTGGACACCATGGGACGCGGAGACGACGCAGTTGCCCATCGATAACCGCATTTACGACCAAGACGCCGCCATGTGGTGGTCCGAGGACGGGCACCTGGCCCTGTTGAGGGGGATGATCGGAGCGCGGCTGGACTACCTGGAGTGGGTGCTCGACGCGTCCATCGATGGCGCGCTGGCCGGCAAGGACGTGCTGGACGTGGGGTGCGGCGGTGGACTGTTCGCCGAGGCGCTGGCCGGGCTGGGGTGTCGGGTGACGGCCATCGACCCCTCGGCCGCGTCCATCGACGAGGCGGTGGAGCACGCCTCACGGGCCGGGCTGGACGTGCGGTACGTGGTGGGGGACGGCGAGGGCCTGCCCTTCGACGCCGGCTCCTTCGATGTGGTGACCTGCTGCGATGTGCTGGAGCACGTGCGCGACGTGGCGGTGGTGTTGTCCGGCTGTGCACGGGTGCTACGCCCCGGTGGATTGTTCCTCTACGACACCATCAACCGCACCTGGCTGAGCAAGCTGTTGCTGATCCACCTGTTCCAGAACTGGAAGCCCCTGGCCATCATGCGGCCCGATGCCCATGCCCACGAGTTGTTCATCCGGCCGGCGGAGATGGCGCAGATGCAACGCGACGCCGGCATCGAACCCGGGCAACAGGCGGGACTGACCGTGGCCATGGGCCCCCTCGCCAGCGTCCGCCGCCTGGCTGCGATCCTCCGCCTCAAACGGGGGACGGGGACCAACCAGGAACTCGCAGAGCTGATGGAGTTCCACGTGGGCGGTCCGCTGTGGATGAACTACATCGGCCATGGGACGCGCCGTTGATGGGGCTGGGGCTCGGAGATCGGGGATGGTGGGGGCGAGGGGATTGAATGGGGCGGCCATCCGCCTCCGTGGGGTTGGTTTGTTCAAAATGATCAAATCTGTGGCTCAGTAGGTGGGCATCGAATCATCGAAACGATGTGTCGGATTCGAAAGCCCAGATCTAGGGACAGTCTCCGTTGTTGTCCTCGATGGTCACTCCGCCACCTACGGTGATCCAATCTAGGAGATCGAAGACATCGTCCTCGCACAGCGACTCATGGTCTGTGATCGTCAGGTAGCCATCTATGGAGGTGAGGTTCAACAGGCCGTCCAGACTATTCAGAGAGTCGTTATCGTGCAATTTGAGGTAGTCACCCACGGACGGGACACCGCTCAGACCATCGATGTTGGTCAACGATGGATTTTCAGTGATGTTGATCCCATCGGTCTTGAAGCTGATGCCCGACAAACCACCGATATTCGTCAGGACGGCGTTGTTCATGATGAGGAGATAGCCCACACAAGTGACGCCGGCCAGGCCATCGATGTTGGTCAAACTATCGTTGCTATCGATGATGAGTTGACGCTCCACGATGGTGATGCCTGACAAGCCATTCAGGCTCATCAGCGAGGGATTGCCAGCGATGTGGACGGCTTCAACAACGGAAGTGAGGCTGGTCAGGCCATCGATGCTGGTCAAACTGGCGTTACCTTCGATGCTGAGCTCTTCCCTCACCATGGCGATGCCTGACAACCCGTCCAGGTTCATCAGCGAGGGATTGCCAGTGATGCGGACGGCTTCAACCAAGGAAGTGAGGCTGGTCAAGCCATCGACATCAGCCAGGCTCTCGTTGTCTGAGATGACGAGTTCACCATCCAGAGAGTCGATGCCCGACAACCCGTCGAGATTTTCGAGCGAGTTATTGCCAGTGATCTCGAGTGATCCGTCCAATGACGTGAGGTTGGAGAGGCCATCGATAGATTCCAGCGATGGGTTACTGGAGAGGCGAAAACTATCACCGACGTGCCATAGGCTCGACAGTCCGTCGAGGTCCGCCAGGGAGTCGTTTTGGTGAATACGCAGAGATTCGCCCATGCGCAGGACGTTTGCGAGACCGTCCAGATCTGTAAGGGATCCGTTGCCGGAAATGTATACGGTCTCGCCTACCTCCGTGAGGTTTGCGAGTCCGTCAAAGTCCGACAAAGCCGGGTTGTTGAGGAGATACAGGCTTCCACTCAACTCCGTGATACCGGTCATCCCGTCGATAGTGGTTAGCGAATCGTTCCCAGAAATGCCCAGTCCATTCAGCGTGGTGAGATTTGACAGTCCATCGATGTTCATCAGGGCATCGTTACGTTGGATCAATATGCCGTCCGCGGTCTCTAAGTTGGACAGTCCGTCGAGGTCTGTCAGTTGGACCACATGGTCGATAACTACGTGTTCGCCAACGGTCGTGAGGTTGGACAGGCCGTCGAGGTTGTCCAGCGCGAAGTTGCTGCTCAGCGTCAGGCTGCCATCAACCGCTGTCAGACATGCCAGTGAATCCAAATTACGGATGTCGCTGCTGTGGTAGATGGTCAGATCGTCACGGATGGATTTACAGCGTTCCAGTGAAACGAGTTCTTCAGCTTCTGTGATTCTGTGCCCGACCGTGCAAGTCTCAAAACAATCGACTCCGGGTCCGGGGTCGTCCTCTGCCACCGAGCACCCGATGGTTGTCAGCGTTAGGCAAACGAGCGATATGGCGTGACGATTCTGCATGGATATCCTGATGTTGATGGGTCTTGGATGAGCAAGATGTGGGCCGCGTGAGGGGGCAATTGCAGACCCAGAAAGGCGTGGACAGTTCGGGAGAATGAGAATGTCCCCGGTGAGAACAGACTTGATTCGCCAGTGAGGTGACCTCCACCTCGGAAGCCCAGCGACCA
>CAZDDH010000273.1:0-11107 GCA_964504165.1 uncultured Rickettsiales bacterium | reverse complement strand
ACGTCGGTGGTGGCCCCCGCGGCGGCGGTGGCCTCCACGGTGTTCTCGACGGTGTAGAGCTTGTTGCGGCCCAGGCCGGTGACCAGGCTCACCTCGTAGCCGGGATCCAGGTCGGAGCGGGTGAAGGTCTTGGTGCCACCCGCGGCGTCCGCTGCGATATTGAGACGCCCGTCGGCATCGTAGGAATACTCGGAGCTTTGGCCCCGTGGTGATGTGAAGCGAGCGATGAGTCCAGGCCCGTTGGCCGACCAGTATTCCACCTCGTAGGTGTCCCCATCGGGGTTGGCAATGGTGTGCAGGTAGCCGTCGGCGTCCAGACTGAGGGTGGTCTCCTGGCCGCCGGGGGCGATGACGGCGGTGGGATCCCCGTTGCCGTCCCGCTCGATGGTGGTGACGTTGCCATCGCCATCTGTGACAACGGTCAGCAGGCCGTCGTTGTCGTAGCCGAAATCGTATAGGACCGCTCCGGTGTACGGGTCCACCGTGCGGTCGTGGCGGCCCATCATGCCGAACACGTAAACCTCGGAGCCGTCCTCCGCGGGAATGACGATCTCGGCCGCGTTCGTGATCGGGATCGGGGCGGCAACCCGTCTTACCCGATGGTTCCCGCCATCACCGATGTACAGGGATCCGTCGGGAGCGACGGCCACATCATAGGGGTGATTGAGTGCCGCGTCGGAGGCCGCACCGCCGTGGGAGTCGTAGTCCATCAGGCCGGTGCCAGCGACGGTGGTGATGAATCCCCGGGGATTGACGCGCCGTACACGGTGGTTGAAGGTATCTGCGATGTAGAGGTTGCCCAGTGGGCCCACGGTAACGCCATTGGGCTGGTTGAGCTCGGCGTTCTCAGCCAGGCCGCCGTCGCCGCCATGCCCTCCGTCCCCCGTGCCCACCACCGTCTCGATGATGCCGTCAGGGGTCACGCGGCGGATCCGGTTATTCTCCGTGTCGGCGATGTAGACCGAGCCATCGAGCCCCACGTCCACACCCTTGGGTGAACACAGCAGTGCATCGACGGCGAGTCCGCCGTCACCGATGTTGCCCCCCATGTTGCAGCCGTATCCGCTGCCGGCGTACGTGGTAATGCGTTCATCCGTGGATACGCGGCGGATTAGGTGGCTTTCGGTGTCGGCGATGTAGAGGTTTCCGTCCGAGTCCACTGCGACATCATGGGGAGCATCAAGGTACGCATCCACGGCCGGTCCGTCGTCGCCCCAGGAACCCTGCGTGCCACAACCCGCAACCGTGTGAATGATGCCGTCCAGGTCCACCATCCGGACCCGATTATTGTCTCTGTCTGCGATGTAGACGCGGCCGTCGTCCGCCACAGCCACGCCAGTGGAAGCCACCGAGGCCTGCGTGCCGGGAATGCCGTCGCCGTTGTATCCGCTCGTGCCATTGCCGGCCACCGTGGTAATGATGCCGTCTGGTGCGACCTTGAAGACGTCGCGCTTGGAGTTGTTGTAGTAGGCGGCGATGTAAACGCTGCCGTCGGAGCCCATATCGACTCCCATGGGCGTGCCGATGGCCGCGGAGATGGCTGGCCCACCCAGACCGGACTCGTACTGGTCATTTCCGTTACCGGCCTCGGTTGTGATGACCTCCAGCTCCATACGTTGCCGGTTGCCGTCACCGCGGTGAAGGATTCGATTATCCTGGGCATAGACGTGGTGTTCGTTCAGCGTCCAGCCGCCGAGCCCCAGGCCCGAGGCGTCGAAGTTGCCCACGGTCGTCGTCCACTCCTGCCACAGGATAGTCTCGAAGAACGACGGCGCCGCGGATATGACGTTATTGGGCGGAGGTATCTCGTCGGGGGGCTCCTCATCGCAATCCCCGGTGACGATGCCCTCCCCTGCATTCACGAAGTTGAAGGTCATCACGTTGTCGCCTGGCGGATCTCCAAACGTGCTGACGGTCTGGTACAGCATGTCGTATGCGTAGCCGATGGTGACCTGCACCGGAGCATTCCCCTGGATCGGCCGGTCATAGGCGTCGAGGCCGTTCCATTCATCGAAGATGAAGACCTGGTCGGGGCAATGGGACAGCGTGTACTCCCAATGACGACCGCCAATCTGAATCTCCAGCTCGATTCGCTTGAGGCTCTCGGGGACCTCCTCGCCGCTAACCCGGATGGGGAGCTTGTCGCCCACTGTCCAGCCCGGCGTGCGGTGGCTGCGGTAATCCAGCGAGAATGGGGTGCCGGTGATGGGCACCGACTCGCCCAGGATCTGATTCTGGCACTCGATGATGGAGCCGTCCTCGTAGCAAACGTCGTCCTCGATGTTGTTGTCGTCCAGGCCTGCACCGTCCGGTGGCGTTGCGTCGTTGGGCGGCGTGGCGGCCATGTTCAGGTCCCACGCGGTGAAGTGTCCCAGAAGGACTCGCCACAGTGTGTCGCCCACGGCGTACAGAGTTGCCAACTCCTCCAGCTCCTCTTCGGTGAAGCCCAGCTCGTCGAGAGTTGCCGAGTCGGCGGCGAAACCGCTGCCATCCACATCGATCTCGGCGTAGCCGCCGGTGGTGTCCAGGATTTCGAGGATGACGCCGCTCTCGGCGGCCACCCACACCCCTTGCTCCGTGTCGTAGTACCCCGCCGGTACGGGCACACCTACGGGGAAGCCGATGAAGTTGTCCAGGTAGTAGGGCACCGGCGTGTCGAAGGTGACCTGCGTCGCGCCAGCGGCCAGGGCCTCGTCGATGCTCAGTTCGACGGCATAGGTATACGCACTCGTCGCCGGTAGGATGGCGGGCATCGAGTCGTGGTCATAGTCGCGGACGGTGTACTCGGTGGCACGGACGTTGAGGGCCTCCAGCGGCTCCTCAGTGCCGTCCGCCAGCGTCATGGTCGCAGACATCTCCGGTGGGAACATCATCGTGGCCTGTCGTTCACCACTCTCGTCGGTGACCACGCTCCCCTGGGCAACCTGGATCGCCGTGGCCGACAGCAAGTCGATCTCGGTGACATCGGTGTCGTACTGGAGCAGGACGACGTCCGGCATCCAGGTGAAGTCCCGCCACGGGACGTTCACCTTCCGCTGGGACGTCAGGTAGTCAGCCAGCTCATACTGGATGGTCATCACACCACCGCCGTTGACAACCAGATCAAATCCGCCGTCGGCTCGGCTGAAGGTGTAACCCAGCTCCTCGTGGCCCAAGACGGTGATCTCCACGTCGGGCAGTCCAGTCCCGTCCGTCTGCAGCACCCGACCGCGGACGACCGCCACGCGATAGTCCTCGATGGTGTCCTCAGCGACGCCAAATTGGGAGGCGTCGTCGCCGGAGTAGATGAACTCCACGCTGGAGGCGATGTCGGTGGGCACCGTGTCATCATTCTCGGTCGCCCCGGGTGGAGGATCGATGGTGTCCTCGTGCTCGACGGGAGGGACGTCCGGCCAGGTGGGGTGGTACTCGGCGGACCAGCCGGACTCGGAGTCGTCATCGTCGTCATCGAGGACGTCGTCGTCGTCCGTGGGTGTCGAATCGTCGTCGTCGGTCGGGTCCGGATCGGGGTCCTCGGTTGGGCAACCCAGCACAAAACCTGCAAGGAGAAGGGATAGGAGGCTCGAAGATAGTCTGGTCATTGTCATGCCAGAAAAACGGCCTAAGCAATTGCTCAACATCGAATCGTCCTTCCCCTCAGTGACACCGTAGACGGGCGATTATATCCGCGAGTGCCTTCGCGCCCAGGGCTGTGAAACAACTTTAGCCCATGGCTCTCACTTCTGGGCCTATGCGACGCAGGGCTCCTGGACTGGCGGTTTCCCGAACGGCTTGTCCGTCCGGTTGACCTGGGGAGTTTCAAGCGGCGTGCCAGCGTGTGATCAGCGGACTATTTACAGCGCGGCAACAGCCTAAACGTTGCGTGTACGAGGGCTAAGAGGCTCTGTTCGGTTGAGGTGCTGTATCCGACAACCGTCCGGATTCCGGACTGTGCCGGGCCATGGAAGACCGGAAATCGGACCGTATGGCCTTCGGGGCCAGGATCAGGAGTTGTCTACCACGTGGGGGCAATCAGGTATGCGCATCCAGCCGACACCTTGCATTCCTTACGCCCGGCCCTACGATCAGCCACGAGGTAACCATGTCGCGCAGGGTCTTCAATCCACCACCGCCGAAGCGCCGGATCGTCCAGCGAACCCCGTTGCCGCCGGAGGCCGAGGCGCTGTTCCATATGCCAGCCGAGGAGCCCCCGGTCGCAAAGGAATCTCGCGAAGAGGAAGTCGTGCCATCGCATGAGCTTGAGGACGCCCGGCCAGATCCCGAACCCCATGAGGCCGCTCAAAGGCCCCCAGATGCTCCAACTGATCTTGAGTCCGCGCCGCCCTCGACCGCGACCCCCGACTGGATGATTGATGCCCGCCGCGTGGATCTGCTCGCCGTGGCTCGGGAGGTGGGTATCGACATCGTCCCCAGGGCCGACGAGCCGGGATTTGCCATCGCACCGTGCCCCGCCTGCGGTGACGCTACAGGTGCTGCTGTGGTCCTGAATTCCCGCTGGAATACGCGTGTTTGGAAGTGTCCGGCGTGTATGAGTTTCGGGGGCAACCTGGACCTGGCATCGCTCACACTGATGGGTGTTCGACTGGGGGAGTTGGACGGCGAGGGCCATGGCGCGGTGCAAGGATGGTTCTCGGCACGGGGTTGGTGCGACGAAGGCTAGACACTGTGAACGCCTGATACCCCGCCGCAAGTGGGCGGGCGGTCCCACCGCAGTCACCTATCCCAAGGGCTTCCCCTCCAGTTCACCTCCTCACCAGCACCTCGTAACGGCTCCCGACCCACCACCAAGCGCACAGTGGACAGGAGCGAACCACGATGTCGCCGTCGAGATGGAGTTCTTGGATGGGGGAACTGCACCAAGGGCAGACCGCGGGCGAGGCTGACAGGGAGGAGACCGGGGAACCGTCCGAAAATCGGTCAGGGGTGTCCGAGAATCGGTCCGTGGCGTCCGGATTCCGGACTGTTGGATCGTCATGTACGGGCATCGAGGGCCTCCACGTAGATGAGGTAGCAGGAGGCGTGCCAAGAACGGGACAGAGTGGCTACTCGTCCCCCTCGTCGTCGTCCCCACCGTCCAACAGCCCAGATACGCCGTCCCCGACTTCGCCCTGGACGGCGTTGATGACGCCCTTCACCGTGCGACGCTTGACCTCCTCCACGACGCCCTTTGAGATTCGCTGGAAGGTGGTCTGAAGCAATTTCTTGTCCTTCGCCAAGACGTGGGCCGCTCCCTTGTCCTCCAGCATCTCCTGGACGTCTGGGTTGTTGAGGATGCCGACTGTCTCTTCAACGCGAATCAGATGATCACGTTGGTGGTCTAGCCGCTGGAGGATGATCGCCATCCCCGACGACACTGACTTCTCCACCGCCATCTTATCTACGAGTGCCTCGGCTTCCTGCCATGCACGGTCGTAGAACGCCTCAGCCACAGCGACCATGTCCCCTGCTCTGGAGCCGTTGATGCGGATGTAGGCCGGGCCTTCGGCATCGATGTTCGACCGTTCCTCGATGGTCACATCGGTGTCGGGGCCGAGTACCTCCCCGATGAAGGCATCGAAGGCGGTCGGGTCGAAGCGATGGAGACGGGTGTCGAAGGTGAGGGTCAGTCCAGAGGCGAGTCCGGAGTGGAGGTCAGCGAAATCGTGCTTCAAGACCCAATAGGATCGATTGCTAATCCCAATCTCCTGTGCTGCTTCCTTCTGGGTCCTGAAGCGGCCACGGAATTCCGTTAGGCCCGCAATGGCCCGTTCTCGACCAACGACGCTTCCCCAGGCACGGAGGATGTCGAGTCGCCGTCCCGTGCTTTGGACGCCGCCGCCAATGTATGCCGCCCCAGGCGGCCTGGAGTACGTCGTCGAATTCCCATTCAGGGTTGATGGCAATCATGCCGACAGCGTACCGCAACTCTTAGTAGGAACAGGTGGCCGACACCGGGAGTACAGGCTCTTACCCACGGCGACAGGCCCAGACGACAACGTGCTCGTTGCTGTTGTGGCAGCCGCGCCGTAGGATCACCGCGATGGAACGAAAGCTACCCGAAACGTGTGGGCCGACGAGATGCTGATCAGACAACGAATCGTCCTATCCATGCTGGATGCAGCGGGCGGCACGCTACCCAGAACCATGTTGGTGAAGTTGTGCTTCCTGCTCCGTCACGAGATGCCGACGAGCGGCGGGGCTTCGTTCTACGAGTTCGTGCCCTACCACTACGGTCCCTTCTCCTTTGGGCTCTACCAGGAGGCTGGGGGGATGGTGCGTAACACCTACCTGCGCGAGCCCAACCGCAACGTGTGGGAGGTAACCGGTGCAGGTGTGGACGTTGCCCGGGGCCTCGCCAACGGCATCCAGGCCGACATCACGAAGCTCAGCCTTGGATTCGGCCGCGACGATGCAGAGAGCGTCCGTAGATACGTCTACGGGCGTCATCCTTGGTTCACGGTCAACAGCAAGATCGAACGCCGTGCTGAGAGGCTCCACGCACCACCTGCGGCCTATACCATCGGCTACGAGGGGCTGCAGATAGACGGCTTCATGAACACGCTCCTGCGTCACGGGATGGACCGCGTCATCGACGTGCGGCACAACCCGGTTGCTCGTCGCTACGGATTCCACAAGAAGACGCTTGCACGGCTCCTGTCGAACATCGGCGTGGAGTACATCCACATCCCCGACCTTGGAATTCGATCCGAGGATCGACGGGGGCTGACCTCGACAGCCGACTACCAGACGTTGTTCGACGAGTACGAGAAGCACACCCTCCCCGCGCAGCACGACGCAATCGCCAAGGTATCCGAACTCCAGACGGAAAAGGCGAGCGTCCTGTTGTGCATGGAGGCGGACGCGGCGAGCTGTCACCGAAGCCGAGTCGCGGCAGCGGCAGCCGAAACGACGGGGCTTCCAGTGCACCACCTGGAAGCAACGTAATGAACGACGAGGTCGAGCGCACCAAGATCCTGATTACGGTGATGACCTACCCGCATCCGGCCATGAAGGGTCGGGAGTCAGTGTGTACTGCGGGCATCACCGAGGGCGGTGACTGGGTAAGGCTCTACCCCATCGATTACAGGTATCGCCCACGCGACCAACAGTTCCGAAAGTACCAGTGGGTCGAGGTCGATCTCGAACCGAGCGGTGCTGGCAACGACAACCGTAGGGAGAGTCGCAAACCCCGGCTCGATACGCTACGGGTTCTCGACCCACCGCTGTCAACGAAGCACGAGTGGCGAGACCGTCGGGCCATCATCGACAAGATGCCGCACCACACGTTGAACCAGTTGCAGTCGATGTTCGACACCGAGGATGCGTCCCTTGGCATAGTCAGACCGGCGCGAGTATTGGATCTTGAAATTCGGGAGGCCGACCCCGAGTGGAAACCGGAGTGGCAAGCCTTGTTCGACCAGCTCGTTCTGTTCGGGCAGCCCCAGAAGCCGCTACGAAAGCTGCCGTACAGCTTCCACTACAAGTTTGAGTGCGAGGATGACGCCAAGCCTCACACGGCCATGATCGAGGACTGGGAACTGGGCGTGCTGTTCTTGAAGGAATCGGACCGCCTCGGCTCCGAGGAAGCTGCGGCCAAGGCCGTGCGGACGAAGTTCCTCGGGGAACTCTGCCGCGAGGACAAGGCCACCCGATTCTTCATGGGCACCAAGTTCCCGTACAACACCTGGCTGGTCCTGGGGGTGTTCTGGCCGCCAAAAATCGACGACCGACAAGGTGTCCTATTCTAGTTCGCCCACGCAGACCCCATAAATCAACGTCCCCAGGTACTATCGCCGTATGAGTAACGACAGGAAACGCAAGGCGAGGATTGCAACACACGTCGGGGAGGACACCTCCACGGCCAGGTTCAAAGCCCTTTTGCCACCAGAGTGGGTCGTGCGGAACTACAGGCCGGATTATGGCCTCGATCTGGCCGTTGAACTCTTCAAGCCCCCTGATTCTGCTGGAAAGTCGGAGACTCTTGGGGAGCACATCTTCGTCCAGTTGAAATCCGTCCAAGAAGGTGACTACACCACCCACCGCGTTCACTCCCGTTACAACATCGAACGGTTTCCAGAGGCAGAATCGGTAGAGGAAGATGATTTCGTTGACTTAGACGTCATCAAGTTCGTCATCGAGACGCCGGAGTTGAACACCGTGGAGGCAATGGGTCCAGGTGCTCCTGTGTTGCTCGTCGTCGTTGATCTTGCCTCAAACCGGGCTTTTCTCGTCTGCTTGAACGACTACATCGACAAATGCCTCTATCCACGAAATCCGACCTTCTCCGAACAAGGCCATTGCACCATCTACATCCCTGTTCAGAACGAAATCACGCTCGACCCCGGGTCGCTGATACCTCTCCGCTGGTACGCAAAGCGATCCAAGCTCTATGCAGGTTTCATCAAACTCGTCTACCAGGACAGGGAGATGGCAAAGTACGCTGCCGCCTTGTCAGCAGGGAGGAACGGGGTCTTGGTGGAGGTGTTGCGGACGACAACGTGGTTCGCTGAACTTTCGTGGCGGATGGACTTCTGGAGTGCGGCGGATTTCTGGGAGGTGCTGTCCATCGACCAGGCGGAACTGGCCAGGGCCAATGGGAGGCTGGCCCAGGAGTTGAAAGCGAATGGTGAGACCGGGACAGCCTTCAACATCGCTTTCGAGATCCTGGACACATGGCGCAAGCTCGCTGTCCTACCCAGAATCCACGAAGAATTGTGTCGAGAGTGGTTCCTCCCCACTTACCTTTCATGTGCGATGTAGTTGATTGATGGTCGGAAACCGCGTCGGATGAATCCGGCCATCCAGCCCTATCTGGACAGAGCCACCTCCACCACCTCCGCCAGCTCCCCGAACAGCACCGGCACCCGGATCTGGATGGTGACCTTGGCTCCATCATCCCAGCCAGCAGCCAAGGTCCATCATCGTCGTCATGACGGCGGGGTCAATGCCTGGTTTCGGGAGAACGAGGTGGGGCGTCGCATTCGGGCCAGGGAAGGGCGGGGGAATCTGGGGGGAGAATTCGCGGTAACTCAGGGAAACTCAGGCATACTCAAGCAGGTTCATCGAACCATCCTAACCTACGGTGATTTCAAGAAAACCCTTGCAGTACGGCGACTTGGGCGATTGCGTTCGGGTTTGCTTCGGATCCGTAGGTCGCCCGTTCGAATCGGGCCGGGCGTGCCACCTTCCCAGTCCCCGGAAACCCCCGTAGTTAAAGGATTTCTGAGAGCCGGTGGTGCGCCCCGTCTTCACCCTGGACCCACTGAACAAATGGCTTGGGGACATTCTGGGGACAAACCTTCATGGATTTGCAGAACGGACTGGGCAGATTCAGCCAGCTTGACCGGCCCTCTTGGCGCGCTCCGCGCTGAGCGAGGCAACATCCTTGTCACCCTTGGGAACACCCAGAGCCAGGCGGTTGACCTCGCTGCGCATGTGCGCCCGATCCACGTGGGCGTAGATCATCGTGGTCTTGATGTCGGAGTGCCCCATGAGCTTCTGGAGCGTTACGAGGTCCATCCCGGCCATCACCGCTTGGCTACCAAAAGTGTGCCGCAGCGAGTGGATCTTGGCCCCCTCGATGCCGGCATCCTTGAACACGAGGCGAATGTCCCGATAGAGGTTGTTCTTCATCGGGGATCCCAACCCAGTCACGAACACGTGCTGTGGGAGCTTGCCGAACCGACTCTTCATCTTCTGCCTATGGATACGGAGTGCGTCCACGACAGTGGTGTTGAGGTCCACGGTTCGTTCCTTCTTGCTCTTCGTCGTGACCTCGCCCTTGTGCCTCACCGTGATGAACGCGCCGTTCAGATCCACATCCTTCCACTCAAGCCGGATGAGTTCCCCCTTCCGGAGGCCGGTGTTGAGGAACGTGATCAGGATCACCTTCAAGCGATCCGGCGCCTTGGTCATGAGCGCGTCGATTTCCTCGCTGGTCAGCCAGCGTGGCTGAGACTGAGTCTCACGGAGCTTGGCTAGACCCACGAGTGGATTCACCTCGAGGATCTTCCACTCGACTGCCTTCTTCAGGACAAAGGAGATAACCCCCACGTCGTGATTGACCGTTCGAGCCTTCACCTTCTTGCGACGTTCGGACTGGAACCGAGCTGCCATCCGCCGGTCGATCTTGCACAACCGACAATCGCCGTTCACTTCGATCCAGGTCCGAACTGTCAGCTTCTCCCGCACCTGCATGGCGGACGACTTGGCGCCCTTCAACCACGGGAAATAGTGCAGATCAACGAACTCCTGGAGCGTGATCGTCGTATCGAACTGGTGGCGTCCTTTCGCTGACTCCAGCTCGACTACCCAACGGTGGAACATCCCCTCAGATTTCTTCTTGTTGGGGTGGAATTTCCGTTTGACTCTTCTGCCGTCCACCGTGGCCTGTCCGAACCAACAGCCACGGTTCTTTCTGTAAAAGATCGATGCCATGATGGCACCTCCAATGGCCGCATCAGAGGATGGCAGAAGGGTACCATTCCAGGGATTCCAGAAGGTCTCACTTCTGCCTTCTCCTGCTCCGGCTAGCCACGGTGAGAGTCATCGTCGCCGGCATCTCGCCGTCGTTCCGCACCCACTCGTGGATCTGTTTGGCTGGGAAGAGCAAACGTCGCCGCACCTTGTGGCAGGGGATTTCACCCGTGGCGGCGAGTTTGTAGATCGTTGCCTTCTTCATCCGGGTCAGTTCCGCGACTTCGGCCGCGGTCAGGTAGGTCTCTGTCATCGCGGTACCACCTTCCTCGGCGTGCGGAGGGGACCTGCAGCAACCTCACGACCGAGCACCACCGAGCGCCTCGGTTGTCGAAGCGGTGGAGGCCGGTTCAGAGGTTCTTCACTGATGGGTGCGTCCTCTACTGGATCGTCCTTGGCCGGCATGACGACGCCTTCGGCAAGTGGCGTTTGGTCAATCTGGCGGTTCATGATGGCGGTCTTGAGGAATGCCACGCTCCCCCCACGTCTGGGCCACAGCCAACAGGAGACGGTCGTGCAGTTCTCGGCGCGGCCCGAGTCACCCATGCACGCGGCACAACTGAGCCGTAAGGCTCTGTCTCTGCTTGACGGCATGTGGTTAGTTTTTCGCGCCAGATCGCCATCGTCGGGCTGACAGCATCCGTACCCTCGT
>CAZDDH010000272.1:0-11110 GCA_964504165.1 uncultured Rickettsiales bacterium | reverse complement strand
TCTATTTATTTAGTTGTGGTGTGGTCAATGTGGGTAATCCAAAGGGTTATCCAACGTCTGTGGTCAGTCTCGCAGGGCTGTCCACAGACGGGCATTGTCCATACCTCGCCTGATAGACCAAGATCATCGCGAGCGTGATCACCCCCCACGAACGCAACGTACGTAACTGTAATTCTGGATGACGTCACCCTGCGGCCCGTGCCCCTGGGGGTAATCGGCTGGATCGCCGGTCTTGGATCGGAGCGCTGAGCGCCGGCGCCGTTGTCGTCCATCAATGTGTAGTTCCCCGAGCTCGGAGAGTCTTCCACCCAACCCTGAGTTTCGTCGAAGGCCACATTAGACAGCGAAGGTGGCCTAGTCGCCGCAGTCCTGCACCCCCATCAGGCTGGTGTTGAGGTCGGTAGCGTTGATAACGTAGGTGACAGGATATGCGGGTACTTCATCTGGGGTGTTCAAGTACACACGGACGGATGGGAAGACTCAATGATGGTAAAACAACTACCACGAACTAATACTGCGTGGAAACAGACAGCAGCTGGGTTCACAGCAGCTGCCAGACAAGAGTAGAGAGCATGTCCAACGAGCAGTTCGCCTTCCTGAAACGCACCAAGGTCCCGAGCCGGGCGGCCTGGCAGGTCGCCATCAACGCCTGCGGGTTCGACTTCCAGCTGGACGAAGAGCTGACCCCCTTCGAGGATTCGGGGTTCTTGCCGTGCAAGCTGAACGGGGCGGATGCGGGATTCGAGATCTACTACGACGGGTCGGCGGAGCTCCTCGAAGAGTTCGCCGATATTGCCGACGGGAGGGACTACTGCATCGCGTTCCGCTGGGGAGGGAACATGGCCGAATGCGCGTCGGTGCTCATCGCGTCGTACGCGCTGGCCCGCTACTTCGGCGCCGTGGTGTCGTACGAAGGGGAAGATCCCAACGAGCCCGAGGAGTTGCTGGCGGAGATCAAGGAGTGTATTGCGGAACTGTAGGAGGGGGTAGAGGAACACGTTACGAACAGCGCACGCAGGATGAGGCCTAACCATGAAATCACCGGACGGTAAGTACGTGGTGAAGAAAGCCCACTACACGGAGATCAGGATGGGTAGCCCGGAATTCGGGGAGATGACGGTCGAGGGGAGCTCCGTGAATCTGCGGGGGAGGCTGTTCGGGCATCCGGTTTCCTTCAGCCCCGACTCCCGGTATCTGGCCGTTCAGGAGTTGAAGATCTCTGGAGTGAATACGCCCATTACCAAGCTACTGCTGATCGATCTGGCAGCGGGCAAGCAGCGGACCATCCACAGACTGGAAGGCGGGTTCCTCACGCCCCTCTCGTGGAAGGACGATGTCACCTTGGAATACGAGTCGGCATGCTATTCGATGGATGGGGACACGACCGAACTGCATACCCATGTGGTAGGTGATGCACGGTGATCTTGGTTCGCGTAAACCGGCGTAAACAATTACGCTACTCCCCCGCCGGATCATCCCGAATCCACTCACTCCCCTGATCGCCAGCAGCGGTCCATCCAGAAACTGGACGGAGGATCCATGGTGCCCGGCCCTGCATATCTTTACCTTTTGGATCGTCGCTGTATGATCCACATGCTGGGTGTTCGTTGGTTGTGTCGGGTCAATCGGCACCCTCCCTGTATGCGATTGATGGGCAAAGTGCGCTCATCGAGGGAGGCCAAACGTGCGTTGGTTATCTGTCCTTACCCTTCTCCTGACGCTCTCCATCGGCTGCGAGCAATGGCAGACCGATGACGACACGACCCCTGCGGATGACGACGACACCGGCGACGACGACACCGGGGACGACGACACGGGTGACGATGACACGGGCGATGACGACACGGCCGACGACGACTCGGCCGACGACGACTCGGCCGACGACGACGATGCGGGCCCCCCGGAGCGGCGGCTGCTGAGCCTGCACCAGGGAACCCAGGAGATCCTCGAGATCGACTACCTGAGCGGCGCCGTTTCGGTGCTCGGCACCATCAACACGGGCAACAACATCAACACGGCGGTGTTTGGCCCCGACGGCCAGATCTGGGCCAGCGATAGCACCGACGACACCCTCATCTCCGTGGACCCGTGTACAGGCATCATCACAGTCATCGGATCCACCGGCACCGGCGACATATGCGGGATGACCTTCGATAGTCTGGGCGACCTCTACGGGATGAATGCCACCAGCGATGAGCTGGTGCAGATCGACCGGCTATCCGGTGCCACCACCGTCGTCGGCTCGCTGGGCATTCAGCTGGGTTCCTGCGGACTGTGCTACGACCTGGACGGAGATCGGCTGCTGGGCTTGAACAAGGCCACCGACGAGGTGTTCACCGTAGACACCACCACCGGCGCGGCGACAACCCTGTCCCAGGCCTCCGTCCCATTCCAGAACGTCGGCGCCGAGTATGATCCCGTCGATCACCTCCTGCTGGCCTCGTCGGGCAGCGAGCTGTACCACGTCGACCCCGACACCGGCGACACCACGTACATCGGGCCGATGACCGGGTACAGCGGTGTGGACGACCTTGCGCTGTTCTGGGGCGACTGGCCCTGCGATTGATGGCCGGGTCGAGGGTTGCCCAGAGGTGGGTGATGCCTGGGCCCAAATGTTGAAAAGCCCGTAGAACAAGGCTGTAAATGATAAAAGATCAAGTTCCGGGCACATTTGGGCTTGAGGATCGGCTCGCGGGCTGCCGTGAGGTGGGCGATGCTGGTATGGGTTGTGTAAGCATCCGTTCACGCCGTCTGAGCTACGATATCCTTCGGGTACAAACTTCGTACCGATTCACGTCTGTCGATGGATTGGATGGAAGGACCGAATCTGATGTTGTGGTCAGATCTCAGAACTCAGCGGCCAGGCTATTGGCTGGCGTTGCCTGTGATCTGTGCCCTCTCGTTCGGCTGCGAGATCTGCATCGAATCCGACAATCCGGCACCGCTGGACGACGATGATACCGGCGATGACGATAGTGGCGATGATGACGTGAACGACGACGACACAGGTGACGACGATGACGTATTTGCCGCGCGGTGCTGGACGCTAGCGCCCAGCGGGGATGGGAGCCTCGTCGTGATCGAGGTGGATATGGATACCGGCGCGGCGAGCGAGATCGGCCGTTACGGTACCGACATACACGACCACTTCGAAACCGAGGGCATGGCTCGCATAGGCAACACCCTGATCATGTCCGGCGCCATGGGAAGCGATGACTACTGGCTCGAGCTGGATATGGAAACCGAGTCCATCACGACCGAAGCCGTCAATTACAACCGCACGCTGTCCGCCAGCGATGGAGACATCATCCGTGTCGACTTCCCGCATGCGGCGTTGTTTCGGTATGCGGATTTCGACGCGCTTGTCGCCAATGACCCATCGTCCGAAGTCGTCGCCCAGATAGGAAACGACCTGTGCGCTGCCGATGAGACGGAGATCTTCGCGTGGCGCGGTGACGAGGTGGACAAGCACGACGTCTGGAATGGTTGCTGGCTCGAAACGATCCAGCTGGAAGACTGGAGTTCAGCGACGAACGGCATGAGCCTGTACGGAACGGTGATCTACCTGGTGGAAGGAGGCAGCGGCCGTATCGCCGGCTTCCACAGGAATACGGGCAGGTTGGTGGTCGACTGGACGGTTGTTCTGGATGGCTACAGCGATTCAGCCAGCGGCCTCTGGTGTGGGGACACGAGATGAGAACGATGGCGTCCACGATCCTGCAGCTGGCACTCGCCATGCTCGTCGCTTCAGGGTTCAGTTGTCGGTATGTCGTCTGCGACGATGACGACGTTGTAGAAGAACCTCCTGTCCCCTCGAAATGGTCGTGGAATGCCGTGAACACGGTGGACGACGCAGATGCCTCGTTCACCGGTGAACCGGACGGAGCGTTTGCGGGTGGAGCCATCTCCATCTTCGGCGACATCAACGGCGACGGCATCGATGATCTGTCCATCGGTGATCCGCATTTCGATGGCCCTGGTGAAAGCAGCGGCAAGATCTATTTCGTGATGGGCCGTGACTCGGGCTGGCAGCTCCACGAGCCGTTGACCGGATGTCCGTCGATCATCGGCGAGCACGAAAACATGCAGATAGCCGCGATAGATGAACAAGGAGACATGAACGGCGATGGGCTGGCCGACCTGGTCATCGACCCGGGATACAGTGGTGGGCTGACGAATCCGGAGCAGTATTTACTGTTCGGCAAAACCTCGGGTTGGCGGGAAGACAGCCATTGCCCGACCTACGTTGACGCATCCGTGTACAACACGAACGCCGACGGTTCGACCGACATCTCTTCCCGCGCGGAGTTCGGCGATTTTGATGGGGATGGATTGTCTGATTGGCTGACGGCAGGTCCAGTGCTGTTCAACGGCGAGGCCCATATTATTTCTGGGGCAGACGTTTCCGCGGTGAACATGCCATTGCCCGATGACGCCAGAGTCTGGGTTACGGGAGGTAGCCAGGGATTACGTTTCGTCGGCTTGGATGATGTCAATGGAGATGGGCTATCGGAGCTTGTTGGTTACGGACATCCTGTGCATCAAAGCAGTTATATGCTACTGGGTCGGATCGCGAATTTTCCGTTCGGAGAAACCATGGCCAGCGTCGCCGACGTGGCTTTCAGCTCTCCTGACGGCCAGGGCGGGGCCAACACCGTTCGTGGTCCGTTCAGTGTTGGAGACCTGAATGGGGATGGATACCGCGATATCTACATCGCCGTCGGCAGCGACCACGAGTCTCAATCCGGGAGCCATTTCTTCTACGGTCGACCAAACTGGGATTCGAGTTATACCGTTCAGGACGACGCGGAATTCAGCACGGCAAGCCAGCTCTCCGGTCCCGTCGTCACGGGGGATGATATCAATGGTGACGGGCTGGATGATCTGGTCTTCATGGGCCCGGACGAAACAGGCGAAGACGATCTGACCGATGTCTACATCCTGTTCAGCCACAGTGGATTGTGGCCTGAACGACTGGAATTGAGCGACGTCGACGTTCACATCGCGCCGTCTCAATTACGATACATTTCCGGGGCCGGGCTCCACGGGGACATGGACGGTGATGGGATCGATGACCTGCTGCTGATGAGTAATGGTGCGGACTGGGACGGTTCTGTAGGCGCCGGGTTCGTGGCGCTGTTCTGTGGGCGAGAGAACTGGCCTGCAGAAATGACGACGGCCGATGCGGACGCGGCCTTCGTCGGCAATGTCGTCCAGCAGGATATGGGCACCGACGGCTGGACTTCGACCGGCGATATCAACGGTGATGGATTCGACGATTTCATCACCTCGTCCCCCCGCCATCCCATCGACACGGAAGTTGGCGAGACCTTCATCTTCTTTGGCCAGCCGCGATAGCCCCCACCTGGCTCGGCATTCCCTCACCCCATCCCCCGCCGGATCATCACGAACCCGCTGACCCCTTTGACCGCCAGTAGCACAGCGAACGCCCACAGAGCGTAGTCCAGGAACCCGGCCTTCCAGTAGAGCGCCACGGGGATCATGGCGTAGACGAACAGGCGGGGGCGGAAGAGCCAGGTGTAGGGGGTGCGAAGGGCGTTGCGGGCCAGGGAGAAGGCGATGACGACGGTGTAGGTGAACAGGTAGAGCACGCCGGGGAGGGTGTGGATGGTACCGTGGATGATCAGGGCGGTGGTAGTGGCTGCGACGACGAGCTGGTCGACGACGGTGTCGGAGAACGAGCCGCGGGGGGAGGCGGTGCCGGTGTGGCGGGCCAGGGGACCGTCGAGGCCGTCGAGGGCGACGTGGAGCAGGAGAAGGGCCAGGGCCAGGGGGCGGTTGACGAAGAGCATGGGGGCGAAGGCCAGGCCGGTGATCAGGCCGATCAGGGTCAGGCCGTTGGCGGTGATACGACAGCGTTGTAGCAGGACGAGGACGGGGGTCAGCAGCCAGCCGCGGATGTGCTGGGAGAGCAGCATCAGCTTGCGGTCACCGGCGGAATAGCAGTCGGCGACGATCGGTTTGCGCTTGCTCATGGGGCCTCCTCTTGATCCGTGGATGGATCACAGGTACTCCGCGAGGCGCTTGCGGAACTGGGTGTAGACGTAGGACACGGCGATGAGGACGCCGCCCAAGGTGACGAAGGAGAAGATGCGGGGCAGGCCGGTGAGGCCGCGCATGTCGTAGATGAACAGCTTGAGGATGCAGGCGCTCAGCAGGGTCAGGCCGCCCAGGCGAGCCAGGCGCTCCTTGAACAAAAAGCCGATGGCCACAAGGCCCAGGCCCTCGATGCTGAGGAAGATGGTCAACTCCGTGCCCTCGGACTGGGTGACGATGAAGCCGGTCAGCAGGGCGGTGAAACCCACGAGCCAGCTGAGGCGGTCGTAGGCCAGGGCCATCCAGGGACCTTCTGTCGGGGCCTGGCGGTCGTCGGCCGGGCCCTCGGTGAGGAAGATGAACACGTACCCACACAGCAGCGTCAGGCAGGCCAGGCCCACGGCGAGCTGGTCCAGCGCCACGTCGACGGGGACGTGGCCCGGGGCCAGGTTAACCAGGGCACCGCGGGCGACGGTGCCCGCACCGACGATCAGGGCCAGCAGGCGCCAGTGGGGGTTGGCGGTGACGCTCCAGGTGACCAGCAGGGTGACGGCCAGTAGGGCCCAGCCGGTGACGACCCAGGAGCTACCCAGCTCGAAGGCCAGCAGGGTGGCTACCACGGCGATGCCCACGTACAGGAAGGTGGCCTTGAGGGGGCGGGCCCAGTCGGGCAGGGCCAGGCGGGTGGCGGTGCTGTCCCAGGCCTTGTAGGCGTAGACCAAGGCCAATAGGAACGGCGGCATCGTCCACAGGCGCAGGCTCATGCCGGCGGAGGTGGTGTCCAAGAAGACGTTGACCGCGAACAGGTGAACGGTGGCTGCGGTGAGGGCCATCAGGCCGTGGCGCATCCACTCGCGGGACCTGCCGAGGCGCGCCACCTCCATGTACCCGACGGCGACGAGTGCCCAGATCAGGGCGACGAGGTGGCGCACCTCATGTTCGTAGACTTCAGCGCGGATGAGGGCGCCGAGGATGACGGTGGGCAAGGTGAGATAGGCGAAGGTCAGCGCCCGGTGGGTATACCGCTCGATACGGCTGTCTGCCTTGGCCTTGCGCTCCAGCAGCTGCTGGGCGACGAACAGGCTCAGCAGCGCCGCTCCCACGGAGATGGGCCGCCAAGGGATGCCGGCGAGGGTGCCGGTGAGCTCCCAGCTGAACAGCCCGATGGCGACGGTGCCGACGGCGGTGAAGGCGACCCCCTCCACGAGCAACTCGTGGAGCCGATAGCGTAGCGCCAAGAAGATGTGCAGCGCCACCAGCGCCGTGAGAGCCGGGGCGACCCACGCTTCGGGGACCTCCAGCCATACCAGCGAGCCCAACACACAGGCGGCGAACACGCTGTACAGGACGGCGACGCCCCGCAACCCGGCGGCCAGGAGCCCGTCGTCGGAGGCCTTGCCGCTGGACGCGAGCACGACCACCTTGAGGTTGTACAGGGCGTAGGCCGCGTACAGGCTCAGCAGCACCAGGGCCATGGTCACCGGCCGCTGCCAGTCGGCGCCGTGGGAGTGGAAGACCTCGAAGGCCAGCAGGGCGATGGGGGCCGCCGAGCCGAACACCAGCCCCTCGAGGATCAGGTCTCCGAGCTTGAAGCGGCACGCCAGCGCGGCCCACAGCAGGCACACTGCGGCCATCGTCGGGCCGATCCACAACGGCGCGACCTCCAGGGCGATGAGGCCGAACAGGGCCAGGGAGCCGGCCGCGCTGTAGAGCTGGGAGATGGCGGGCACCTCGTGCTTGTCGAGGGCCGAGCCCCAGACCGTGCGCAGCAGCACCGCGTTGAGCAGGGCGACGGCGGCGGTGGTGGCCAGCAGCACCAGGCGCAGGGGGACCTCGGTGTGGGCTGGGCCGGCGATGCCGGCGGTGAACGCCAGCACCTCGATGCAGGCGCAGCCCAGCAGCACGTAGCCCAGGCCCCGCACGTAGCGGTCCCGCAGGTAGACGCCCGCCGCCAGCACGACCTGCATCATCAGCAGGTGCCATACCGGCACCCAGCCGTTGCCGGCGCCGAGGTTCAGCGAGGGCACCAGGGCCAAGGAGGCGACGCCGATGGTGGCGGACAGCAGGTACAGCACCCGGCGGGGGCTTCCGTGGAGCATCACGGCCGTGGCCACATAGAGCAGCCCGAAGGCGGCCGCTGCCATCCACTTGGCCTCGGGGTATGTCTCGTGCAGGGCGTACATCAGCAGCCCGAAGCCGCCGGCGAGGTTGGCCAGGAAGCTGGGGATCTCCAGTACGTTCGTTGGATTGCCGGCGTTGCGGCGCAGCAGCAGGCAGAGCTGGAAGGCTAGCCATGTGGCCGTCAGGGCCACGATCACCGACACCAGTGATTCCTGGCGCGCAGGGGGAGACCACAGGATGAACTGGTTCACCAGCCACATGGCCAAGGTGCTCCAGGTGGCGACCAACCCCACGGCCAATAGCTTCTCCCAGTGTTGCTTCCAGTACAGCGTGGCGATGGCGATGGCTATCACGGCGGTGGAAACCAGGTTGAAGGTGGCCAGCCCCTGCCAGGCGGCGATGGCCGAGGTGAGGTGAATCAGCAAAAACGCGAACACGGTGGTCCACTCGTTGCGATAGCGCAGGCTGAAGACCACCGCGAAAGCGGCGGCGGCGGCCAGCAGGATCATGGCCAGTAGAGGGCTGTCGATGACCCGCGCCGCGGGGATGAAGTGCATGGAGAAGGTGACGAAGTAGAACATCGCCCAGGCGCCGGCCAGCAGGCCGCGGCCGAAGTTGCGGAAGTCCTCTTTGCGCTCGGCAAACATGCCCGCGGCGAACATGCCCGCGGCGGTGGCGAAGCCCATCATCACCTTGCCGGCTGGGCCCAGGTGGTTGAGGGTGTAGGCCAGGAAGAAGGCCACGCCGATGACCACGATGGCCACGCCGGCTTTGAGGAACAGGCGTTCGCCGAGGAGTTCCTCGACTCGGATGCGGCTCGGTGGCGTGGGAGGGGGCACGTCGGGGGGGGACACGTCGGGCCCGGCCGGCTCGGGGCGATCGAGGGACGGTTCGTCGTCCAGCGCCACCTCGGGTGCCGGTGGTTCGGGCGGTTCGGCGGGGATGTATTGCGGACGGTGTTCCGGATCGGAATCGGGCTCGGGAATGATTTCGGGATCGGGAGAGACTTTGGGCTCGGGAACGACTTCGGGATCCGGCTCTGGTTTGGGCTCCGGCACAACGGCCGGTGAATCCTCGAACAGCGCGTGAGGCTCGATGGATGGCGGTAGGTCGGGAACCGGCTCTGGCTCCATGGCCGGCGCCTCGGTGGCCGGTGCGGCCGAGGACGCCATGACCACGGTCTCCAGCGACTGGAGCCGGTCGTTGAGCTGGATCACGTCCAGCTCCAGCCCCCCGACGGTCTTTTGCAGCAGGGGCATCTTGGTCGTTGCGGCCAGCGCGAACAGGCTGAGGAACAGCGGCACGAAAGCCATCACGATGGCCAGGACAGCGGCGGTCACCAGAGCGAACTCTTCCACGACGATTGCCCTTCTCGCCCGGGGCTCGCACCGCGTGGAACACGATGCGAGACCTCCGGGCGGCTGGCCCTTGCGAAGCGCCAGTGACAACCACCTTAGGGGGGGGCTGTGAAGGGAGAATTACGGGCAGGTCAATGGTGTGCGATTGCTGTGTGAATCTGGTGTGAACGGGGGAGGGAGGGGTTAGCAGCCGGCGCCGGGGTAGACGGTGGGATCGGCGTCGTCGCAGTCCCAGCCGAGGGCCGGGTAGTTGACGGCGTCGTAGGGGCCGGGCTGCCACCACTCGGGGTAGCCGTCGCCGTCCAGATCCCAGAGCTCGGCGTCAGCGCCGCCGTAGGCGCCGATGTCGCTGTCGGTGGCGTCGGGATCGGAGAGGGCGGGGTCGCCGGCGTCCACGAGTAATGAGGCCGTGTCCAGGTGCAGGTCCCAGTCGGCGGCGGCGAGGGGGGAGGTGTCCAGGTAGGCCGGATCCTCGGCGATGTTGCCGTCGCTGCCGGTGGGATCGGTGATGCCGTCGAAGCTGTCGGGGGTGTTGCTGTAGGCGTTGCAGTAGTCCAGGTCCGCGTTGCCCGCGGCGTTGGACCAGATGCCGCCACCCTCGTTGGCGTTGTTGTCCGAGACGTCCACGTTGACCATCGTCACGCCCAAAGTGGCGGCCAGATAGAAGCCGCCGCCGCGGTTGGCGCTGGCGTCGTTGCCGGTGACGGACACGTTGGTGAGGGTGTTGGTACTGGAGCCGGTGACGTAGAAGCCGCCGCCGCTGCTGGCGGTGTTGCCCGCCACGATGGCGTTGGTGAGGGTAACCGCCGCCGAGGAGATGAGGTACAGCCCGCCGCCGACCACCGCGTCGTTGTCGGCGATGAGGACGTTGGTGAGGGTGGGATCGGAGTAGCTGGCCTCCAGCCCGCCGCCGCCGTAGCTGGCCACGTTGTCGATGATCGTGACGTCGGTGAGGGTGGCGTCCGAGTTCCAGTTGAAGAACATCCCCGCGCCGCTGCCGTTGCTGGTGGTGTTGCTGGACACCACCATGCCGGCGATCGTCGAGGTGCAGCCGTGCATGAAGACGCCGCCGCCGCGGGTGAGGGCGGTGTTGGCGGTGACCACCAGATCGGTGAGAGTGGGGGCGGCCCACATCAGGTAGATGCCGCCACCGTCGATGGCGGTGCCGTTCATCACCGTGAAGCCCTCGAACACCGAGTCGGCCCCCTCGCTGTCGTCGAAGGTGACCACCGTGCCGCCGGCGCCGCCGCCGTCGATGAAGGTGACGCCCGAGCCGTCCACCCCCTCGACGATGATGGCCTTGCCGTCGAAGTCGATGGTCTCGTTGTAGGTGCCGGCTTCCACGCAGATGGCGTCGCCGGCCACGGCGTAATCGATGGCGTCCTGGATCGATGCGAAGTCACCCGGCACGGCGATCTCCTCGACGTTGAGCCCGCAGTCGTTGTCGATGCCGTCGCACAGCTCGATGGCCCCGTCGTAGGTGAGGGGGTCGGTGTCGTCGCAGTCGCCGCCGCAGATCATCTGGCCGTCGCCGTCGTCGTCGGACTCGTTGGCGGGGAGGATACCGTTGCAGT
>CAZDDH010000271.1:0-11154 GCA_964504165.1 uncultured Rickettsiales bacterium | reverse complement strand
GGTGGCCAACGGCTCGCGCGCGATCACCATCCCGGTCAACCAGATCATCACCACCATCGACGTCAACGCGGAAGGCGGCGCAGACAACGCCACGATGGCCGTCGGCGACGAAGGCAGCGCCTATTCCCAGAGCATCGTGGCCGTCACGCCCGCAGCGGGAGCGTCCTTCGCCTGGACCGTCACCGGGCTGCCCGCCGAGATGGAGGACGTGGTCCACCCCACGGACGCCAACCGCCGGATCATCGCGACCCGTGCCGGCCAGGAACTGCCCGGGCCCGCCGACATCACCTTCACCGCAGCCGTGGTGAAGACCGTCGGCGGCAAGGAGGTGGCCAACGGCTCGCGCGCGATCACCATCCCAGTCAACCAGCTCATCACCACCTGCGACGTCAACGCCGAGGGGGGAGCCAACGACTCGACCCTGCCCACGGCCTCCGAGGGGGCGTCCTACACCGGCACCGTGATGGCCGATACGGACACGGCCGGCGCCACCTTTGCGTGGACCATCACCGGCTTGCCTGCCGAGCTGGAGGACGTGGCCCACGCCACCGACACCAACCGCCGGGTTATCCAGACCCAGGCCGGCCAGAACATGCCCGGACCGACGGATGTGACTTTCACGGCGTCCGTGATCAAGACCGTCGGCGGCAAGGAGGTGGCCAACGGGTCCCGCGTCATCACCATCCCGGTGGACCAGATCATCGCCAACATCGACGTCAACGCCGAGGGGGGTGCGGACAACGCCACCCTGCCGGTGGGGGACGAGGGCAGCGCCTATGCCCAGAACGTCGTGGCCGTCACGGCCACCGCCGGGGCCACCTTCGAGTGGACGGTCACCGGCCTGCCCACGGAGCTGGAGGACGTGGTCCACGCCACCGACAGCAATCGCCGCGTGATCCAGACCAAGGCCGGCCAGAACCTGCCCGGCCCGGCGGACGTGACGTTCACGGCGTCGGTGATCAAGCGGGTGGGCGGCATCCAGGTGGGCAACGGCTCCCGGTCGATCACGATCCCCATCAACGCCATCGTCACCACCATCGATGTCAACGCCGAGGGAGGCGCGGATGACGCCACCTTGCCCATCGGCGACGAGGGCATGGCCTACGCGCAGAACGTCATGGCGGTCACCACCACCGCCGGCGCCACCTTCGAGTGGACCATCACCGGCCTGCCCCCCGAGATGGAGGACGTGGCCCACGCCACCGACAGCAACCGCCGGGTCATCAAGACCCAGGTGGGCCAGAACCTGCCCGGCCCGGCCGACATCACCTTCACCGCCGCCGTGATCAAACGCATCGGCGGCAAAGAAGTGGCCAACGGATCACGCGCGGTCACGATCCCGGTCAACCAGATCATCACCACGTGCGACGTCAACGCCGAGGGAGGCGCCGACAACGCGACCCTGCCCATCGGAGACGAAGGCGCCAGCTACACCCAGAACGTCGTGGCCGTCACGGCCACCACCGGGGCCAGCTTCGCCTGGACCATCACCGGCCTGCCCCCCGAGATGGAGGACGTGGCCCACGCCACCGACACCAACCGCCGCGTCATCCAGACCCAGGCCGGCCAGGACCTGCCCGGCCCGGCGGACATCACCTTCACCGCATCGGTGGTCAAGACCATCGGCGGCAAGGAGGTGGCCAACGGCTCGCGCGCGATCACCATCCCGGTCAACCAGATCATCACCACCGTCGACGTCAACGCCGAGGGAGGCGCGGACCAGGCGACCCTGCCGATAGCCACGGAGGGCGCCTCCTTCACGGGCACCGTGGGCGCCATGACCACCCGAACGGGCACGATCACCTGGACCGTCACCGGCCTGCCCGCCGAGCTGGAAGACGTGGCCCACGCCACCGACATCAGCAAGCGCATCATCCAGACCCGCGCCGGCCAGAACACCCCCGGCCCGGCGGACATCACCTTCACCGCCGCCATGGTCAAGACCGTCGGCGGCAAGGAGGTGGCCAACGGCTCCCGCGTGATCACGATCCCGGTGGATCAGATCATAGCCACCATCGACATCAACGCAGAAGGCGGCGCGGACAACGCCACCCTGCCCGCCGGCAACGAGGGCAGCGCCTACGCCCAAAACGTCATGGCCGACACCGATACGGTGGGAGCGACCTTCGCCTGGACCTTCACCGGCCTGCCCGCCGAGATGGAGGACGTGGCCCACGCCACCGACACCAACCGACGGGTCGTCCAGACCCTCGCCGGCCAGGACCTGCCCGGCCCCGCCGACATCACCTTCACCGCGTCGGTGGTCAAGACCGTCGGCGGCAAGGAGGTGGCCAACGGGTCACGCGTCATCACCATCCCGGTCGACCAGATCATCGAGACCATCGACGTCGACGCCCAGTTCGGCGCGGACGACGCCACCTTGCCCGTCGGGGACGAGGGCAGCAGCTACGCCGGGCTGATCCTGGCGGACACCGGAACCACCGGCGCCACCTTCGAGTGGACCATCACCGGCCTGCCCGTGGAGATGGTGGACAGCCCCCATCCCTCCGATCCCAACCGCTGGACCGTCAAGACCGACACCGGCCAGGACCTGCCCGGCCCGTCGGACATCACCTTCACCGCGTCCGTCATCAAGCGCGTCGGCGGCATCGAGGTGGGCAACGGGTCCCGCCTGCTCACGATCCCCATCAACCCCATCGTCACCACGTGTGATGTGAACGCCGAGGGGGGCGCCGACAACGCCACCCTGCCCATCGGGGACGAGGGCAGCGCCTATTCCCAGACCATCATGGCCGACACCACCACGGCGGGGGCGGCCTTCGCCTGGACCATCACCGGCCTGCCCGCCGAGATGGAGGATGTGGCCCACCCCACGGACCTCAACCGGCGGATCATCAAGACCCTGGCCGGCCAGGACCTGCCCGGCCCGGTGGACATCACCTTCACCGCGTCGGTCACCAAGACCGTGGACGGCAAGACCGTGGCCAACGGGTCGCGGATCATCTCCATCCCCATCAACCCGATCATCGAGACCATCGACGTCAACGCCGAGGGAGGGGCCAACGATTCGACCCTACCCACGGCCACCTCGGGTGCGGCCTACAGCGGCAACATCGTCGCTGACACCGACACGGCCGGCGCCACCTTCGCCTGGACCATCACCGGCCTGCCCATCGAGCTCGAGGACGGGCCCCACGCCACCGACATCAACCGCCGGTCCATCAAGACCAAGGCCGGGGAGACCATGCCCGGCCCGGCGGACGTGGTCTTCACTGCGTCCGTGATCAAGACCGTGGGCGGCAAGACCGTGGGCACCGGTTCCCGTTCGATCACCATCCCGGTGGACCAGGTCATCGAGAACATCGACGTCAACGCCGAAGGGGGCTCCAACAACGCCACCTTGCCCGTCGGAGACGAGGGCAGCGCCTACTCCCAGCAGATCGTGGCGGACACGGTCACCACCGGCGCGACCTTCGACTGGACCATCACCGGCCTGCCCCCGGAGCTGGAAGACGTCGCCCATCCCACCGACGTCAACCGCCGGATCATCAAGACCCGCACGGGCGACAACCTGCCCGGGCCGGCGGACATCACCTTCACCGCGTCGGTGATCAAGCGCATCGGCGGCATCCAGGTGGGCAACGGCTCCCGTTCCATCACCATCCCCATCACGGCGCTGATCGCGACCATCGACGTCAACGCCGAGGGGGGCGCCAATGACGCCACCTTGCCCGTGGGCTCCGAGGGCGCGGCCTACGCCCAGAACCTGGTCGCCGACACCGGCACCTCCGGCGCGGTCTTCGCCTGGACGGTTACCGGGCTACCCCCCGAACTGGAGGACGTGGCCCACGCCACCGACATCAACCGCCGGGTCATCAAAAACCGGACCGGAGACACCATGCCCGGCCCCGCCGACATCTCCTTCACCGCCTCGGTGGTGAAGACCGTGGGCGGCAAGACCGTGGCCACCGGCTCCCGCGATATCACCCTCCCGGTGGATCAGATCATCGCCACCATCGACCTCGACGCCGAGGGCGGGGCCGACGACGCCACCCTGCCGGTGGGGGACGAAGGCAGCCCCTACGTCCAGACCATCGTGGCGGATACGGACACGGCCGGCGCCTCCTTCGCCTGGACCATCACCGGCTTGCCCCCCGAGATGGAGGAAGCGGTCCATCCCATGGACCTCAACCGCCGGATCATCAAGACCCTGGGTGGGCAGAACCTGCCCGGCCCGGCCGACATCACCTTCGACGCATCGGTGGTCAAGACCGTCGGCGGCAAGGAGGTGGCCAACGGGTCGCGGACGATCACCATCCCCGTCAACCAGCTCATCACCACCATCGACGTCAACGCCGAAGGCGGCGCGGACAGCGCCACCATGCCCGCCGGGGACGAAGGCAGCGGGTACGCCGGGCTGATCATGGCCGCTACCGACACGGCCGGCGCCACCTTCGAGTGGACCATCACCGGCCTGCCAGCGGAGCTCGTCGACGTGGCCCACCCCACGGACCTCAACCGCTGGACGATCAAGACCGACGTCGGCCAGGACCTGCCGGGGCCGGCGGACATCACCTTCGACGCGTCCGTCATCAAGCGCATCGGCGGCAAGGAGGTGGCCAACGGGTCGCGCTCCATCACCATCCCCATCAACCAGCTCATCGCCACCATCGATCTGAACGCCGAAGGGGGCGCGGACAACGCCACCTTGCCGGTGGGTGATGAAGGCAGCGCCTACTCCCAGACCGTCATGGCCAACACCGGCACGGCCGGGGCGACCTTCGCCTGGACGTTCACCGGGCTGCCGGCCCAGCTGGAGGACACGGCCCACCCCACGGACCTCAACCGCCGCGTGATCAAGACCCTCACTGGCCAGGACCTGCCCGGGCCGGCGGACATCACCTTCAACGCATCCGTGGTCAAGACCGTCGGCGGCAAGGAGGTGGCCAACGGGTCACGCTCCATCACCATCCCCATCACGGCGCTGATCGAGACCCTCGACGTCAACGCCGAGGGCGGGGCCAACGACGCCACCTTGCCCACGGCCACCGAAGGTGCGGCCTACACCGGCACCGTGATGGCCGACACGGACACGGCCGGCGCCACCTTTGCCTGGACCATCACCGGCTTGCCTTCCGAGCTGGAGGACGTGGCCCACGCCACCGATCTCAACCGCCGGGTGATCCAGACCCAGGCCGGCCAGAACATGCCGGGCCCCGGGGACGTGACCTTCACCGCCTCCGTGGTCAAGACCGTGGGCGGCAAGACCGTGGGCAACGGCTCCCGCTCCATCACCATCCCGGTCAATCAGATCGTCGCCAGCATCGACGTCAACGCCGAGTTCGGCGCCGACGACGCGACCCTACCGGTGGGGGACGAGGGCAGCGCCTACGCCCAGTCCATCGTGGCCGATACCCCCATCATCGGTGCCACCTTCGAGTGGACCATCACCGGCCTGCCCCCGGAGCTGGAGGACGTGGCCCATCCCACCGACATCAACCGGCGGGTGATCCAGAACGTTTCCGGCCTGGACCTCCCCGGCCCGGCGGACATCACCTTCACCGCCTCGGTGCTCAAGCGTGAGTCGGGCATCCTGGTGGGCACGGGCACCCGTGACATCACCATCCCGGTGACGGCGCTGGTCGTCCCCTTCGACGTCAACGCCGAAGGGGGCGCCGACGACGCGACCATGCCCAACGCCAATGAGGGTTCGGCCTTCACGGGCACGGTGATCGCCGACACGGGCACCACCGACGCCACCTTCACCTGGATGGTCACCGGGCTGCCCAGCGACCTCGAAGCGGTGGCCCACGCCACCGATCCCAACCGCCAGGTGATCCAGACCAAGGCCGGGGAGACCATGCCCGGCCCGACCAACGCCACCTTCACCGCCTCGGTGACCAAGACCGTGGGCGGCAAGACGGTGGGTGCGGGCTCCCGCCTGATCACCATCCCCGTGACGGCCCTGGTGACGACCTTCGACGTCAACGCCGAGGGGGGCGCCGACGTGGCGACCCTGCCGGTGGGCACCGAGGGCAGCACCTACGGCCACAACATCGTGGCCGATACGGACGCGGTGGGTGCCACCTTCGATTGGACCATCACCGGCCTGCCCGCGGAGATGGAGGCCGTGGCCCACGCCTCCGACCTCCACCGCCAGGTGATCCAGACCGTCGCCGGCGACGACCTCCCCGGCCCGGCGGACGTGACCTTCACCGCATCCGTGATCAAACGCATCAGCGGCATCGAGGTGGGCAACGGCTCACGGATCATCACCATCCCCATCACCGCGCTGGTGGTCCCCATCGACGTCAACGCGCAGGGGGGTACGGACGACGCCACCTTGCCGTCCGGTGACGAGGGCTCCGCCTACGGCGAGAACGTCTTGGCGGACACCAGCGCCGTCGGCGCCAGCTTCAGCTGGACCGTCACCGGCCTGCCCCCCGAACTGGAAGCTGTGGCCCACGCCACGGAGGCCAACCAGCGGGTCATCCAGACCGTCGCCGGCATGAACCTCCCCGGCCCGGCGGACGTGACCTTCAACCTGGCCGTCGACAAGACCGTCGGCGGCAAGCTGGTGGGTCAGGGCGACCGGGACATCACCATCCCCATCCAGCCCATCGTCGAGACCATCGACCTCAACGCCGAGCTCGGCATCGACGCCGACAACCTGCCCGCGGCGGTCATGGGGCTGTCCTATGCCGGCACGGTGCACGCCGATACCGATCCAACTGGCGCCACCTTCACCTGGACGGTCACGGGACTGCCCACGGAGATGGAGCACGTGCCCCACGGCACTGACCTGAACAGGCGAGTCATCCGCACCCAGGCCGCCGACGTCATGCCCGGCCCGGCGGACGAGGTGTTCCACATCGAGGTGGACAAGGTCATCGGTGGCAAGGTGGTGGGGCACGGCGCCAACGACATCACTATCCCGGTGCTGACCGACTCGGTGGGGCCCACCGCCGAGTTCCTCGACGGGGCCGGCACGGGAGCGCTGCCGTCCTTCGTGGCCATCGCCGACGACACCACGCCGACCACGGTGGGCTTCACCGTCCGCGTCACGGACGGGGTGGGCTTCACCGTGGACGACACGGTCATCACCTTCACCGCCACGGCGCGGGACGGGGCCGTATCCACGGCAACGCTCAGCAGCGCTAGCCCGTGGACCCTGGTGGGGGCCAGCTTCGTCTCCATCAGCAACCTGGGCACGCTGGGCTCGGGCGAAGGCACCTCCCAGGACTTCGAGGGCACCCTGTCGCTCACCAGCGAGTTCGAGTACGTGGAGATCGAGGTGGCGGCCACCGACCTGGTGGGCAACACCACGACCCCCGACATCCGCATCGACATCGCCGTCCCCACGGAGGCGGTGCTGCTGCTGGACTACTCGGGCAGCATGAACAGCGCCGCCGAGGTGAGCGGCACCCCCACCGCCCAGAGCAAGTGGGAGGCAGCCCAGTCCGCGGGCAACCTGTTCGCCGGCCTCTACGGCGCCCTGTGGCCTGACATGAGCAACGTCTCCAATACGGTCAACGCCGACAACAAGCTGTCCATCGCGCGGTTCTACTGGGTGTCGGGGGCGGACGCGACCTCCGTCCCGGCCCTGGCCTCGGTGGCGAGCGTGGGCACGGTCAGCGAGACCGACCCGGTGGGGAATAACCTGACCCCCATCACCTGCGCGCTGCGTCGCGGCCGGGACAAGCTGCTCGACAGCGTGGCCACCACCGGCTGGCGCAACCGGGTGATGATGCTCATGACCGACGGTATGCACAACCGGCCCAATTCCGAGGAGCTCACCGACGTCTCTGACGACCTGGCCGGCTACGGCTGGAGCGTGGGGGATCCGCTCCCCACCACCTTCGTGCCCAGCGTGACCAACCCCACCGACGCCAGCATCGGCGGCGCCAAGGCGGGCATCAAGATCCACTCGGTCACCTTCGCGCCGACCTCGGTGGCGGACCAGGATGCCCTGGCAGCCATCTCCACGGCGTACCAGGGCATGTTCCACGCCACCGCGCTGGACGCCTTGCCCGAGAGCTCGGACGCTCTGCGGGCCAAGTTCGTCTCGCTGCTGGCGGACACCCTGCCGGTGGAGTACGTCGATCCGGTCAGCGGCAACGATTTCGACATCGAGCACGGGGTCGCCAAGGTGGCCTTCGTGGTGACCTCGGGGACCGGCACGCTGACGGCCAGCACAACCGCCCCGTCCGACGGCACCACGGTCACGGCCAGCACGGCCAGCACCGTCAACGACGCGACCAACGGCTACTCCTACCTGATCGTCGAGAATCCGGCCGGTGGGACGTGGACCCTCAGCGGTGTACCGGCCGGCGCGACGGCCTTCGCGGTGGTCGATCTGAGCCTGCGCACCCGCTTTGGGGTGAGCCCGCAAGGGGTGGGCAACCCGGTGACCATCCACGCCGAGGTACGCTTCGATGGCCTGCCAGTGAGCGGCGCCGACGTCCGGGTCAAGGTGAGCCGTCCGCTGGAGTCGGTGGGCAGCGTGCTGACCCGCTTCGCCACGACGGGCAACTTGACCCTGGCCCTGGCCAGCGGCCGCACGCCGGCCCTCAACAACCTCATCGCCACCCACCCGGCCACCTTCTACGGTTCGGCAGCGGCGAGCCGCGTGGCCCTGCCGCGCAGCTATACGGCCCACGTGGCGGCGACCCCGGCGATGGCGACGGCGGCGATCCCACCGGCGACGGCGATGACGACCAGGTCCGCTTTCTCGGTCCAGGGTGCGCTACTGACTGCTGTCCAGGACTACAGCCAGCAGGAGTTCGAGTACGTGGACGAGCTGATCCAGCTCACGGAGGTCCGGCCGGGACGCTACGAGGCGACCTTGGCTGCGGCGTTCACCCAGGAGGACGGTCTGTACAACTTCACCTTCTCGGCCCGCGGCCTCACGCCCGGCCGGTCGGTGTTCTCGCGCTCGTACCAGCTGACCAGCAACCTGCTGCCGCTGCCGGATCCGGCGCACTCCACCCACACCTGGGAGCACACGCCCGCCCCCGCCGGCAAGCTGAACTGGCAGCTCACCGCCCTCCCGCGGACGGCGACGACCAGGCCGCTGGGGCCGGGGCTGAGCAACAAGCTGGCCTTCCAGTACGTGGATCCGGCGGACGAGAAGCGATTCGGGCCGCTGGAGATCGTGGACAACCTGGACGGCACCTACTCGGCGGCGTTGTTGCTGGATCCCCAGCAGCCGCTCCCGGAGATCGGTCTGGTCTACAAGCAGCCGTGTTCGGCGGCGGCGCCCGGCGACCTGACCGTGCCGCCCGTCGATCCGCCGGCCGCCGAGTACCGCTACGTCAAGGTGATCGTGGACAAGATCCAGGTCCTCGACTCCAAGGACAGCTGCTTCGACGACGTGGGCGAGCTGGCCTTCGACACGGTGGTGGCGCCCAACCTCAATCCCAACCGCGCCATGCGCCGGCGTATCCCGGAGCGCGGCCACCTGCGCCTGGGCGACGGGGCCACGGCCACCGTGGGCGAGGTCATCTTCGAGGGCTGGCTGGAGCAGGGCGCGACCCTGGACATCTCTATCGGCGGCACGGAGTTCGACTGGTTCCTGTTCTGGACGCGCCGGGAGAAGCTGGCGCGCTACCGCCGCGTGCTGCGCGGTGACATGGCCACGTGGGCCGGCCAGTACGGGCCGGACGACGAGCCGTCCGATCCAGAGCATCTGGACGACTGGAAGCTGTGGTTCACGGTGGAGGTCGATTGATTAAAACGCCGGGGGGCGGCCGCTCAATGACGAGCCGCCGTGCCCCGGTTCGATGGATGGATTGAATGGGGGTTTGAGATGAGATTCATCGCTAGATTCGTGGGGTTCTATGCACTGTTGATGCTCGTCGCCTCGGTGGGCTGTAACCGCACCGAGGACGCCGACTACGTCTACGATTTCGACGGGGACGGGGTCGATGACAAGGACGACTGTGAGCCGGAGGACGAGACCATCTACCGGGGCGCGAACGATCCCTATGGGGATGGCATCGACCAGGACTGTGATGGCTACGACGGCGTGGACCGGGACGGGGACGGCTACCCGGCCAACGTCACCGTTGATGACGCGGAGTACATCCATCTGCTGGACTGCAACGACATGGACCCAGAGGTCCATCCCGACGCGATGGATTTGATGAACGATTCCATCGACCACAACTGCGACGGCCACGACGGGGTGGACGCGGATGACGACGGCTGGGCGTCGGAGGAGTCGAACGGCCTGGACTGCGATGACACCAATGAAGCGGTGAACCCACTGGAGCCCGAGATCTGCGCCGACCCCGACGATCTGGACGAGGACTGCAGCGGCGATTTCGATGACGCCGACGAGGACTCGGACGGGTACTTCGACGCAGCGTGCTGCGACGTGGACGGCGGGGAGGACTGTGAGGCGTTGCTCAAGACGGACTGCAACGACGCGGACACCTGGATCAATCCGGGCGTCGTCGAGACCTGCGATGGGATCGACAATGACTGCAACGGCATCGACGACGACCGGGACCTGGACGCGGACGGGTACATCGACGAAGCCTGCGGGGGTGACGACTGCGACGACAACAACCCCTTCGCCAATCCCGATCAGGCGGAGATCATGGACAACACCGACAACGACTGTGATGGATCCATCGACGAGGACACGCCCTGGGAGGACCTGGACGGGGACACCTGGATGCCCATCGAGGGAGACTGCGACGACCAGGACGCCAGCGTCTGGCCAGGAGCGCCCGAGGACGGTGGGACCGGCACGGGCATGGGCACCGGCATCGACAACGACTGCGACTCGGTCATCGACAACGGCACGCTCCAGTACGACGACGACTACGATGGGTACTGCGAGGGTCCACTGCCGTGCATCAACGCGGTCGAGGAGGGCGACTGTGACGACACCACCGCGGCCACCAGCCCCGGCGCCTTCGAGCTCTGCACAGGCGAGGACAACGACTGCAACGGCACCATCGACGACAAGGACCTGGACAACGACGGCTACCTCGACTGGAACTGCGGCGGTGGCACCGACTGCTACGACGACGATGCGTACGCCCACCCAGGTGCCATCGAGATCTGCGGCAATCACAAGGACGACGACTGCAACGGGACCGATGACGATCTGGACGCGGACGGGGACGGGGACGGCTCGGACGGGTGCGGCGGCGACGACTGCAACGACTCGGAGCATAAGGC
>CAZDDH010000270.1:0-11169 GCA_964504165.1 uncultured Rickettsiales bacterium | reverse complement strand
ACCCGCAACCTGCTGATTACAAATCAGCTGCTCTGCCAATTGAGCTACGCCAGCGGAGTTCGCTACCCAGACCTCGTCAGTAGCATTCCAGGTGAATGAGTCGCGACATTCTAGGGATGGGCCTATGGTGTGTCAAGCGTTTTTGGGGGGCTTTCTACCGGGGGTGCCTCGGGTGCTGAATCCCCTGTGATTTCAGCATCTTCGGCCCCTTTCTTCCCGCCTAGAATTTCAAATTTCTCGACCTTCAAATCGCTCAGTAGAATGCCGTTGCGGACGAAGACCCGCTGGAACGGCAGAATCAACTGCTCGTGAACCGGCCGATAGTCGGAAAACCGGTATGTGATCCTGCCTGACACGGAGGCGAAGGAAGCCTCCAGAGGATATCGGTCTTTTGCGTCGAAGACCAGGCGGACCTGCTCGGCACCGGCCTCGTCGACCGACCGCACCAGCAACTTGCCTGCCGCGTCATCCCCTTCCAGCGGCTCGAGAGTCAATCTCGAATGTACCTCCTGGGGTAGGGATTCGATGCCTTTGGGCCCCAGCTCGAGGGGTACCTGGAACAGATTGGCCGGCGAAAAATCTTCGATGCGCTGCAGGACCTCGGCGGCCGCAAACTCCGTCTTTTCACCATCGACCTGGACCCAGCCGGTGTCCTTGCCGGCGAAGGCGACGCTGTCGACCCCATTGCCCTTCACGTGGGTCACCTCGAGCCGGGTCGACCCGTCCAGTCCCCGTTCGAACACATGATCGGCCGTGTAATCGCGGCCGGTCATCGTGTTGTGGACTTCCATGCGGTACTCCACGCGGTACCCCGGTAGGGACAGCAGGGCGTTGTGGCCGCCCGTCGGCCCGCCCAGGGCTTCAGCGGCGGTCACGACCACCTGCGCCGCGTCCTCCGGGGTGGGCTTCTCCTTGCCGGCGGCCGCGGGCTTCTTGGCCTCGGCCAGGGAGTACGGGCCGAAGAAGACGGCCAGCAGGCATACCAGGAATAGTCGGTGGCGATTCAAGGGGACCTCCAGGGACAGGGACTCGAACGTCGGATCCATACCTCTTCTTCGGGAAAGCTGATAGCCCGAATGAGAATGCTGCTACTTTTACGGGCGTGGCGATCCGCAGCACCGAACTGGACTCGGTCCTCGCAGAACTCGACCCGAGCCTGGTGGGAGCCCGGCTCCAGGAGGTTCGTGTGCCTTCGCAGGAGCGGCTGGTCCTCTCCCTGCGCGCTCCCGGCCAGAACTTCCACCTGCTCTTCGTCGTTCAGTCCGTGCACGCCCGGCTCCACAGGGTGGACGCACCGCCGCGCAACCCGCTCCGACCACCCGCAACCCAGGGCCTGCTGCGCGGATTGCTCCGGGGGAATTGCCGATTCCTGCGCCGCGAGGGCGCCGACCGGGTCGTCCGGATGGGACTGGGGCAACACGACCTCCTGGTGGAGTTGACGGGTCGGCACGGCAATCTGTTCATCCTCGATCCCCAGGGCCTGATCGTCGCCAGCCTGCTCGCCAACCGTTCCCACCGGCGAGATCTGCGCCCCGGCGAGCCGTGGGTCCCCCCCGCTTCCGTTGCCCCACCCCCGCGGTCCGGCCGTTTCCTCCCCCCTGACGTGAACGGCCAGATGGCGGCCTATTACCTGGAACGGGAGGCCACGGACGGGCTGGAGTTGCTGCGTCAGAGTGCCCTCCGGCGGCTGCGGGCTCTGCGGCGCAAGGCCCAGCGCAAGGAGCGCCGCCAGCTGGAGGAGGCGGACCGGGGTGAAGAGGCGGCGTCGTTGCGGCGTGAGGCCGACCTGTTGAACGCACATTTTTCACGCCTGCGCCGCGGCATGGCGTCCGTCGAGCTCCCGGATCTGTTCGAACCGGGGGAGCCGCCGCGGGTCGTCACGCTGGACCCCCGGCGGCCGCTCCGCGACGAGATGGACCTGCGCTACAAGAAGGCCCGGCGCCTGGAACGCGGCATGAAGCGGGCCGCCGAAGAATGGGAGAAGACCACCGCCGCACTCGAGCGACTGCAGGGCGCCGTCCAGGAGCTGGAGGGCTGCTCCACGGAGGGGGAAATCGACGAGGCGGTGACCCGCTGGCCGCCCCGGTGGCGGCCCCAACAGCGGCGTGGGCGGCGGCGCAAAGACGCGGTGCGCGCGCCATTCCACACCTACCTGACGCCCGCGGGCAAACGGATCCTCGTGGGCCGCAGCGGCGAGGACAACGATACGCTGACGTTCCGCCAGGCGCGGGGCAGGGATGTGTGGCTACACGTCGTGGGCCGGCCCGGAGCGCACGTGGTCGTACCGCTGGATGGCCATGAGGCTCCCGACGCAGACACCCTCGACGCGGCGGCCCAGCTGACCCTGGCCCACTCCGGCGTCGCCGAGGGCCATGCCGAAGAGGTGGCCTGGACCCGGGTCAAATATGTGCGCAAGGTCAAGGGAGGCGCACCGGGACGGGTCACCTACAGCCAGGAAAGGGTGATGAGGGTGCGACGAGACCGAGGGCGGCTTGAAGGGGTCGAGCGGCAATGAGACCGGTCGTGGGACCGGCAGCAAGTCGCACTCGGACGAGATGGCGCTCAGGGATCCCCACGGTCCCGTAGCCCCAACAATCCCGCCACGGTCGGCTCGGCGTCGCTGCCGTACGCGGGGCGCCCCGCCTCGGTGGCTCCGTAGAACGTCGGCTGGCGCGGCCAGCAGCCGTTGTCTTGCTGCTCCCCAGTTGGCCAGCCGTCCACTGGACCGGCGGCGGTCGCGGTGCCCAGCGCCAGGGATATCTCGTAGGCGATGCGCCCCGCCCCCTGGTAGTAGGTGGTCTCGTCCAGCCCTCCTCCTTTAATTTTCGCGCGCAGGTACGCGAGGACACTTTCGCGCTGTTCCTCATGGGCCGTGTCCTCCAGCGCCCGCGCGACGGCCGCCGCCACCACCGGATCGACGCGGTTGGTGTCCGTCAGGAGCTGGCGCTCCGGCGGGTGGAACCAGGTGCTGACGGAGCCGTCTTCCCGGACCTGGTCTGCCAGCGCCCGGTAGCTCCGCTCATCCACACGCCAGCCCCAGGAACGCAAGGCAAGGACAACCCGGGCCGTGTCGTCGGCGTCCGGCGTGATCTCCCATGCCAGCCCCGGCCGTTCGGGGATGCGGTCCACCCGCCCGTAGAAACGCCAGACCCCTTCGTCGTCGCCATCCGCCTGCAGGGCCGCCAGTCCACGCGCGGCGAGGGCCTCCACGCGGGGATGGGGGGGGAGTTGGGCCAGGCCGACGACCACCTCCGCGGTGGTGAACACGCTGTGGACTCGCTCCCAGCCCTGCGTATCGTCCCACCACACGTAGGTGGGCCAGTGCCCGTCCGCTCCCTGGTGCTGCTCCAGGCAGGCCAGCGCCCGGTCCACTTCCGGTGCGAGGGGCCGTGCCACCGGGTAGGTGACGGCCGTCACCCGCCCGGTCAAGGGGAACGTGAAGGGCAACGAGCCGGGCCAGGGATAGTAGAAATCCGCCCCGCCGGACCAATCCACGACGCTCACCCACGACCGGTAGACCGACGCGGCCTCCGCCGGCTGCCCGAGCCTCCCGGACAGGGACGGTTCGACGCGGTGGGGCGGGACCTCGGCCACGTCCGAATGGAGCCAGAGGGCCTCGGGGGCTGGGTCGTCGGCCACCAGATAGGACATCCCGCGACGCTCGGCCGCTACACGGAAACCGGATTCCCCCACGAAGGCGCTACGGGAGGGATCACCGTGGAGTTCCTGCACCATGCTCGCCGTGGCGTCCGCGCGGGCCGCGTCCGACAGGGAGATGCCGAATCCCAGCAGGATCCACAGGATCACCCCGGCCCACGCGACCGCGTTGAACCCGCGGTACTGCGCCGTCCCGGCCGCTACAGTGGGCCGCCAGCAGACCGCGATCAGGGCCACCGCCAGGTGGACCGGTAGCAGGTACCTCGCCAGGGGTACGGGCAACAGCCACCAAGCACCGATGAACCCGGCGAGACCCCACCCCGCAGCGGCGATCCGCAGGTGATCCAACGCCAGGACCGCCCGCCAGGTGGCCAGCACCAGCAACCACAACTGGGCTGTGCCGGCCCCCACCCACAACAGGAGCCATGGCCGGAACAGGTCCACCGCCGTGTGACCACTCCATCCGGCCACGAAAGCCGTGGCCGCGCCCAGCACCCCGACGACGGGCAGACTCCAGGCCACCCAGCCGCGGCACCGGACCACCGCGACCCCGAGGGCCGGTGCCCCGAACGCCCCCAGATATCCCAGCAGGGTCCACAGGCGCACGCCCGGGGAGAACATGGAGGTGTCCATCGAACCGGAGAACCACTCACCGGCGATAAGCAGGTGGGGGCGCCCCAGCAGGGTCCAGCTAACCAGCTGCCCCGCCACGAACAGGGCTGTCGCCGCGGTGACGGCCACAGCGAGCGGCCGCCGCTGGACCTGGGGAGAAAACGCCACGACCACCCCACAGACCGCCAGCAAAGCCAGGGCCTGATAGGCGATCAGCCACCCCCCGGCCAGGCAGAGCGCCAGGCCTCCGGCCGCCAGCCACCGACCGCGTGGAGTGCGGGCCCGGTGCCCCAGGGCCAGGCAGGCCAGCGCCAGCGCCCCTAGCGCCGTAAACGGCAGATCGGGCATCAACCGATGGGAGAGCAACAACACCGGCGGTACGGCCAGCAGCAGCCAGGCCACCCGTCCCGCCGAATCCCGCCGGGCGTACAGGGTGGCCCCCGCCAGCAGCAACACCAGCCACGCCAGGCTGCCCAGCTGCAGGAGGTTGTCTGGCTGGCGGTCGCCGCTGGCCCACAACAACGGGACCAGCCATGCCCACGCGCCGTGGGGATGGGTCGCCGCGTGGGCCGGTACGGACTGGCCCTGGAACGGGAGTTCGACGGTGTGCCACTCCCCGGGGGGGATCTCGGTCAGCAGCCGGGCGCCGGTGAGATAGATCCAGTCGTCCAGGTACAGGGCACTACCGAGGGTGGGCGCCACCAGCAACAACGCACCGGCGATGGGAAGCCAGCGGCAATACGGTCGGAGTGTGGCCAGCGAATCCCGCGTCATCCAAGCTCCCGCCAGTCCCCGTAGACGGCCATCGCGACGGCGAGCATCATGCCCGCAGCCACTACCCGCCGGCAGCGGCCCGGGAAGGCGTTCCAGGCCTGCTCGTCTCCCTGGACCCGCTGGATCACCGGCGCCAGCCAGGCAAGACACCATACACCGCAAGCCGTGAGCCCACCGCCACGCCATCCGCCGACGACGATCCCCAGCAAGACCAGTGCCACCACGGCGATCCACAACCCTCTCGCGCCGGCGCTGGCCGCCTCGCGATGGGTCCGACCAGTGGACACCGTGTGCACCCCCGCCCGGCGATCCTCCCGCCGCCCGGAAACCTGGTGCACCCCATGGGCGGCCCAGAACAGGATCCCCAGCGCCACCCCCCAGCCCAGAGCGTCGGCGCCAGCCCCCGCAGCCCAGGCGCCGGCAAAGGCGTTGGCCCCGCCCCCCACCAGGTGCAGCCCACCGGCCGTACCAGGGCGGCCCTTGCCGAAGAAGCTCGGATCGGAATAGAGCCAGCCCGCGGCGCCGACCACCACCGCAGCGCTGGCCGCCCCCGCTCCAGTCCAGGCCCAGGCGCCGAGCCCGGCCAAGGCGGCGATGTTCCCCATCCACAGCAGCCATCGTGCGGCCTCCGGCCGCTCATGCAGGGCACGGACCCTCGGGCTCCGGTGATGATCCGCCACGCCCAGCACCCCATCCGCCCGGTCGTTCCAGGCGAAAGATGCCAGCGCCAGGCCCCAGCCGCCCATCCCGATGACGAGACCGACCGGCCACCCCGCTTCCGACGTGAGCCCGCCACCCCAGATCCACCCCACGGCGGCTGGCGTGGAGACCGCCAGCGACTCCGCGGGACGTAGGGCGGACAGGGCCGTTCGTATTGCTCCAGCCAGCGGGAGCCCCTTTCCCGGCGAAACCGCCGCCACACGCTCCTGGTTCCCGTTCTCATGCTACCTTGGATCGATGATGTCCGATCGACCGATCCTGATCCTGCTCCACGGGCTCCCGCCCCGGCCTGACGAGCCGGTCAGCGGCATGGGTCTCCGCGCCTGGGCCAACGGCGAGGGGCTCCGCGCCCACGGCATCGAGGTGCTCTACGCGACCCGCCGGCAGGACGTGGAGGACAGGGGCAGCGATCCATCCGGGGCGCCGCCAGGCTCGGCGCCGAACCCCCTCCCCTTCCACGGGGCCGAGGAACTCGAAGACCTCATCGCCGAGGTGGACCCGGCCGCCATCCTCGTCGAAGCTGCGGACGAAGCAACGCGTCTTCCGGAGCAGACGGCACCTGTCGTGCTGGATCTCTTTGCGCCGCGTCTGCTGGAGCGACAATTCCAGGGAGCCACAGACCTGGAAGAGGCCAGCCGCCTGATGGAGGCCATCGGCCGGTCCGACTACTTCCTGTTCAGCAACGTCAGGCAGAGGGATTTCCACCTGGGACTGCTCGCAGCAGCGGGGGTGGATTGCCGCAGGCTCCCGGCCGCTGTGGTGCCCCTGTCCTGCCCCCCCGGGGGGCCTCGCCGCCGCCGCCCCAAGCACCCGATCTTGGTCACCGGGGGGGTCTTCTGGCCCTGGAACGATGCCCGGTCGCCCCTGCGCTCCGTCGTCGAATACCTGGACCGGACCGGCGCGGCGACGCTCAGGCTGTACGGTGGCCCCTACCCCGTCGAAGGGGGCGGCGAGGGCCAGGTCAGCGATCCACGGGATTCCCTGCCCACCAGCGACCGGCTGCAGTTCGAGGGTTTCCTCCCCTACGACAGCCTCTTGCAGGCCTACGCTCGCGCGACCCTGGCCCTGGATCTGGCCATGCCGAACCTGGAGCGGGAGCTGAGCTTCTCGTTCCGGCATCTGGACTACCTGCAATGCGGCCTGCCGATGGTGCTCGACCGCCGCCAGCATGCGGCCCAGGTGCTCTCGGAAGCGGGCGCCGCGGTGGCGGTGGACGTGCGCGACGAAGCCTCGGTCATCGGGGCCCTCGAACGATTGCTGGGCGAGCCGGACGAGCTGGCTCGCATGGGTCGCACCGCCCGCAAGCTCGCCCGTGACCGGTACGCCTGGGCGACGACCACCGAGCCGCTGGCCACGTACTGCGGCCAGCCCCGTTATAGGGAGCGCCCCCGGTCCCCCTTGGTGCAGGCGTACGCGGAGCGCAACACCCTCGCGGATCAGCTGGATATCTCACGGACCAGGGAGGATGCGGTTCGTGAGCAACTCCAGTGGGCAGAGCGCCGCGCGGAACAGTGGGAAAACGAGAAAAAGATCGCCTGGGATCACTTCGAACAGACGTCGGCCCATCTGGCTTCCATGGTCCGGTCTCACGAGCAACTCTCCGGGGAACGGGATCGGGCCTGGGAAGCCCACGACGAACTACGCGAGCAGGTCGACTCGCTCTCCGCGGAACGGGAGGCTGCCTGGGAGGCCCATGCGGCCAGGCTCAAGGAGATCGAGGCCGTCGACGCGCAGCGGGGAGCGGCCTGGGCCGCCCACGGGAAGGCGGTAGACCAGGCCAAGGAGTTACACCGGGACCGGGAAAGAGCGTGGAAGGCCCACGAGGAGATCCGGGGCGAGATCGGTCAGCTGGACCAGGCACGGCAGAAGGCCTGGGAGGCCCATGACAAGGTGCTCGCGGCGTCTCAGGCGCTCTCTGACCAGCGGGACGAAGCCTGGCGGATCCAGGAACGAACACAGGAAGAGGCGCACAAGCTCGCCGAGGATCGAGAATCGGCCTGGGGGGCGCATCAGGCCGCCCTGACGGAGATCGAGCGGCTCCACGGCGAACGAACGGCCGCCTGGAAGGCCCATGAGGTCGCCCTGGCGGAGATCGAGCGGCTCCACGGCGAACGAACGGCCGCCTGGGAAGCCCACGAGCAAGCCCTGGCCGAGCTCGAACGGATGCAGGGGGAGCGTACTGCGGGCTGGGAAGCCCACGACCAGGCGCTCCTCAGGGCCGAGCGGCTCGAGGAGGCCCGGCAGCAGGCGTGGGCCGCCCACGATCAGCTCCAGGCCACGGTCCAGGAGTTGGCCGGTGAACGGGACCGGGCCTGGCAGGCGGAACGCACCGCCCTGGCGGAAGTTGCCCGCTGCCAGGCGCTGCTCCAGGCCGCCAAGGAGGCCCACCGCGAAGCCATGGACGAGAGCCGCGCGGCCCTCGAGGACCAGCGCACCGAGCGGGACCGGCTCGGCGAGGCCAAGCGTATAGCCCTCACCGAAGCCGAGAACACCGCCGGGGATCTCCGGGACCAGATCGCCGCCCTCGAGGAGGAGCGCAGCCGGCTGGAATCCCAGCTCGCCGAGACCATCGGCTGGCGTCTTCGTGGCGCCATCGACCGTATCAAGCCCACCGATTAATCCGTCGCCGAGGGGGCGGGATGTTGTTATGATGGCCTACAAGAGGAGGTTTTGTGTTCTACCGCGCGCGCGTGGACTATGAAAATTTTTCATAGCGGCCCCTACTTTCTTGCGGCTCTGTTCGCAGATCGTCACGGGGGAACGGCGCCTGGTCAGGCACGATTCTTGCTCATATCAAAAGAAAGAAAAAAGTAGGGCTAGATCCAACTTTACGAAAGGGGAGGTCCGTGATGTCCGCCCGCACACACCTCAAGGTCCCCGTTGTCGCAGCTGCGGCACTTCTTATCCTGGCATTCATGGTGCCAGCACCGGTCACCGCCGACGAGGTGCCGCCGAACTACTACGGCACCTGGTACAGCGACGAGGGCCTCGGCTATGGCGAGGGGTACTTCCTCACCTATGGCTATGCGTCCTATCCGGACTTCGCTGACGAACAGATGTACTTCCTGTACACCGGCGTCTTCGGCACCGGCGGCGGCTACTGCTCGTCGTACTGCCCGGGGGATACACCAGCCGTCACGGGCTACAACAACCCGTGGCAGATGTACTGGGATTCGTTGAGCCCCTGGGCCAACGACTTCGCCGGCCAGGCTTGCTACAAGTTCTACTGGTCGGGCCAGGAGTACACCTGCGGGTACAACTCTTGGAAGGTCAATTCCTCGGTGTTCGGCAACCTGGCGTTCAACGGCAACTACACCTGGTACAGCAACGCTTCGTGTAGCTACTACGACTACGACGAGACGATGGTCTGGGCGGACTATGTGCTGGGCACACCCATTGCCAAGGTGGAGACCGCTACCGGTGGCTACGGGAACACCGGGATGATGTACATGTGGCCGGTTATTCTCAGCGGCTCCCTCTACCCGAACGTGGCGACCCTCTACCACATGTTCTACTACTGCTACGGTGGCGGTGGGTACAGCTCCTGTCCCTGTCCCCTCTACGGCAGCTACTACAACAACTGCTACAAGGACCTCTTCTGCTTCAACTCGACCAACTACTACTTGCGGTCCTTCTACATGATCACCGCGGGGCCGGACGCCGGTTCCAACTGGGACAACCACGCCGAGGTCTACACGAACGACTACAACATGGACATGATGCCGCCCACCTCCACGACCAAGTGCTACGTCATGGTCGGCATCCTCGGGTCCCCGCCGTGCCTGTGCTGCAGCGAGTACATGTGGGGGTATAGCGGAGTATGAGCCGACTTTCCCCATCGCACCTGCTGCTGCTGTTTGTTTTCCCGCTGTTGCTGATCCCCGGGGAAACGTACGCCACCACCTGCTCCCAGGTGGACTACACCATCTCGTGTGGTCAATGGTACGGCGTCGACACGACCGCCTCTGGTACGGACTGGATGGATAGCTACCTGGGAGCCACTCCCAGGACCGACGGGCTGGATGAGGACGGCGCCGAGTTCGTCTTCGAGTTCGTGCCGCCGGCCGGCGTCACGGTCGTCGATATCCTGCCCCAGGTGTCCGCCGTCGATGTGGACACCTTCGTGATGGACACCTCCTGTGATAGCGACAACACCATCGCATCCAACACGGAGATCTATACGGTCATCGGGGCGGTGACCTCGGTCCCGGTCACCCCGGGAGACTCGTACTGGATCTCCGTCGACTCCCCTGCCGGGCTCGGCGGGGTCGTCAATTTCGTCATCAACTGCTTCACGCCCTACGAAGACGTTTGTAACGACAACATAGACAACGACTCCGACGGGGACGAAGACTGCGACGACTCCGACTGCGCCCTGGAGTGGGTGTGCTTGTACGGCTCTGGTGAGCTGTGCACCGATGGCATCGACAACGACGGAGATGGAGACATCGACTGCGACGACTCGGACTGCTCCAACCACCCATGGTGTGTCGGGGAGATCAATTGCACCGACGGCATCGACGACGACAACGACGGGTTCATCGACTGCTGCGACAGCGACTGCTCCAACTACACCGGCTGCAACGAGGGCTACAACTGCCAGGACGGAGTCGACAACGACTGCGACGGGGACATCGACTGCAGCGACAGTGACTGCGCCTGGTACTGCGCCCCCGAGGACTGCGCCAACGGCGTCGACGACGACCTGGACGGGGACGTGGACTGCGACGACAACGATTGCAACTTCGACGTCGCCTGCATGGGCGTCGAGATCTGCGATGACGGGCTGGACAACGACAACGACGGCCCCATCGACTGCGACGACCAGAGCTGCTGGTGCGACGCGCTGTGCCCCAACGAGTGCGGCTACTGCTTCGACGGCATCAACAACGACGGGGACCAATTCACGGACTGCCAGGATCCCGAGTGCTACTTCTTCGAGCCGGCCTGCCAGGTCATCCCGGAGTCCAACTGCGCCGACGGCGTGGACAACGACGGCGACCTGCTCGCCGATTGTTGCGACCCGGACTGTGCCGCCGAACCCCAGTGCATCGCCGAGAGCTCGTGCAACAACGGCTTCGACGACGACTGTGACGGCATCCTGGACTGCTACGACACCGATTGTTGCCAGGACCAGTACTGCCAGACCGAGATCTGTGACAACGGCTGTGACGACGACGGGGATGGGGACGAGGACTGCAACGACGCCGACTGCCTCGGCGACCCGTCCTGCCCCGGCTACGAGATCTGCGACGACGGCATCGACAACGACGGCAACGGGGACGTGGACTGCTGCGATGCGGCCTGCATCAATGACATGGCCTGCGTCGCCGAGGCCGACTGCGCCGACGGCATCGACAACGACTGCGACGGCGACACCGACTGCGCCGACGACGACTGCGCGGG